>DATAKA010000136.1:0-67905 GCA_036261855.1 Phycisphaerales bacterium | reverse complement strand
GGCCGATGAAAGGCACCCGCCCCGCCGGGCACCCGGCCGGAGAGCTGGAAGCCGCCGAGAAGGACCGCGCGGAACTGACGATGATCGTGGACCTGATGCGCAACGACCTGGGACGCGTCTGCGACCTCGGCTCGGTGCGCGTGGAGCGGGCGCGGGCCATCGAACGCCACGAGGGGCTTGGGGTGCTCCAGGCCACGGCAACGGTCGCGGGCACGCTCCGCGCGGGTCGCACATGGTGGGACGTGATCGCCGCGACGTTCCCCGGCGGCAGCGTGACGGGCGCACCCAAGGTCCGGGCCATGCAGATCATCGGCGAGTTGGAGGGCAGGGCCCGCGGCGCGTACTGCGGGTGCATCGGGTTCCTCAGCGACAGCGGCGCGTTCCAATGCAACATCGCGATCCGCACCGCGATGATCGATGGGCTGCCCAGCGCGGGAACGCTCGACGGCGTTGCCGATGGCACGATCAGCTACAGCGTGGGCGCGGGCATCGTGGCTGACAGCGACCCTGCGGCGGAGTGGCGGGAGACGATGGACAAGGCCGCCGTCTTCCTCCGCTGCGTCGATGCATCCGCTCGCAGCGTCACCCCTGGCCGAGCGCCTTGAGGATGGCCTCTCGCACGGTCTTCGCGTCCGCCGCGCCGCCCGCGAGTTTCATCGCTTCACCCACGAGCCGGCCCGCCGCTTGGAGTTTCCCCGCGCGGACATCGTCCGCCACCTTGGGGTTCTCGGCGATGACGCGGGCGACCCACCCCGCGAGGGCCGCGTCATCGCGCTGGATGAGGAAGCCCTTGGCGCGTGCGAGTGCTTCCACGCGGGCGAAAGCGTCCGTGCCGTCCTGCACCCGCACTTCGTCGGGCGTGCAGAGCAGGCCGAAGAGTTCGTCGAGTGACTGGTTGCTGATCTTCCCATGCTCGCGCAGCGTGCCGACCGCCGCGGCCTCGTCGGCGGTGATGCCCAGCTCGTGGAGCAGCACAGCGTCCGCGGCGGAGCGTTCATTCGCGCGCTTCTGGCCGGATTGCAGCAGCATGTTGGCCGCGGCTTTGCCGGCGCGGGAGCGCGGAACGCCGTGGGCAACCATCCTGTCCGTGACGGTGTCGTAGAAGTCGCTGACGGGCCGTTCTTCGCTCAGCGCTGTCGCTTCCTTCACACCCAGAGCAAAGTCGGTGACGTACTCGCGGAAGCGGTCCAGCGGCAGGCGCGGCAGGCGTGCCGCCACGCGCGAGCGCCACGCGTCGTCCACGCGCACGGGCACAAGGTCGGGGTCTGGGAAGTAGCGGTAGTCGTGGGCATCCTCCTTCTCGCGTTGCACAATGGTGCGCTGGGCATGGTCGTCCCAGCCGCGGGTGGTCTTGGTGCCCGGGCCCATGACACGCCCATCCGCGGCCCAGCGTCGGGGCTGGTCGGCGAGTTCAAACTCGATCGCGCCCTTGAGCGAGCGGAACGAGTTGAGGTTCTTCACCTCCACGATGGGCGTGCGGACGGTGGTGCCGTCCTTCAAAGTCAGGATGCAGTTGATGTTGGGCTCAAAGCGCATGTGCCCCTTCTGCATCACGCCCTGCGTCACGCCCAGGGCGCGGCACGTCTGCCGCAGCAGCTTCGCGAAGAGCACCGCCTCGTCCGCCGCGCGGAAGTTCGGCTGCGTCACGACCTCCAGCAGCGGCGTGCCCGCGCGGTTGTAATCAACGATGGAAAAGTCGATGGCGTGCCCGCCCGGCGCCTCGTGCAGCAGCTTGCCCGCGTCTTCCTCGAGGTGTGCGCGGAGGATGCCGATGCGGCGGGACGGCTTCCCCAGGTCCGGGAAGCCCTGCGCATCGCTCGCGGGCAGGTCGAAGGCGCCGTCAAAGCACAGCGGCAGGTCGTACTGGCTGATCTGGTACGCCTTGGGCATGTCGGGGTAGAAGTAGGACTTGCGGTCCCACTTCGTGAACTCCGCGATGCGGCAGTTGAGGGCGAGCCCGACGAGCATGGCCATCTCGACAGCGGCCCTGTTCATCACCGGCAGGCTGCCGGGCAGCGCGAGGGTGACGGCGTCGATGAGCGTGTTGTGGGCGCTGCCCTCGTGGTGCGCATCGGCGTGCGCGGGGCTGGCGACGCGTGAGAACATCTTGGTGCGCGTCATCAGCTCGATGTGCACCTCCATCCCCACGATGAGCTCGACGGTGGCGATCTCGCCGGGGGCGGACGGGGTGGGGCGTGGGTCTGTCACGCCGGATTGTTGCGCAGGCAGCGTGCGAGGGCGCGCTGCACGGCGTGCGCGACAGCGATATCGGTGAGGCCGCGAGCCGCCCGCAGTTGACGGAGCGTCTGTGGTGGCGAGCCCGCAAGCCCAAAGCGGTCGGCCAGCAGCGCGAGGCCCGGGTCGGCAGCGCGGGCCCGCGGGTCGCGCGCAGCGGGCACCAAGCGTGGGTCGGGCAGCAGCGCCCGGTCCCAGGGGGACAGTGGCGGGAGGGTGATCGTCGCCTCCGGCTGCAGCACCATCGCGCGGGTGGACGCCTTGGGTGGCATCGCGTCGCGCAGCGTGCGGACCGATGCCTTGTCCACGGCGAGGCCGACAGGGCCGGCGAGGCGTCCGCCCTTGGACGGGTCAAAGTGGTTCACGGCGGTCGAGGCGGTGGCGACGGCGTCGCGGAGCAGCCGGACGGTCAGGACTGGCAGCAGTCGATCTAGCGGCAATGCAGCGCGGGTCTCGATGGTCTCCACAATCAGGCGATGCTGCGAGTGCACCAGCACCACGCGGAGCAGGCTGGCGGTGCGCAAGGCGGTCTCGGCCTCGTCGAGCGCGTGCGCGCTGGGGTGCAGCCGGTTGAGCTCGGCGGTGATGGCCGCCGCACGAGCGCGGAACGCGTGGTAGGTGTTCGCGTGGGCGTGCTCGCTCGCGCGCGGCAGCGGCGCGCGCGAACGCCAGTCGGCAAGGAGCTCGTTCAGCGGTTTGGGCGCGGTCATCAGGAGCAGTGCGGCGTTCGCTGAGAACGTCGGCCTATGCAGGGCTTGGGGATCATCGGTCACATCGCCCGGCACGTCAAAGGCGCCCGCGTCAAGCCACTCCTGCAGGAGTGACCCGCGGGCGATGTTGATCTCACGCCGCGTCAGCGGCACGGACTTATGCGCGAGCTTCGCAAGGTCCACGGGGTCCGCACCGGCGCGCCACAGACGCAGCAACGCTCCGCGGCGGCGGTCCGGGTGGGCGGCGGCCCGGCGTGGGCGTGCAAAGAGCCCGCTGGTGCGCGGGTCCATCTGCAAGACGTGGCGGACACCCTCCACGCTGCGCGAGGTGGATTGCGCGATGGAACGGGCTGCCGCGTGCGGCGAGAGTCCCCGGGTGCGCAGCGCGAGGGCCTCTGCGACGATGTCGTCACGCTCCCCCGGTGTGCGCCGGACGGACTTCTGCGCCCTCGCGAGCGATGGGGCGTGTGCAGCGCGGAAGTGCTCAGCACACAGGCGCGAGACCCAGACCTCCTCGCGCCCCGCATCGCCCAGCGCCCGGCGCGTCACCAGTCCCGCACGCCGCCACCGCTTGAGGGTCGCCGCGCTCGCGTTCCATTCACGCGCGAGCATGGATGCACGCACGAACGCCCCGTCGGGCAGCTCGCTGGCCAGCAGCTTGGCCCGCGCGCACAGCACCTCCGCAAAGGGCGAGAGCGCGGCCAGAAGATCCTTCCCGATGACGGTGCCGGGCGGGGCGTTGTCGGGCCGGAAGCCGGTCACTCGGAAGATGATCCACTCGTGCGGGTACTGGATGGTCGGGTCGATGTCGCGGGCGAGGGCCTCGGTGCGTTCCACGTCGCGCAGCAGCGTCTCCCGCGGCGCGTGGCGCAACTGCAACTCCAGCGAGCGGAGGACCGGGGCCGGGATGACGGGGAGAGGGGGCACGGGGGGGGGCGGGGGACGTCAGCGTTGCACCGCGGCGTCGGCCCAGGCCACATCGCCGGAAGGTGAGAGGCCCGCTTCGTACGCGAGCGCAAGAAACCGCACCACCGCCTCGCGTTCACGCTCACCCACGCCATAGCGCAGAAGGGATCCGACGTACCGCCGGGCCAGGTCCGTGGGCCAGCGGGCCTTGGGAGCCCGTGCGTCCACGATCCAGTCCAGACGCGTGGCGTTGTGCAGGCGCTGGCGTTCCAGCAGCATCGCGGCGGTTTCCACCCGCTCACGCAATGACTGGTCGGCAAGGTCCCGCGTGCGGCACATCCACATCGCGTACACGAACGGGAGGCCCGTCCACTCCTTCCACGCTTCGCCAAGGTCCATCTGGTGCGGGTAGCGCACAGCGGGCGGTGAGTCGGTCACGACCTTGTCGCCGATGAGCAGCAGGGTCTGCGGCCAGGCCTCGTCGAGCGTCGGCGTCGGGGCCGGGCCGGCGTCGATGGCCATGCGCTCCCGGGCGTCGAACGCACGCACCACGGGGCGCACGCCGAAGCGGTGCCGCAGGATGAGCTGCGCCAGCGTCACCGACGTATGGCTGTCCGTGTCCGCGCACAGTTCCGTGACGAGATCAAACGGGACGGTGGAAAAAAGCCGCACCGTCAGCGTGGGCCCATCACAGCCGATCATGCCGACGGGCAGCAGCGTGAGCCGCTCATCGGCCCCGTCGATGATGGAAGCCAGCCCGATGTCCGCGGACCCGTCGAGCACCATGGGCGCGATGCGGCTGGGGACTGTCGGCAGGAGCGTGAGGCCATCGACGTGATCCAGGCCCTCGACCAGGGGCGCGGTGTTCAGGTACCGCACAGCAGCGATGCGCACGGGTTGCATGAAGGAGGGTAGTGGCGATACGCTGGTGGCGTGCCCGTGCCCCCCACAACGCCGCGACCGCTCCGCCTGCTCGGCGGCGGCGGTCACGCGCTGGTGGTCGCGCACGTCGCGGGCCTCGCCGGCTTCCACGTCGAGGGTTTTTACGACGACAACCCGAAGGCGGTGTGCGCGGCCAAGGGTGGTCTCGCATGGCTCGGCGGCCTGATGGAGGCTCGCGGGTCGCAGACGCCCACCGTCCTGGCCGTGGGAGATGTGCCCACTCGTCGGCGCGTCCTGAGCGCTGGGCTCGCGGAGTGCGTGTTCGCCGATGTGTGGTGGTGTGACCCCGCGATGCTGCAGCACGCCCGCGCACGCGTGGGCCCCGGTGTGCTTCTGGCGGTGCAGTGCGTGGTGCAGCCCGCGGCCGTGATCGGTGCCCACGCGATCATCAACACGGGCGCGATCATCGAGCACGAGTGTGACGTGGGTGAGAACACGCACATCGGCCCGGGCGTGGTGCTGGGCGGGAACGTCCGCATCGGGCGTGACACGCTCGTGGGCCTGGGCAGCCGCGTCCTGCCGGGCGTGCGCATTGGCGAGCGGTGCGTCATCGGTGCCGGCGCGGTGGTGACGCGGGACGTGCCCGACGGCGCGGTGGTGGTGGGAGTGCCCGGGCGCGTGCTCAGCGCCGCCAGCGGCCGCGCCTGACGTCAGTCGGTCCCGATGGGAAGCGGGTCCTTCACCTCGCCCTTGGCCCACGCCTTGATCTTCGGCATGATGATCTCTTCGATGAGGATCTTGGCGCACGCCGCGACGGGGATCGCGACGAGCAGGCCGTAGAAGCCCGCGAGCAGGCCGCCGGAGATACTGGCAAAGAGGATGAGCGGCATCGAGAGGTCGGTGTTCTTGCCCTGGATCATCGGGCTCAGGACGTAGTCGTCCAGGAGTTGGCTCAGGCCTTGGAGCACCAGGGGGGCCCCGATGACCCACCACCATGCGCTGCGGAACCCGTCCGGCGCTTCCGGGTTGAGCGCCATGAGCAGCACGATGACCGGCATCGCGAGCCCCGCGGCGTAGGGCACGAGCGTCAGGAGGCCCACGAGCGGGCCGACGATGAGCGGCGCCGGGCAACCGATGATCCAGTAGCCCAGCGTGAAGAACACGATCTGCACCGCGCAGATGGTCAGCCGGCCGCGGACAAAGCCGGCGACGACGCGGTCCATCTTTTCCACTAGATGGAACACGCGGGCGCGATGGTCCTGCGGCACAAGCCCCTGCCAGAACTTGGTCACGTCCGCCCAGCCGCGGCAGAAGAAGAAAAAGAAGAAGCCGGTGAGGAATGCGGCAAAGCCGATGCGGAAGAGCGCTGCCATGACCGACCACGCGCTGCTGACAAGGTTCGCGCCCAGTTGGAACGCACCCTTGCCGATTTCCGCGGTGTTGGCCCGCAGGAATTCGACGCCGCGGCTGGTGGCCTCGGCAACTGCACCGGAAACGGATTGTTCGATGACGCCGCCGGGAGAAGGTGGGCCTGCCTGCGTCGTTGAAGGGTCGATGTTCGTCGGTGCCGCGGGCGGCTCGGCATCGGGCGATCCGCCCTCGAGTGCCGCCTTCCGCGCCGCAGTGACTGCTTCGTTGATCTTTGCACGGGCCTGCTGCTCTACGAGCCAGTCGCGGAGCTGCTTCCAGCGGTCGCCAGGGAGGGCGTTCCGCAGGTTCTGGTCCTCGGGCGTGTCCACACTCTTGATGAGTGATTGGACGTTGGAGAGTTGCTCCTCGGTCAGCCGCGTGCCCTGCAGCACGCCGAAGGTGAGGCCCAGCCCCGCCGGGACCACGACCGCCAGCCCGGCACAGATGATGATCATGACGGCGACGAACGACCGGCTGACCTTGAAACGGCCGGTCAGCCACCGCACCAGCGGCTCAAAGAGGTACGCCAGCAGCAGCGCCAGCAGCAGCGGGACCGTCACCGCGCTCAGGACGTAGCCCACGTACAGGATGCCGACGATGGCCGCGATCAGCAGCGCGTCGCGCAGCGGCTGGATCTGCCACAGGTGGAGCGCGTGCCACGCGGGCCTGGTGCCGGCTGCTTTGGCTGTGGACCCCGGGGACTGCTGCATGGCACCAGAATAGCAGGGGTGTGCCCGGCTTTGACCAGCGGCCGCGGCGAGGGATGGTTACTGCATCGCGTCGAGATCGGCAAAGACGTCGTCAAAGTCGAAGACGTTCTCGAAGTCCTCCGGCGTGTCCTCGTCGGTCTTGCGCATCATCTCGGCCTCGATCATCGCGAAGACGATGCGGCCGAAGTCGCCGGTAGAGCGGATGTGCCAGGAGGAGAGCACGGGCTTGGCGAGCAGGCCGTACTGGCGGATGGCAAAGTCCTTGAGGCCCAGGCACAGCTGCTGGCCGGACACATGGCGCGAGCCCTCAGGGCCTTCCTCCGCCCGGTCGCCGTGCACGGCGCTGGCGGTGAATGCAAGACCCTGGCGGACAAATTCGTACGCCTTGGGCGGGAACGGGCCCGCCTTCGCTCGGATGGACTTCCAGTCGATCTGCTGACTCACGCCGTCGTTCTCCACGAGGGGGCCGGGGTGCCGGTCCCGTCGGTCTACACACATCGCACATCCGGTGCCAGATTCGACACCCTTTACGCCAGAATTCGATGCCCAGTTTCGGGCGGGGGATACGGATGTTCGCCCGCCGATCACTTTGCCCACGGAATGGTTAGGGGGAGTGCTGGGCGCGGGCGCGTGCGAACCTTACTTTTTCCGAGCGGCAGGCCGGACAGGCACGCTGACGTGCGGGTTGCCCTTCAGCACCCAGCGCAGTGGTCGCTCGGCCCAACCGTGGCCGGAACCGACGCCGATGCGGGGTGTCCGGGCAAGGGAGCGGGCCGAGGTGAGGGCTGTCGGCACCTCCAGAAAGAACTCGCGGCTGGTGGTCATGTCGATCAGGTTCTGATCGCGAGTGATGGCGAGTGCCTGGCAGAGCTTGCCCGGACCCGAGCAGAGATCGCGGTCACGGAGCGGCTTGGCCCGGGCGCCCGTGCGCAGGTGGTGCATCGTTTCAAGACCCTCCACGGGTTCCAGGGCACGCAGCAGCACCGCAACCGGCTGGTCCACCTCGCCGCACACAATGTTCATGCAGAAGTGCATGCCGTAGGTGAAGTAGATGTACGACGTGCCGGCCCGGGCGTACATCGCCTCGTTCTTGGGCCCGCGGCGGCCGTTGTACGCGTGGGACGCGGTGTCCTTGACGCCTGCGTACGCCTCGACCTCGACAATGCGGCCCGCAAGACGTTCGCCGTCGAGCATCCGGACGAGCGTGCAGCCGATGAGGCGCGGGGCGAGCCTTTCGGCTGGACCCTCGAAGAAGGACCGGGGCGCACGGGGCATGAAAGAAGGTACGGACCGCCCGACGCGGCCGGGACGTCAGGCGAACGGCGGCTGCCCGAGCACGAGCAGGTCCGGCGCGGTGTCGCAGGCCATGAGACGGGTAAAGGGATCGGCCTTGGCCGGGGCGGGAACCGCCACGATCCCGGCGATCTCCTGGCCACCGGAAGTGCCCCAGTCGCCCGTCGTCGGGAACCGGAACGCAGCCGTGGACAGTCCCAGCGCGCGGGCGCCGTTGATGGTGCACATCGCGAGCAGCAGGCGGGGATCGGTCTCGTCGCGCTGGAAGAGGAATCGGGCCTCGTCGAGAGTGGATATGCGACCCTTGGATTGGGTGGTTGTGGGTGGCAGATTGATCACCGAGTCAGTGCCGAGCGCGACGCAGAGATTCGCGATCTGCATGTCCTGATACCGGTGCCGGCCGAAGTGGCTGGCGGCGTCAAAGTAGTGGCTCGCCCGCGGGCAGTACGCGATGGCGGAGTGGGTGTGCGTCAGGACGCGCAGGTCCTCGCTCGATAATTGGTTCACGTGGGCCAGCAGGTAGGGGGAGGCCTCGAGCCGCTGCATCAAGTGGCGGAGGGGCGTCTTGCCTTGGCCCACGCCGTCGGGGCCTGCGACCGCGTCGTTCCACCAGCCCGCCCTCTCAAGGAACGACCGGAACGGCCCGGAAGCGGTGGCGATGAAGTCGCGCTCCTCGGGGGTTTCCGCGGCGTGGGTGCAGAGAGGAAGATGGTGCTTGGCCGCGAGCGATTCGGCCTGGGCGTATGCGTCGAGGGAGACGGTGTACGGCGCGTGGGGGGACAGGCCGAGCCGGACACGCGTTTCGGGGGTGGATGCGAGCGATTCCCACGTGGCTCCGCCGGGTGGAAGCGACGGGAAGGGTGTGTTGCCGATGGCGAAGAACTCAAGATAGCTGACGCCGGAGAGTTGGGACTTGCGGAGCGTGTGGAACGGGGTCAGGCAGGGCTGGCCGTTGGCGACGCCGCAGATGTCGCCGACGGCGACCACGCCACCCTTCAGAGAGAGGGTGATCCCTTTGGAGACGCTGTCGGCAATTTTGGCGTCGTCAGAGAGCCGGTGCTGGAGGACGGTTTTGATGAAGCCGGTGAACCCCTGCGACTTGTCGAAGGGCAGGGGGCCGATGTGGGTGAGGTCGAGGTGGGTGTGGGCGTTGACGAGGCCGGGGATCAGCACGCAGCCGGTGTAGTCGGCGCGGTAGGCGCCGGTCGCGCGCGGGTCGTTGTCCATGCGCTGGGGGTGATCGATGGAGAGGAGGGTCACCCGGCCGGCGGGGGTTCCTTCCAGGACCTCGGCTGTCTGCGCGACTTCGACGAGCATGGAGGCGGGGGACTGGGCCCGCCCGGTGCCGTCGATGGCGGCGTCGGCGTCGATGCGGAGCTTAAAGGTAGTGGCGGGGGGCATCGGTGGAGTATCGGCGGGAACGGGGGTGGGACGGTGAGGAGTGCGGGGAATGATGGAGGGGCAGCAGGTTCGGCGCGGGTGGGAAAAAGCTGTCACTTGATGAGCGCAAAAGTGGCCGTAGGGGTGGCGTCGGTGGGCGGATTCCTCTACAGTGAAGCCAGACCACCGCAGGGAAGTGAAGGTGCGCATTCAGGGTCGAGTGCGCGGCACGGATGACGTTGGTCGCAAGGGAGTGCAAAATGAAGCATCACATCGGCGTTGTGGCTCGCGGCTTGTTTGCGGTGGTGATCGGCGGCGCGACTCTGTCGGGCCTGACCGGCTGTCTCAACCAGAGCCAGTACGACCGCGTGCGTGACGCGTACGCGTCGTGCGAGGCGCGGAACAAGGAACTTGAGCGCGAACGCAACGAGGCGATGCTCGCCCTGGACCAGATGCGCGGCAGCGTCGGCAAGGGTGAGGGCACGCTCGCGAGCCTGCAGGCGGAGAACGCGCAGCTGCGCAATCAGTTGGACAGCGCCATGCGTGATTACGCCGGCATGCAGGACCGCATCGCGGGGCTGCAGTTTGGTCCGCTCGATGCGCAGACCAGCGGCGACCTGACCGATCTCGCCAGCAAGTACAGCAACCTGATCGCGTTCGATGCGCAGCGCGGCATGCTGCGGATCGCCAGCGACCTCTCCTTTGACTCCGGCTCCGCCGCGGTCAAGAGCCAGGCGCAGCAGGCGCTCCGCGAGCTCGCGGGCGTGCTCAACACGAGCAGCGCAGCGCACTACGACGTGGTTGTCGAGGGTCACACCGACAGCCAGCGCATGGCCAACCCCAACACGGTCCGCGAGCACAAGAGCAACCGCGGCCTTTCTGCCCACCGCGCCATCTCCGTGATCGGCGAGCTTGAGTCGGCCGGCGTGGCGCCGCAGCGCATGCTGGCCGCGGGCTGGGGCGAGTGGCGTCCCGCCGTGCAGAACAACGCGAACGGCAACACGCCCCAGAACCGGCGCGTGGAGATCTACCTTGCCAAGCTCAGCAGCGGCAGCAGCCAGCCAGCGCCCACGGGCCAGATGCTGCCGGGCACGAACCAGAACGCGAACGTGCCGGACGACATCAAGTGAGACGGTGAGGGGTGAGACGGTGAAGAGTGAACAAGGCCCGGGCTTTGAGCCCGGGCTTTTTCGTTGGTGGAACAGGTGAGCAGGTGAGCAGGTGAGCAGGTGCGCGGGTGCGCGGGTGAGGTGGTCATGGCCTTGCGCCGCTCATTCTCACCTTTTCACCACTTCACCTGCTCACCTGTTCATGGAATGCGGCGTGGGCGGGCTCTTTCACCTACCCTTGGACATGCCCATTCCTCGTGTCGCGATTGTCGGCCGCCCCAACGTGGGCAAAAGCAGCCTCATGAACATGTTGGCGGGAGCGAAGGTGTCGATCGTCGACCCGACGCCCGGCGTCACTCGGGACCGCGTCACGGCGATCGTGGAGCTGCCGCCCCCCATGAAGGTGAAAGGGAACGAGGTGCAGCCGCCCAAGCCCGTGGAGTTCGTCGATACGGGCGGCTTCGGCGTGTACGTGACCGAGGGCGGGCGGTACGACGAGGTAGGCAACGACCTGGGCAAGCTGACGGGCAGCATCGAGTCGCAGATCCAGAACGCGGTGGAGGGGGCGGACCTGATCCTGTTCATCGTGGATGCGCAGGCGGGTGTGACGCCGCACGACCAGCAGATCGCCAGGCTTCTGCGCGAGGGCGGGTTCAAGCACGGGTCCAAGCAGGGTGAGAAGACGGAGAAGGGGGCGAAGACCGCCGGGAAGCGCACGCGCGTGAAGCTGCCGCCGATCCGCGTCGTCGCGAACAAGGTGGATGGCCCCAAGTGGGAGGCGCACGCGGCGGAGATCGCGGGGCTGGGCTTCGGCCAGCCGCTGATGGTCTCGGCGAAGAACAACTACATGCGGCGCGAGTTCAGCGACAACCTGTACGGCCTGGTGCCGCTCGCGTCGGGCGACGAGGCGCACCGTGCCGCGGCAGACCTCTTGATCGCGATCATCGGCAAGCGCAACGCCGGCAAGAGCACGCTCATCAACACGCTGGCGGGCGAGGAGCGGGTGATCGCGAGCGAGATCCCCGGCACGACGCGCGACGCGGTGGACGTGCGGCTGGAGACCGACGGCAAGACGATCATCGCGATCGACACGGCGGGCCTGCGCCGCAAGCGCAGCTTCCAGAACATGATCGAGCACTACGCGTATGACCGCGTGCAGCGGAGCGTGGACCGGGCCGACGTGATCCTGCTGCTGATCGACGCGACGGAGAAGATCAGCCAGGTGGACGAGCAGCTCGCGATGCTGGCGCAGAAGGCGTACAAGCCCACGATCGTCGTGGTGAACAAGTGGGACCTGGTGGAGGGCCAGCGGGACCACAAGGGCCGGCTGGTGACGCCCGGCATGTTCGAGGAGTACATGCGGAAGGAGCTGCAGGGGCTGTGGTATGCGCCCATCGCCATCATGAGCGGCGAGCGCGGCATGAACGTGCGGTCCACGCTGCGCCTGGCGTTCGAGCTGCACGAGCAGTCGGCCAGCCGCGTGACGACGGGCAAGCTCAACCGCATGGTGCGGGCGATCATCGACCAGCGCGGCCCGACGGACATCCGCGGGCGGTTCGCGAAGGTGTACTACGTGGCGCAGACGGGCGTGCAGCCGCCGACGATCACGATGGTGGTGAACCACCCGGAGATGTTCACGCCGAACTATCTCCGGTTCCTTTCCAACCGGTTCCGCGAGGAGTTGGAATTCAGCGAAGTTCCGATCCGAATCGTGGTGCGTGCGCGCCGCCAGCGTGAGGACGACCTGGTGGAGGCCAACGAGGGCGGCGAGGGCAACACGCTCCGCGTGACGCGCGGGCGCAAGGGCGTCAAGCACCGGCTGTCCGGCCGCCGCATCGAGGGCAGGGACGCGTCGGGCCCCGAGGGCGAGCAGTGGCTGAGCGACGAGTACTCCGCGCCGGTGGACGTGGATATCACCGAGATGAGCGACGAGGCGGACGACTACTTCGTCGATGAGAACGACGCGCCCAAGGCCAAGCCGCCGAAGGCGGCGGGCGCGAAGTCCCGTACGGTGCGGCCGAAGCGCAAGCGGGCGAAGCTGAGTGAGGAAGAGTGAACGGGAGAGAGTGAGCGGTGAAGAGTGAGGAGTGAAGAGTGACCCGGTCTTTGGCGCGATCGTTGCTGTTCGCGTTTCCCGCCCGCTGTGATCCGTACGATTCCCTGTGAACCCTGACGATGAAGTCTGCCTGTGCTTTCATGTCTCGCTGCGGAAGATCCGCGCGTACATGAAGCGCGAGAACCCGCCGGTGGCGAGCCTGATCAGCGAGTGCTTGTCGGCGGGCACGGGGTGCCAGTGGTGCGTGCCGTTCCTGAAGCACCTGCACGCCTGCCACGTGAAGGGCGTGGAGCCGGACCTCAACGTGAGCCCCGAGGAGTACATGCGGACGCGGAGCGAGTATCACAAGACGAAGGTGCGGGATGAAGAGGTCGTGCGGCGAGCGTTGGAGCAAACAGACCCCCCCGACTTGCCATAACGTTTTTTGCACTTTCCTGCTTGCCAAACGCCGGAATGCCGATAGCATGGGCTGCCCGCACTGTGCGCGCGAAAGGAGTATCACCATGTCTGTGAATGCAACGAACATGTCGCTGAACTCCGCCGGCCCCGTCCGCTAAGGACGCTGCGCCCGGCGGTGTTTCCCGCCGAGTTTTCATCTTTTCTCACAGGATTTGGTCCGTCCGTGCCTGATCACGCGTCGCCGTGGTGTGCTGCGCACTTGTCGCAGGTACTCCAGGGTTGACGGGCGGTGGTGGTGGCGCGGACCAACGGAGCGGCACCATGGCAGCGGACAACAGTCGGCGCCTGCGCGATCTCTGCGCGCACGTGCACGACGACGACGGAGTAGAGGCGTGGCGCGAGGACGGGCGGCACCAGGCATCGAGCCGACCCGCGCACAAGGACGCGCAGCTCGCGAAAGCGGCGACGCGCGCGGTGGAGCAGGAAGTGTGCGCCTCGCAGTTCGGTATCGACTGGGCGGCGAGGGTGATGGATGTGCAGGTGAGCGCCGGGTCTCACCTGCGAGTGTGGGTGGGCGTGGCCTGCCGCAGGCATCAGGTGGAGCAGGCGCGGCAGTGGCTCGCGGCTCGTGCGCCGTCGGTGCGCACCACGCTCGCGAGGACGGTGAGCAGGAAGCGGGTCCCCACGGTGGGGCTGGTGATGGAGTGGCTGGAGGAGGATTCCCATGGACGATGAAGTGATGGAACACGATGAACGAAGCCCCAGGGCTTCGATCGGGCGCGGTGATCACGGGGCGGCGCAGTCGCTGCTCCATGATCCGCGCGTGGCGATGTGGCTTGCGGACGACCTGCAGGCGGAGACGGCGCGCACGCTTGTGCGGATGCAGTCGCTGGCGGACCTGCAGCGCATGGCCGTCATGCCGGATGTTCACCCGTCGCGGTCGGTGTGCGTGGGGTGTGTGCTGGGGACGCAGGAGGTGGTCTACCCCGAGGCCATCGGCGGGGACATTGGCTGCGGCATGAGCGCAGTTCGCGTGCAGGGGATCGATGTGAGTCATCTCACGCCGAGCGCAGCGCGGCAGGCATTGGTGGCGCTGGGCCGGCGCGTGGCGGTGATGGCGCGGCCACCCCGGGCGGAGGTGCCCGATGAAGGGCCCGATGCGACCGATCTGCGGGACGCGGGCCTGCGGCGGCTTGCCGCGCGGCTGGCTCCGACGCAGATGGGCACGCTGGGGCGCGGGAATCACTTTGTGGAAGTGCAGGCCGACGAGTCGGGCGAGGTGTGGATCATGGCGCATTCGGGATCACGCGGCATGGGGCAGGCGGTCGCCGCGACGTATGGGCGGGCAGCGCAGAAGGAGGGCGTGCGGTCGGTGCTGTCTGGATTGCGGATGGGAACGGCCTCGGGGCAGGGCTACCTCGCGGATCAGGAATGGTGCGTTCGGTACGCCGCGGCGAACCGCCGGGGGCTGCTGCACGCGGCGACCGCGGCTCTGCGGGCGAACGTTGGCGGACGGGCGGAATGGGGGACGTTGATTGATGCGCCGCACAACTTCGTGCGGTTGGAGAGGTATGGCGAGATGGCCTATCTGGTGCACCGCAAGGGCGCAGCGCCCGCCGCGGCGGGCGCGATGGGGCTGATCCCGGGATCGGCGGGGACGTTCAGCGTGCACGTGGAGGGGCGAGGCGAGGCGCGGGCGATGTGCTCCAGTTCGCACGGAGCGGGGCGGGTGCTGTCGCGCGGTGACGCGAAACGAACGCTGACGTTGGGCGACCTGCGACGGCAGATGGGGGGCGTGGTGTACGACGAAGCGCGGGCCCACTCGCTGCGCGACGAGGCGCCGGGCGCGTACCGGGACCTGCGGGTGGTGCTGCGGGCGCAGCGGGAACTGGTCCGTGCCGTGCGCACGCTGAGGCCGCTGGTGTCGTTCAAGGCCGGCGGGTGATGGCTTCAGCGGCCCTTGTCGGTCTTCTTGGCGCGGCCTTCGCGTTTCTGCTGGGTGATGTGCGACGGCTCCACTCGGCTGCCCTTGTGGGAGGTGCTGGTGGCCGACTGGGACTTCTGGCCGCTGGGGCCGTTGGTGCCTGTTTTCTGACCTTTTCCGATGGGCTTCCTCGCCATGTGTTGCTCCTTGTTGCGGTCCGTGCCCTCAATGGTATGATGATTCGATGCAGTCCAAAGCCACCACCGTCGCGGCATATCTCGCGTCACTCCCTGCCGACCGCAAGGCCGCGGTGGGGGCGGTGCGGGATGTCATCCTCAAGAACCTCGCCAAGGGGTTTGAGGAAGGGATGAGTTACGGGATGATCGGGTATTACGTGCCGCACAGCATTTATCCGGCGGGGTACCACTGTGACCCGAAGATGCCGCTGCCGTTCGCGGGGCTGGCGAGCCAGAAGCAGCACATTTCCGTGTACCTGATGTCGGTGTACGCGGACAAGGCGGAGGAGAAGTGGCTGCGCGACCAGTGGGCGAAGGCGGGCAAGAAGCTGGACATGGGCAAGTGCTGCATCCGCTTCAAGAAGATCGAGGACGTGCCGTTGGACGCGTTGGGCGAGGCGGTGCGCCGGGTGTCGGTGGAGCGGCAGATTGAGTACTACGAGACGGCGATGAAAGGGGCGCGGAAGCGGCCGGGGGCGAGCGAGAAGGCGGCCCGGTAGACATGAGGCGGGGGTGGATGCCCTACGCGGGGTGTCTGGGCCGTTTGGCGGGCAAAAAACGCGGTTAGATGGCACCGATCTAAAAACTCGGTGGAAATGGTTACGGGAACCGAGAGTTGTGGTATCTTGATGTCGTAGTTTTCGGTGTGGTAGTTTTCGGGCTGGCCGGGCCGCTGGGGGGTCGGCACTTCAATCCCGGCGTTCTGAGCGCCGGCGTGTGGCTTCAACCAGCGGGGCTTCAAGGGTCTGTGCGGGGTGTGGGTCATTGTTGTCGGTGCGTCCACGGGAAGGAGTCGCCATGCGCTTGTGCCGTCGTGCGTTCACGCTCATCGAACTGCTGGTGGTCATCGCGATCATCGCGATCCTGATCGGTCTGCTGCTGCCGAGCATGGGCAAGGCGCGGGACTTGGGGCGGTCGGTGCGCGAATTGGCGGCCATCACCCAGATCCAGAAGTTCCACGCGGTGTACTCGAACGATTACCAGGACACCCTCATCCCCGCGCGGGTGCCCAAGTACTGGATCTGGTGGAACAACTGCCGCATCGACATGTACCCGGTGGACCCGTACGACCCCGCGTACAAGATCACGCGCGAGTCGATGCGCAACTGGACGTGGCGGCTGATCCAGCACGCGCGCGTGCCGGTGGAGGACGTGTGGGTCATCAACAAGCAGGACCAGGAGCTTTTCCGCAACCGCGGGTATGCGGGGCGGACGACGGAGGGTAATCGGCTCGCTTCGTACCCCGATACCAGCTATGTCGGGGGTGTGGCGACGCACACGTCGTTCGGGCTGAACTCTGTTTTCGCGGGCGGTGACACGAACTTCTCGGGTCACAAGTTCCACGGCATGAGCCGGTGCGGCTACGACACGATCATCCCGGGCGGCAACCCGCGCGACCAGGGGGGGATGTTCTACATTCGTCGCTCGGCGGACGTGCGCAATCCGTCGGACATGATGGTCTTTGCAGGCTCGCGCGCGGGTGATGTGTCGGGCACGGGGTATCACAGCAACGGGCGCCACCACACCAACCCGGCGAACTCGACGACCGCCGCGAACCGGCGCGATGGGCACTTCCGTGTTCTTCCGCCGGCGTCCATCCCGATGAGCGACCCTGACCACGCGTACGGGTACACGATGGCCAACGGGTGGACGAACATGGCGGCCACGCAGTGGGACGCGCGGGCGAGCGAGAGTTCCTTCGGGTACCTCAACGCGCGGTACTTCGGGTCTGTTGCCGTGGTGCGGTTTGACGGTAGCGCGAAGCGGATGAAGATCGACGAGCTGCGCAACATGAAGTACTGGGACAACTACGCGCCGGAGAACACCAACACGACGACCGGCGTGTACACATGGCGGGCGCGGTAGCGCGTACGCTGGCGGGTGGCCGTTTCTGCTGACATTCCAGTGATCTGCGGGCCTACCGCGGGCGGCAAGTCCGCCCTTGCGGTGGGCTTGGCGATAGAACTGCGGGCCATTGGGGTGGGCGCGGAGGTCATTACCGCCGACGCGTTCCAGGTGTACCGGGGCATGGACATCGGCACGGCCAAGCCCACGCCCGAGGAGATGCGCGGTGTGCCGCACCATCTGATTGACCTTGTGGAGCCGACAGATCGGTTCACGGCGAGCGACTGGTTGGCGCGTGCAGGCGCGGTGATCGGTGACTGCCGCGCGCGAGGGGTTATCCCGATCGTCGTGGGCGGGACGCACCTGTACGTGAAGCTGCTGGTGGACGGCATGTTCGAGGGGCCGGGGGCGGATGAGGCGTTGCGGGCAGAGTTGAACGCCATGGATCCGGCCGCGTTGCGGGCGGAGTTGGAGCGGGTGGACCCCGAGGCGGCCCATCGGCTGCACCCCAACGACATCCGGCGGACGGTGCGGGCGATCGAGGTGTTCCGGCTGACGGGCAGGGGAATTTCGGAGCATCAGCGGCAGTGGGGGAATGAGCACCTTCAGTCGGCGTACCGACTGATCGTGCTGGAGTGGCCCATCGAACGCATCAACCCGCGCATCAACGCCCGGGTGAAGGACATGCTCGTTCGCGGGCTGGAGGATGAGGTAAGGGGCCTGTGGCAGCGCGGGGTGCTTGGGCCCACCGCGAGGGAGGCGCTCGGGTACAAGCAGCTCGTGGACCACTTCGAGGGACGCTGCTCGCTGGAGGACGCGGTTGAAAGGATCAAGATCGAGACGCGGCGATTCGCGAAGAACCAGCGCACGTGGTTGAAGCGGCTTCGCATGAAACCCGGCAGCATCGTGCTGGATGCGGGCGTGACGCCGGCGGACGAGTGGCAGAAGGTGGTGGTCGAAGCACTGAAGACACCAAAGTAGGCCCGAAAATACCTGACAAAACACAAACCTTTCCTTGGCCTTCTTGACATACGATCCGGCCTCCCCTTTCCTCAGCTTGGTGGGCGCAGCCGCACGCCACCTGTTCAGGGAATGCGACAGCCCTCCCCCGGCATCTGAGAGACCATCCTTATGGCCAAACGGCCCGCCACCAAAAAGTCGAAAGCACCCACCGATGGGGCCAGTGGCACCGCCACCGCGGAGCCGGCGGCGCGGGGGCGGTCTCGGGGTGGGCGGGGCGGCAAGATGCAGTCCTACACCGCCGGCAGCGCGCGGGACAAGCACCTGGTGATCGTCGAATCGCCCAGCAAGGCCAAGACGATTAACAAGTACCTGGGCAAGGACTTTGTGGTGCTGGCGAGCGTGGGGCACGTGCGGGACCTGCCGGGCAAGAACCCCAAGGGCGTCAAGAGCCCGGTGCCGGGCGTGGACCTGGAGCACGACTTCAAGCCCACGTACGTGATCAGCGAGGGCAAGGAAAAGGTCATCAGCGACCTCAAGCGTGCCGCGAAGGACGCGATCGGCACCGGAATGGAAGTGTGGTTCGCCACCGACTTGGACCGCGAGGGTGAGGCCATCGCGTGGCACCTTGCGCAGGAACTGGGCATTGCGCCGTCCAAGGCCAAACGCGTGGTATTCGCGGCGATCACCAAGAGCGAGATCGATCGCGCGTTCAAGAACCCGCACCCCATCGACGAGGACCGGGTGAACGCGCAGCAGGCGCGGCGCATCGTGGACCGCATCGTGGGCTACCAGGCGTCACCCCTCCTGTGGAAAAAAGTGGCGCGGGGGTTGTCGGCGGGTCGCGTGCAGAGCGTTGCCGTGCGGCTGATTGTGGAGAGAGAGCGCGAGATCCGCGCGTTCATCCCTGATGAATACTGGGCGGTCGAGGGGTTCTTCACGCCCGAGATGGCGAAGGCCGCGGGGCTTGGGAAGGAGTGGGGGGCGTTCCTTGCGACGCGTGACGAGAAGAACAACCCGCCGACGCTCAAGGCGCGGGGCGGGTGGCTGAACGAGCACGCCGCGATCCGCGCGGAACTGATCGAGGTCGCCGGTGAAAAGTTCGCGATCGGCTCGCAGGCCGCGGGCAAGGACGGCGCGTGGGAAGACCTGACGGGCAAGGTAAAGAACGTCGCGCGCCTCGCTGGGCTGAACGTCACGGACGTCGCAACGAAAGAGAACAAGTCCGGCAGGGGGCCGGCGCGGTTTGAGCGGATTGTGAAGGGCACGATCGACCCGGCGGCGAAGTACACCGTCACGTCGATCGAAACGAAGCGCACGACGACGAGGCCGCCGCCGCCGTTCATCACGTCATCGATGCAGGCCGCGGCGGCGTCGCGGTTCGGCTTTGCCGCGCAGCGCACCATGCGCGCAGCGCAGAACCTGTACGAGGGCATCGACATCCCCGGCGAGGGGCCGATGGGCCTCATCACGTACATGCGTACCGACTCGACGCACATCAGCGGCGAGGCGCTGAGCATGGCGCGGGAGTACATCGAGCGCACGTTCGGCGGCAAGTACATGCCGGACAAGCCCAACTTCTTCTCGTCGTCCAACAAGGCGGCCCAGGAGGCCCACGAGGCCATCCGCCCCACGAACGTGGACATGACGCCCGCCCGCGTGCGGCGAGCGCTCACCGACGACCAGTTCAAGCTCTACACGCTCATCTGGGAGCGGTTCGTCGCGTGCCAGATGGTGGCCGCGCAGTGGGACAGCACCGCCGTGCTGATCACCGGCGGCACGAACCCCAAGACGCCCTGCACATTCCGCGCAACCGGGCGCGTGCTGGTGTTCGACGGGTTCATGAAGGTGACGGGGGTGTACCAGTCGGCCGATGAGCAGAATCTGCCGCGGCTGGCGGAGCAGCAGCCCGTTGCGCCCTTCGCGATCCACGCCGACCAGAAGTTCACGAGCGCGCCCGCACGGTTCAGCGAGGCGAGCCTGATCAAGATGTTGGAGAAGGAGGGCATCGGCCGCCCCAGCACGTACGCGTCGATCATCTCGGTGATCCAGGACCGCGCGTACGTCGAGAAAGAGAAGGGCCAGTTCTTCGCGACAGACCTCGGCGAGGTCGTGACCGACAAGCTCATCGAGGCCTTCCCGGACATCCTCGAGGTGGGATACACGCGCGAGATGGAGACGCAGCTCGACAAGGTTGAGGAAGAGCACCTCGACTGGATCGACATGCTGCGGAAGTTCTACAAGGCCTTCAAGAAGGACCTGGACAGCGCGGAGACCAATCTCGTCCACGCAAAGGCCGAGACCGTGCCCGCTCCCGACGAGTACACCTGCCCTACGTGCGAGAAGGAGGGACGCGGGCGGGTCGGCCTGGTCTACCGCTTCGGGAAGAACGGGCGGTTCCTGTCGTGCTCCAAGTACCCCGAATGCAATTACGCGAGCCCCGTGGACCGCGAGGGCAAGCCGCGCCCGGCGGCGGAGATGGTCGACGTCGCGTGCCCCAAGTGCGGCGCGCCGATGACCAAGCGCGTGGGCAAGTTCGGGCCATTCCTGGGCTGCAGCAAGTACGGCGACAAGACGGCGCCGTGCGACGGCATCCTGAACTTGGACAGGAAGAGCAAGGTTGTCGCTCCCAGCCCGCCCGCGTTTGTGACCGACTTGCCGTGTTCGATCTGCGAGGCTCCGCTCAACCTGCGCAATGGCCTGAAGGGTCCGTGGCTGGGCTGCTCGCGCTTCCCCAAGTGCCGCGGGCGCGGCAAGTGGGCGGAGCTCGACGAGAAGAAGCGGGCCGAACTCGAGAAGGCGCTGGAAGCCCATTCCAAGGCCCACCCCGCCCCGATCATCCGCACCATCGACGGCAAGCCGCTGACGGACAGCACCGGCAAGCCGCTGGCCACCTCGAAGCCCGTGCGGACGGCGGCAGAACTGGCGGCCGCGGAGGAAGAGACGGGCGGCGAGGTCGTGGAAGTCGGTGAAGAGGGCTGAGGCCGTACGGGTTGGTGCCTCTAGACTGTTTCAGGTTCAAGAATCGACCGCTATCGGACGCCGATCAACCTTGACGCGAGGGGCTTTTTCGTGTCCACTGTGGTCCGTGGGCACTCAGGACACTTTTGAGCATGAATCAGCGGCGAATGAGCGGAGTGGTCCCTAGCGGTTGTGGTGTCGCGGCGGGCGTGATGCTCGTCGCCTCGCTGGTCGGCGCACGCGCACTTCCCGGGGCCGGGCCCGAGGACACCCAGTACGCACGCTCGTTCTGCTTTGACCCCGATTCTCCCCCTCCCGAAGCTGAGCGTGCCGCGCTCGACCTGCTGATGCGTGGCGGCGGTGCGGAGTACAACCAGGCTGAGCGATGGGGCGGCGCGATGGGCAGCCACCGCACACTGTACTGGTCGCTCGTGCCCGATGGCACGATGCTGCCGGGGCGGGAGGGCCAGGCCGAGGCGCCCAGCAACCTCTTTGCACAGATGGACAGCAAGTTCGGCGGCAACCGCGCCCTGTGGATTGCGCAGATCCAAGCGGCGGTGGACCGCTGGTCGTATCTCACGGGCATCACCTACGTCCGCATCACCAGCGGCGGGAACGACTGGGACGACGGTTCGAACTTTCCTGAGTCCAACTTCAACGGCACGACGCGCGGCGATGTGCGCATCGGTGGGCGCAACCTGGATGGCGGCAGCGGCGTGCTCGCGTTCAACTACTACCCGCCCGGCGGCGACATGGTGATCGATACCGCGGAGAACTGGGGGTCGTCTGCCAACTCCTACCGCTTCCTGCGGAACGTGGTGATGCACGAACTGGGCCACGGCCTGGGCATGCAGCACGTGTGCCCGGCGACCTCGACGAAGCTGATGGAGCCGTTCTACTCCTCCGCGTACGACGGCCCGCAGCACGACGACATCCGTGGCGTCCAGTCGTTCTATGGAGACATCTACGAGCCCAACGAGACGAGCGGTCAGGCGACAGCGCTGGGTACGCTCACGGTGGGCGGCACGCTCAACCCAAGCACGATCACGCAGGGTGCCGCGGTCTCGAACGGCCGGCTCACGGGGCTCGACAACGACGGCGACATCGACTACTACCGCGTCGCGATCACCACCCCGATGGTGGCGAATGTCGTGCTGACGCCGGTCGGGACGTCGTACGACTCCAGCACGCAGAGCCCGGGCGCGGGCGCGTGCCTCTCGGGCAACGTCATCGATTCCCGCGCGATCGCGGACCTGGTGGTGGAAGTCCGCACGGGCAACGGCGCGATCATCCTGTTCACGCAGGGTGCGGGCGAGCCCGGCGCGACCGAGGCGGTGAGCAGCGTGCTGCTCTCGCCGCCCG
The DNA here is from genome assembly GCA_036261855.1 of Phycisphaerales bacterium. Classification (GTDB taxonomy): domain Bacteria; phylum Planctomycetota; class Phycisphaerae; order Phycisphaerales; family UBA1924; genus BJHL01. The sequence continues at coordinate 45,527 of DATAKA010000136.1, read as the reverse complement.
GCAGCGCCTACTTCAAGGTCTATGAGACCAACGTGCCCGACCAGTCGCAGGCGTACGACCTTGCGATCACCGGCGTGTCCATCCCCACGATGAGCGCGACGGACGCGACGCTCCCGGGCCTGGTGCGTGTCACGTGGTCCGCGCTCCCCGGCGCGGGCTCGTTCGCCGTGTATCGCAACACCAGCAGCACCCGCACCGGCGCGGTGCAGGTGGGCATCGCCGCGGCGGCGGGCACGCAGTTTGACGACGCGACTGCCGAGGCCGGCGTGCCGTACTGGTACTGGGTCGATGCGCAGCAGGGCGCGGCCGGCTACCGAGCCTTTGCCGGTCCGGACGCCGGGAGCGCACTGCCGTCCCTTTGTGACGATGTGGACTTCAACGACGACGGGCTCTTCCCGGATACCACGGACATCGACGACTTCCTGAGCGTGTTCTCGGGCGGCCCCTGCTCGCTGGACCCAACCTGCGGCGACGTGGACTTCAACAACGACGGGCTGTTCCCCGATACCGCCGATATCGACTCCTACCTGTCGGTGTTCAGCGGCGGGCCGTGCTTGTGAATCCCGGGCCCGCAAGCGCTCGAAGATTGTGCGGGCTGTTGCGGCGATGCGTCACGGAAAGAGGTGCGGCATGAACCATCGGTCCCGAATCTCCGCGTTTGCCCTCCTTGCCGGGTGTGCGGTGTCGTCCAGCTCCCTCGCGACCTGGTCGATCGTGGTCACCAACACACGCACGGGCGAGGTGGCGGTTGGTTGCGCGACCTGCCTGGAGGGCTTTGACCTCCAGCAGGGCACACCGGTGATCGTGACGGGCCGCGGCGGGGCGAGCGCGCAGTCTTCGGTCGATGTCGGCGGATACAACCGCACCATCATCCGGGATCAGTTGCTGCAGGGCATCATCCCGTCCACGATCCTCACGAACGTGCGCACGGGCGACACTAACGCCAACAACCGGCAGTACGGTATCGCGAGCACCGGCGTGTTCGGTGCGGGTGGCACGTACACCGGTCCGCTCGCGGCCCAGTGGGCGGGCGGCGTCACGGGCCAGTTCACCACGCCCGAGGGCGACTGCGTGTACGCGATTCAGGGGAACATCCTGACCGGCGCAAACGTCGTGAATGATGCACGCGATGCCTTGGCGAACACCCCGGGTGGGCTGCCCGAGAAGCTCATGGCCGCGATGGAGGCTGCGCAGGTGGGCGGCGGCGATGGCCGCTGCTCGTGCACCACCGGCGGGCCCACGTCCTGCGGCTCTCCACCCCCGGTGCCCTTCAAGTCCGCGCATGTGGGGTACATGATCGTGGCTCGCGCGGGAGATCTTGACGCCGGGCTCGCCGCGTACCGCGCGGGGACGACACCGCTTGGTGTCGCGGTGGGGGACCTGAATCTGGATGGTTCACCCGATGTGCTCTCCGCCAACAACGGGTCGAGCAACGTCTCGATCTTCCGCAACTCGATCGCGGCTCCCTCCCGGTTCATGCGCCTGAACACCGCGGTGAGCAGCGTGTTCGCCGGCGGGCCCCGGGGCATCGCCGTCCGCGATGTGACGGGCGACAACCGCCCCGATGTGTTTGTCACCGCTTTCTCGGGCAACCAGCTCATGGCGAGGCCCGCGAACACCGCCGGCGGTGTAGGTGCGCAAACCACAGCCTCCGTCGGCGCGGGGCCGATCAGCGTGGTGGTGGCCCAGCTCGACGCAACGCCATTGCCTGAAGTTGTCACCGCGAACTACATCGGTGGCAGCGTCTCCGTGGTTCCGATCACCGCGGCACTGCCCACCGGCATTGCGTTCGGCACGCCGACCACGGTCGCCACCGGCGGCCAGCCCATCGCGCTCGCGGCCGGTGACCTCGATGGGGACACCGACGCGGACATTGTGCTCGCGGACTTTACCGGCTCGCGGCTCATCCCCCTTGCCAACAACGCCGGCGTGCTGACGCCCGGCACGCCCATCACGCTCGCGGCGGGGCCGGCGGACGTCGCCGCGGCGGACCTGGACGGCGACAGCGACACGGACCTCGTGTCTGTCTGCCAGACCGACCGCAGCCTGTTCATCGTGACCAACACCGCGGGTGTGCTGACGCCGGTCCGTACGCCGCTGCCCTTCGCGCCCGGCAAGGTCCGCGTGGGCGACCTCAACAGCGACGGTGCGCCGGACATTGCGATCCTGGGCAGCAGCGCGTTCGCGGTGTGCCTGTCGCAAGGCGGCATACTCGGCGCTCCGGTGGTGTACGCGGGCGTGCCGGATGTGCAATCGCACCAGTGGGCGGCGCTGGAACTGGCGGACATGGACCGCGATGGCGACCTGGACCTTGTGGTGACGCAGGCCGTGTCGCCGGGCGGCGTTGCGCTTATCGAGAACCTGGGCGGGAGCGCCGGAAGAACGGCGGGCACGTTCCGCGCGGGCGTGGGGCACGCGCTGGGCGAGTACTACCTGGGCATGAACGTGGCGGAGACGCAGTCCGCCGACCCGGACCCGGTGGACACGCTGCGGCAGCAGTTTGATGCGTGGCGCGCGGGGCTGGTCGGAGTTCCGGACGCGGTCCGCAGCGAGGTCGCCGCGCCCGACATCGTGCAGGCCGGGTGCCCGCGTGTGATGACCATCACGCTCCGCGACTGGCAGGGCTCGCTTGTCACAGCGTCCTACACAGTGAGCGTGGCACGAACCGCGCCGACGGGTGTGCTCACGATCGGCAGCGCTGTGCCGGTGTCGGCCGGTGTGTATGAAGTCACACTGAGCGTCGGTGATGTGCCCGCGAGCGGCCAGGACACGCTGGAGGTGCGCGTGAGCGGCGCTGGGATGCTGCGCCCGGTCGTGCTCATGCCCAGCCCGCGCGTCCGCGGCTGGCGTACACCGCTCACCGACATCGACTACAACAACGACGGGCTGTTCCCCGATGTTGCGGACATCGACTCGTTCCTGTGCGTGTACTCCGGCGGTGTGTGCGGGTGTGACCCTGTGCTGGGCTGCGACACCATCGACTTCAACCAGGACACGCTGTTCCCCGACGAGCAGGACATCCGGGACTTCCTCGATGTGTTTGCGGGGCGGGCGTGTGGAGGGTGAATGATGGCTACCGCACGCACGGCCCGCCGCTGAAGACACTTAGCAGCGCATCGATGTCCAGCGTGTCGGGGAACAGCCCGTCGTTGTTGTAATCAATGTCGCCGCACGTCCCCGTGCTGCACGAGCCCCCGCTGAAGACGCTGAGGAAGTCGTCGATGTCCGCGGTGTCCGGGAACAGCCCGTCGCCGTTGAAGTCCACGCTGTCGCAGTTGAAGCCCAAGCCCGTGTAGAACCGCAGTTCATGCGGCGAGTTGTTGGTGCTCAGGCCGCGGACGTGGAAGCGGCGGTTGGGCCCCAGCACGGGCGTGCCGCCACCCTGCCCGGTGAGCACGTCCGTCGGCCACGCGACGGACGCGGCGTAGTACGTGCCGGGCGGGAGGTCCCCGTTCTGGCCGAGCCACGCGGCGGTCGGCGTGTTGGCTGCGGCCCGGGATTGACCAGTCGCCACAGACCGGAGGGGGTTGGTCGCGCCGAAAGAGAGCAGCGGCAGGAAGTTGGTGCCCGGTGCCTGGTCATCGCTGAAGGCCACCAAGTCGCCCGCCGTATTGAAGATCAGCAGCACATTGTCCCCGGCCGCGCTGGCGCCGGCGTCGATGTCGAGGTAGGTGGTGTCGAGGCCGGTGTTGCTCGCGCCGGGCGCGGGGATGGTGAAGCGGCTCCACAGCACCCCGCTGCTTGCATCGCCGAAGGGGCTGGGGACCCCCGGCCCGGTCGATGCTTGCAGCGCGTCCACGGTGGGGAAAGTCCAGGCGGGGCCGCTGGTCAGGTCGGCGTGGTTCAGGGCCGGCGGCGCGAGTGTCGGCAGGTTGCCGCCACCGCTGGCGTTGGTCGAGATGGTGAACGTGACCTGCTGGCCCGAATGAGGCTGTGCGTTCACGACGAACGCGCTGGCGAACGTGGAGCCCGGCGCGGCGATGGCCATGTAGTACGTCCCGGCATCGAGCTGGCCGTCGCGCCCGTCGTAGGGTGCGCCATCGTCCACGCCCGCGGATCGTCCGACGCCGAACGTGAGCTGGCTCTGCGCGCCGCTCCCGCTGCCATCGTCGAAAGCCAGCAGCGATCCATCCCCGGCGTAGAAGCCCAGCGCCATGGGCTGGGTGCTCCCCTCAGTGTCGATGCTCATGTACCGCAGCGTCGCGTCATGGACAGCCACGGGCAGGCACAGCTGCACCCACTGCACGGGCTCAATCGGGGTGTACGTCCGCACGGTGGGCCCGTCGGGCACGGGGCAGATGGGGAGCGGTGGCGGCGGGTCAATGATGAGATCGGCCCACAGTCCCATGGTCAAAGTGCGGGCACCGGCCGCGAAGTCCGCCGCGGTGCGTCGGCGGTCGTTCACGTTCCCCGGCGAGTTTCCGACAATGAAAGAAGTGCCGCCGTTGAACGTGCCGCCAAAGGGTGACGTCGGGTTCTGGTCGCGCCCGAAGTCAGGCTCGGAATGTCCGACGCACGCGTCACCGACGCGCCCCAGCCACACGCTGTAGTTGACGCCTGTTTCTCCCGCGGGCTGCTGGAGGGAGGTGTTCCCATCCGCGATGCGGGCGCCGGTCGAGGGGTCAATTGCTCGGATGCTGAGCCAGAGGCTCGACCTGGTCCCAGCGCTCACCACGGGGTTCAGCAGTGCGCGGTAGGGCCACGCAAAGCCGCTGCCGAAGTTGGTGGGGATGCTGCGCGTTGCGAAGGGCGTGGTGGTGCCCAGCATGGGCGCGGAAGTGAACGAGCCGACATCCCAGAACTCCAAGACTTGCGTGATGCGGCACTGGGGCGTGCTGGTGGCGGGGTCCAACGGCGTGGAGGTCCAGCCCGCCGTCTGGAACATCCCGGAGAACTCCGCGATATCGCGCGGGCCAGCGTACGTGCTGCCGAACGGGCCCGGGTCAAAGACAACGTCCTCGAGCACGTACGAACTGCCGTTGCCGATCGCAAAGGATGTGCTGGGACATTCGTTGTATGACGCGCTGTACACCGGAACGGCTGCGCGGTCGCTGAACACGCCGCCCACCCGCTGCTCCGGCCCCACCGGCAGCGTGGGAACTTCACCGAGCTGCGCAACCGCCCGCCCGGCGAGCAGCACGAGCACGGAAGCGCAGACAAGTGGTGGCACAGAACGCATGGGGACCTTCGGTGTGAAACTCGCAACATCCTACCCGAGCAACCGGGCCCACCAAGCCGTCTTTACAGGCACGGACCGCCCGAGAAAACACGCAGCAGCGACTGAATATCGGCCGTATCCGGGTACAACTGATCGTTGTTGAAGTCGATATCGCCGCAATTCGGGCCGTTGGAGCACGGGCCGCCGGACATGACGGACAGAAAGTCGGCCAGGTCGGCCGTGTCGGGGAAGAACCCGTCGCGGTTGAAGTCGATGGAATCGCACGCGGACCCCGTGCCGGTGTAGTAGTCGACGGTCATCCCGATGTTGCTGGTCGAGAGCCCGCGCACGTGCCAACGCCGGCCGGTGCCGAGTGTGGGTGCAGCGCCGTTCGGCCCCGTCATCACTTCCGCGGGCCACGCCGCGGAGGCGAGGTAGTACGTGCCGGGCGGCAGTTGGCCGTCCTGCCCTTCCCACACACTCGAAGGATCGTTCGCCGCGCCGCGGGCCACGGTGGGTCCGGTGCTTCGTGGCGGTACAGAAGCGCCGAACGAGAGAATCGGCAGAGCATTCGGACTGGATTGATCATCGCTGAAGGCGACCAGATCTCCCGCATCATTGAACAGGTACGCAACGTTGTCCGAGTAGTCGCTCGTCCCAAAGTCCACATCCAGGTAGTGCCCAGCGTCCGCGCCGGTCTCGCCAATCGCGAACCGGTTCCACAGCACCGCGCTGCTGTCATCGTCGTTGGGGTTGGGGTTGGGGTTGCCGTCGCCGGTCGTTCCCTGGAACGTGTCGCTCGCCGGGAACGTCCACGCAGGACCGAGCGTGAGGAAGTCAAAGTGGTTGATCACGGGCGGAACCGCCGGCGGGAGCGCATCACCGTTGTTCGCGTTCGTGCGGATGTTGACGTACCCCACCCGCGGCACGTCCGGCGGGGCGGGACTCAGACTCACGACAAAGCCCTGGGAGAACGCCGCGCCGCCCCGGGCCACGCCGATGTAGTACACACCCGCGGGCAGTTGCCCATCGCGCCCGTCGTACTGCGCGCCGTCGCCCACCCCTGCGCTGCGGCCCATGCCGAAGGTGAGCTGCGCATTGGGGCCGTGCCCGCTGTCCTCATCGGTCGCCAGCAGCGTGCCGTCCTCGGCGTAGAGCGCCAAGGCAAGGTCGGCGTTTGAGCCTTCAGTATCGATGCTCAGCATGCGGAGCGCCTCGTCGGTCACGGGGTTCGCGAGCGTCACCCGCACCCAGCGCAGCAGGGTGCCCTGCACCGCGAACGGCATCGGCGTGACGCCGTCTACCACACCGCCGATGTCGTACGTGGTGGTGGGCGCGGGCACCGCGACGGCGCCGCGGAGGCCCAGAGTCAGGACTCTCGCCCCCGCAGCGAAGTCCAACGCCGTTCGCCGGCGGTCGTTGGTGTTGCCGGGAAAGCTGCCCGTCAGCGTGCTCCCGCCGCAAAAATCGTCTGGTGAACCGACTGGTCCATCCGGGTTCTGATCCCGTGCCCAGTCTTCCGTAGTCGATCCGACGCACGGCAGTCCAACCCGCCCCGCCCAAATGCCGTAGTTCACCGCCGTCTGTCCCGTCGGCTGCAGAAGGCCGGTGTTGCCGTCCGCCATGCGGTTGCCCGTGATTGGGTCGATCGCTTTGATGGCAACCCATACGTTGACGCGCGTCCCAAGGCTCACTGGCGTGTCGAACGGTGGGCTAGTGGCGTTCCAAGCGAAGCCGGACCCGTAGTTGCTCTCCACCACACGAATCGCAAGAGCGGTTGTATTACCAAGCATGGGGCAGTTGGTAAAGTTCCCAGGTTCATAGAACTCAAAGATGTGAGAGATACGACAGGTCGGCGTGTTCGTGCCCGGGTGGTTCACAGTCCCCGTCCACCCCGCCGTCTGGAACATGTAGTCCACCTGCATCACATCGCGCGGCCCGTTGTACTGAGTGCCCCACGGCCCCGGCTCAAAGCTCACGTCCTCCATGACGTACGAACACCCATTGCCGAACGCCGCGGGCGTGCTCGGACACAGGTCATACACCGCGTTGTACACCGGCATCAGCGTCAGCCCGCGGTCCGTCCCCACGCTGCCCGCCACCACCCGCGGCCCGATCGGCAGCGGCGCAACCTCAGTCTGCTGCCCGAACGCAGCATGAGCCAACGAAACAGCCGCGCCCGCGGCTCCGCACAGCACAAGTGCACGCTTCATACACACCTCCGCAGTTGGGACTTCTGGGAAGACGGCCGCCCTGTGAACACGGGGCTTGCGAAGGAACCTTGTACGGCCAGATCGGGCAACCGGCTGCGGTGATCCGGCTGGCACGCCCGAAAACTCATTGCGAACACATTGCGAACATCCCACGACGTCGCGCGTCAATCTCCCTAACGTCCGCCATGACCGCCCTGAACCCCGCCGACATCCCGGCCAGCGACCTCGTCCCCGTTCGCCGCGCCCTCCTCTCCGTTTCTGACAAAGCGGGCCTCGTGCCCTTCGCCCAGGCCCTCGCGCGCCACGGCTGCGAGATCATCTCCACCGGCGGCACCGCCGATGCCCTCCGCAAGGCCGGCCTCAAGGTCATCTCCATCGACGACGTCACCGGCTTCCCGGAGATGATGGACGGGCGCGTCAAGACGCTCCACCCCAAGGTCCACGGCGGCCTGCTCGCATTGCGAGACCACCCCGCCCACGCCGCGGCCATGAAAGAGCACGGCATCACCGGCATCGACCTTGTCTGCGTCAACCTCTACCCCTTCGAGCAGACCGTGGCCAAGCCCGACTGCACCCGCGCCCAGGCCATCGAGAACATCGACATCGGCGGCCCCAGCATGATCCGCTCGGGCGCCAAGAACCACGCGTACGTCGCCGTCGTTACGAGCCCCGCGCAGTACGGCCGCGTGGAGGCCGAGCTCGCCCAGCACAAGGGGTGCACCTCGCTCGCGCTCCGCGAGTCCCTCGCGGGCGAGGCCTTCAGCGCCACCGCACGCTACGACGCCGCCATCACCGCGTACCTCACCAACCGGCGCGACACGCACTTCTCGCCACTCCTCAACGTCAGCCTCGTCAAGATCGACGACCTCCGCTACGGCGAGAACCCGCACCAGCGTGCTGCGCTGTACCGCCTCTCCAGCCGCCGCGTGGGCAACGCCGGCCCCAGCCTCACCTCCGCCGAGCAGCTCCACGGCAAGGAACTCTCGTACAACAACATCAACGACGGCGCCGCGGCCCTCGAACTCGCGCTCGCACTCCTGCGCGTGGAGCCCGGGCAGGCCGGCGCGTGCGTTATTAAGCACACCAACCCCTGCGGCTGCGCGCTCGCGCCCGATGCGCGCACCGCCATCGACATGGCCATCGCCGGCGACCCCATCGCCGCGTACGGCGGCATCATCGCCGTGAACCAAACCATCGATGCCCTCGCCGCCGAGCGCCTCGCCCACAAGGACAACTTCTTCGAGGTCATCATCGCCCCCGCCTACTCAGCCGAGGCGCTGGCACTCCTCCAAGCCCGCTGGGCCAATGTGCGGCTCCTGGCCCTCCACCAGGGCCAGCGCGCCGACGCAGGTCTGAGCGATATTGCGTCGCCCGACGCCGCGTCCCAGGACCAGCTCGAGTTCCGCAGCATTCCCGGCGGCGTGCTCGTGCAGGACCGCGATGTGTCCCTGTGCTCCCAGGAAAAGCTCGAACGCAAGGCAGGCCCAAAGCCCACGCCCGACCAGCTTCGCGCTGCGCGGTTCCTGGAGGCCACCGGCCGCTTCCTCTTCAGCAACGCCGTGGTCCTGGGCGGCCCCGTCCCCGGCCACGCCGGCATCCGCATGTTCGGCGGCGGCGCAGGCCAGATGGACCGAGTCACCAGCTGCCGCCTCGCCGTCGAGAAGGCCGGCCCCCTCGCCAAGGGCGCAACCGCCTTCAGCGACGCCTTCTTCCCCTTCGCCGATGGCCCCGAGATCCTCATCAAGGCCGGCGTGCAGACGATTGTCCACCCCGGCGGCAGCAAACGTGACGAAGAAACCTTCGCCCTCTGCGAAAAGCACGGCGTGACGTGCCTCGTCACGGCCCTGCGGCACTTCAGGCACTGATCCATCCTCCCCCAAAGGGGGAGGTGCCGCGCTTCGCGGCGGAGGGGGCTTCTACTTCTTCCTCTTCTTCATTCCCTCTGCGGGTCCTTGCGTGATGCGATCCACCTCGCGCTCAATCACTCCAACCACCACGCCCACATCCTGCAACACCACCGACGCCGGCACCCGCAGCACGCGAACCCCTCGCTCGCGCATCCACGCGTCCCTGACAGCGTCCTGTTCCAGCATCGCCGCGTGCTGAGAACCGTCCACCTCGACCACGAGCCTGAACTCATGGCAATAAAAATCGGCGATGTACGACCCCAGCACGTGCTGGCGACGAAACTTCAAGCCACGCACTTGGCCGCGGCGCAGACGCTCCCAGAGCAGCACCTCCGGGAGAGACATGGCAGCGCGGAGTTCCCGCGCTCGACCCCGCATGTGCTCGGCGTGCCCGTTCGAGGTCGCGGCGACACGTTGTGACCACGGCCTCGACGTGTCGGTAATGGTCGGGCGCGCGGGCACGACGCATGATAATCGAGGGACGGAAGGACGAGAAGGAACGGCAGCCCCCTCCGCCGCGGCGACAAAGCCCGCCGCGGCACCTCCCCCTGCGGGTCAGGATCAATCACCCCCCAGTGCCGCCCTCCCCCACGGAATATCAAACCGCTCCCGCGTCGTGCAGTACGCCCGCCCGCCCATGCGCCCAATCGCGTCGAGCGCCGCCGCGTCCACGTGCATCCGCTCGTTCACGATCCGCTCATCCGCGTGGATGGACACCACCTCGCCGATCACGATGTTCCCGCCGCTCGCCTGGCCGGGGTTCGTGCGGATGACCTGCGTGGTACGGCACTCAAAGGCGATGGGGCACTCCGCCACCCGCGGCGGCTTCACCACGCTACTCGCGATTGGCGTGAGCCCCGACAACACAAACTCGCTCTGGCCATACACCAGTTCCTCCGCGCACGCCGCCATGCGGCGCGCGATCGCGTGCGGCACGATGTTCACGACAAACTCGCCCGTTCCACCTTCGCTCACCGGCTTGGCGTTGCGCAGCGAGTCCTTCTCACCCCCATCCGGCCGGTTCGCCGGGCAGAAGAGCAGCGTCATCGGATTGCTCCCCACGCCCGCAAAGAACGAGAACGGCGCGAGGTTGTACGCGTCCGCCCCCACAAGCCCAGTACCTGCAGGCGCAACCGTGCTCACAAACGCAATCGGCCGCGGCACGATGGAGCCGATCAGCAGCTTATAGCGATCCTCAACGCTGAGAGCGGATGGTTTCAGGTCCATACCGCACGGTAGCATTGGGCTCGCTGGTACACTCCGCCATGACCCACGCCATCGCTGCATTCGCCCGCGACGGATGCGCAGTTGCTGAACAGGTGGTCAACGCTGACGTGTGTGCCGCGTTGTGTCAACTGTGCGACCCCCTCTTGCAGCCAGAGGACCAGCCGCGCCCGGGCGTGCGCCGTGCGTTGGAGCGTGAACCCAGACTTGTGGACCTGCTGGCTCGTTCACCGCTCACCGCGCTCGCACGCGACGTGATGGGCACAACGGCCCCGATTGTCCGCTCCATCCTGTTCGACAAGTCACCGGCCGCAAACTGGCTGGTCCCCTGGCACCAGGACGCCACCATCGCCGTGCGTGATCGGTGCGATGTACCCGGCTTCGGCCCATGGTCGCTGAAAGACGGCGAACACCACTGCCGACCATCGCGGGAAGTGCTGGATCAGATCGTCGTCTTGCGGCTGCACTTGGACGACTGCGGCCCCGGCAATGGCCCACTCCGTGTCATCCCGGCCTCTCACCGCGAAGGACTGGTCTCGCCGGCCCGCCTCGATGAACTTGTCGCGCGGGGCCCGGAACAAACGTACACAGCACATGCCGGCGATGTGGTCCTCATGCGACCGCACACCATCCACGCATCCGCCAAGGCGTCTCACCCCGCGCGACGCCGAGTCCTGCACCTGGAGTTCTGCGGCCATGCGCTGCCGCACCCGCTGGCGTGGGCGGAAGCGGTGCATCTCAGTGGTTCAGCGTACCGTCGCGCATGACGCCCCCCGTCGAACTCGATCAAACCCTCATCCGTCAGCACCTGGACGCCCAGCCCTACCCGCTGGTCTTTGTCACCGTCAGCGGTGCCCACCTCTACGGGTTCCACTCGCCAGATTCCGACTACGACCTCCGCGGCATGCACGTCACGCCGCTCCGGGAGATCGTGCGTCTCTCCCCGCCCGACGAGACCGTTGAACTCATGGACAAGTCCGGCACGACGGAGGTGGACATCGTCACGCACGACATCCGCAAGTACTTCAAGCTCCTGCTGGGGCGGAATGGCTACGTGCTCGAACAGGTGTACTCACCCCTGGTGGTCCACTCGACGCCGGAGTTCGAGGAACTCCGCGCCATCGCACACAGCGCGATCACCAAGCACCACCGCCACCATTACCGCGGCTTCGCAGAGAACCAGTGGCAACTGGTCATCAAGAACGCCAAGCCCACGGTCAAGGGCCTGCTCTACACCTACCGGGTTCTGCTGGCTGGCACGCACCTCATGCGGACCGGTGCAGTCGAAGCAAACCTCCGCACGCTCAACGCCCACTTCGCCCTGAGCTATATCGACGACCTGATCGCGCGCAAGATCGCAGGCAGCGAGAAGCAACTCCTCGGCGGCACCGAGCTCACTTTCCATGAGCGGGAGTTTGAGCGGCTCCGTGCAGAACTGGAGTCCGCGAGCGAGAAGTCGCAGCTGCCCGAAGAGCCCTCGTGCCGTTCTGCACTCGACGATCTGCTGGTGCGACTCCGAATGAAGTACCAGTAGCAGTTTGCGACTTCTGCTCGTTACTTCGCATCTACGGGCTTGTCTTCACCCCCTGGCCTCTTGCTCTCCGCCTTCGCCCCCGGCAACTTCTCCGCATTCCCCAGCGTTTCCACAACGTTCGCCAGCGCCTGCACGCACCACGTGAATCGCCGCGCATCGATCGTCTCCACCGTGTCCGTCGGCTGGTGGTAGTGGGGGCTGCGGAAGTTCGCGGTGTCGCCGATCAGGAACGACGGCACGCCGATCGCCAGGAACGGCGCGTGGTCGCTCCGCAGCAGGTCCGGCGGCGTGAACGGCAGGTCCGGGATGAAGTCCGGCGCCACGATCTTGAGGTCAGGCGCTCCCCCCTTCATCGCGTCCACGATCATGTGCTGCATCGGCGCGTGCTTCTGCGTGCTCGCCAGCGCGATGAAGTCCGCCACCGTCGGCGGGTCAAAGACACCCTCGATCTTCGGGATCGGGCTCTGCTGGCTGTTGGGCTCGTCGCTGTAATACCCCAGCATCTCCACGCTGATCATCGCGACGATCTCGGCACGCTTCTCCTGCATCGCCCGCCGTGCCGCCGCGGCGTACTTGCGGCTGCCGATCAGGCCCACCTCTTCACCGTTGAACCACACGAGTCGCACGCTGCGTGCGAACTCGCGCCCCTTCAGCACGCGTGCCAGTTCCAGCAGCGCCGCCGTGCCCGTGCCGTCATCGTCCGCGCCCGGGCTGCCCGGCACCGCGTCAAAGTGTGCGCCCAGCAGCACGATCTGCTCCGGGTGCGTCTTCCCCTCGATCTTCACGACGATGTTGTCCCACTTCCGGTCCGCCTCGTCCTTCGGCACCCGGTCCTTCCAGAACGTCGCTTCCTCCGGCACCAGCTCAAACGGCCAGCGCTCCGGCGCATACCCAAGGTCGGTGAGGGTCTTCATCAGCAGGTCCTGCGTCTCCCGCAGCCCCTGCAGGTGCGCCGCATCGCCCACCATCGACCGCTTCGTGGGCAGCGACCGCAGGTAGTTCATCACCGACTCTTGCGAAACCTCTGCGTGCGCGGCCGGCCGCTCCTGCGCCTGCTGCGGCACCGGCTTCGCTGCGCCCGTGCCCCCCTTGGGCGGTTCCCCGCACGCCGGAACGGACACGGTCAAAGAGCACACAACCGCCGAGAGCAGCACACGCTTCATGCCAACATCCTACGACCACACCCCGCCTTCTCACTCCTCACCGTCTCACCCCTCACCGTCTCATCTTCTACCCTCCCTCATGCCCGCCCCTTCATCCCGCCCCTCCACCTGGGCCGCGCTCCTCGCCGCGTGGACCGACTTCGCCCGCGCCTCCACCGCGCTCCCCAAGACGCCCGAGGGCGACGCCTTCCGCCGCGCCGTCCCCGCCATCATCGGCCTCCACGCCATCACCTTCGCGCTCCGCGAGATAGACCACCTCCCCCCATCCCAGCGAGAGGTCGGCCTCGACACCGCCGCCGTGCTCATCAAGCAGTACGCGGGCGAACTCCACGCCCTCTGGCGCGGCCAGGACCTGCACCCGGAAGTCGTGACGCTCATCGACGACGCACGCAGGGAACTCGCCGCCTCCACTAACACCGGCCTCGAATGGGTCGTGACCCAGGACCAACTCATCGCCGAGCACCCGGCCGAACTCGTCGCTGCCGTGCTCGAGACCGGGTTCAACGGCGACCTCTTCCTCCCCGCGCCCGGTGTCCCGCTCTTTCCCAAGTGCCCCTGCGCTTTCGCCCGCGCTGCCAGCGGCGGCCTTCCCTCGGATCATGTCATCCAGTTGGTCGAGAACTTCCTGGGCGAGAACATCAAGCAATCCCCACCCCGCCGCCAGCGCCAGGCCTACCGCCAGTTCGACTTCGCCCAAGGCGGCCCCATTCGAGACTTCGTGGTGGGCTTTGATTCGAGCCTGGCCGCCGGGCAACCTCTTCTGGTGCCGGCCATCCTCCACGGCCAAAGCCAGCCCGTTTCGCTCTCCATCCGCGGGGCAGGCAACCAAGAGCCCCTCCCGGTGGAGTTCGAGTGACCCACGTGCCGGGTCCGCCGACCTACGCTTGGCCCCCGTCGGGTCCTTGACTTGAACGGTTTTTGTTTGGTACACTCCCCACACCCTACCGGAGCACGTTCCATGGCCATGCGTCGCGCGAAGATCAGCGTTATTGGTGCCGGCAACATCGGTGGCGAGTGCGCCCGTTCCATCGCGATGAAGGAACTGGGCGACGTCGTCCTCGTCGACATCGCCAACAAGGACAAGCCCGAACTGCACATGCCCAAGGGCAAGGCCTTGGACCTCGCCTGCTGCGGTCCCGTCGAGAAGTTCGACGCCCGCATCACCGGCACCTTTGACTACGCCGACATCGCCGGCAGCGACGTGGTGGTCGTCACCGCGGGCGTGCCCCGCAAGCCCGGCCAGAGCCGCGACGACCTCGTCGCCATCAACGCAGGCATCGTCAAGAACGTCGCCCAGAACATCAAGCAGCACGCCCCCAACGCGGTGGTCATCGTCGTCAGCAACCCGCTGGACGCCATGGTCTACGTCATGTGGAAGATCACCGGCTTCCCCACCAACCGCGTCATCGGCCAGGCCGGTGCGTTGGACGTCGCCCGCTACAAGACCTTCCTCGCGTGGGAGCTCGGCTGCTCCGTCGAGGACATCCAGGGCCTCCTCCTGGGCGGCCACGGCGACGACATGGTCCCCCTCCCGCACCGCACCAGCGTCAACGGCATCCCCGTCACCGACCTGCTCTCCACCGAGAAAATCAACGCCTGCGTTGAGCGCGCCAAGGGCGGCGGCGGAGAAGTCGTCAAGCTCATGGGCACCAGCGCCTGGTATGCGCCTTCCGCCGGCACCATCGAAATGGTGGAGGCCATCGTGCGCGACAAGAAGCGTGTCATCGCAAGCGCCGCCTACTGCGAGGACGAGTTCGGTGTCGCCCCGGGGCAGAAGGGCAAGGGCCTCTTCGTGGGCGTGCCCTGCGTGCTCGGCGGCAACGGCGTCGAGAAGGTCATCACCTTCCCGCTGAACGACGTCGAGAAGCAGTTCATGGACAAGTCGATCAAGTCCGTCCGCGACCTGGTGGACATCACCAAGAAGCTCCTCCCCGAGGTTGCCTGAGCCCGCCCCAAGGAACACACCCTCAAGGATTCCACCATGAAGACCACCCTCTGGACCATCGCCGCCCTCGGGCTCCTCACCGGTGCCGCCCTGCCCGCGCACGCCGCGCCGCAGCAGACCGCCGAGGTCGCCTTCTCCGACCCCGAGTTCTCCCAGATCGCCAAATTGATGACCGGCTCATGGCGCGCCGCCGGCGTCAAGGCCGGTGACGCCACAGTCGACATCGTCCTCAGCCTCGCGCCCGTTGCGATCAAGGACGTGCCCGACGCCATGTACGCCGAGGTCGCCCGCGCCGAAGCGCTCGAGGCCCCGTACCGCCAGACCATCCTCCAATTCACCAAGGTCGATGGCAAGACCCACATCATCACCTACGAGTTCAACACCCCCAACAACGAGATCCAGAGCCTCCGCACCATCTGGGCGGCCCCAGACGCCTTCCCCGCGGAAGTCACCCGCGAGAAGCTGACCCCCACGACCGACGCCGTCGTTTCCGGTAGCGGCGCGGCCTTCACCGCCACCTCGTCCCAGCCCTACGCCGGCACCACCGGCGGTGCCACCACCATCACCTCCGACATGGAGATCTCCCCGGCCGCCCTCAAGATCGCAGACCGCGGCCTCGCCGCCGATGGCTCGGTCGTCTGGGGCCCCGCCAAGGGCGAGTGGATGACCTTCGAGCGCGCCAGCACCGGCGTCTCCACCTCGCGCCTGGGCGACGGCCTCATCGTCATCAACTACCCCTCCAACATCCGCTCCGACCGCGTCGCCAAGAACAACGACCTCGTCGTCGCCCACTACATCGGCAGCATCGGCGACGGCACCGCCTTCGACACCTCCTTCGAGCGTGGCTCCCCCTTCCGCTACAACTTCGACGGCCCCATGCTCGACGGCTGGAAGCGCGCCATGGGCGACGTCCGCGTCGGCATGAAGCGCAAGCTCATCATCCCCGGCGCCCTGGGCTGGAAGGACAAGGGCTACCCCCGCAAGGGCATCGGCCCCAACGCCACCCTCTTCTTCCAGATCGAAATCCTGGACATCCAGGAGCAGGTCCGCCCCGAGAACCTGCCCCCCGTCGAGATCAAGCCCGACGACATGAACACCAAGCCCCTGGACCAGAAGTTGGACCAGCCCAAGGTCAACCCGCTCGAGCCCAAGAAGGAAGAGCCGCACGACCACGATCACGACCACAAGCACCCGCACTGATCCATCGCAGCCATTGCAGTCCATCACGCGGAGCCCCTGTGGGCTCCGTTTTTCTTTGC
The DNA here is from genome assembly GCA_036261855.1 of Phycisphaerales bacterium. GTDB lineage: Bacteria > Planctomycetota > Phycisphaerae > Phycisphaerales > UBA1924 > BJHL01. The sequence continues at coordinate 29,124 of DATAKA010000136.1, read as the reverse complement.
AACGCACGCTCCCGCGCCCGCGATGTGGTAGCCTATTCCGACGTGCCTCCCGAACCGTTCCACGACCCCGAGCACCACTCCGACGCCGACCTCCTCGCGGCGTATATCCGCGGCGACGTGCGCGCGTTCGACACCCTCTACCACCGCCACAAAGACTTTGCCGCCCGCGTCGCCCGCCGCATGGCCCGCGACGAGAGCGAGGCGATGGACGTCTTCCAGGAAGCCTTCGCCAAACTCGTGGAGCACGCCCCGCGCCTGCGCCTGACGGCCAAAGTCTCCACCTGGCTCTACCCCGTCATCCGCAACGCCATCGCCGAGCGCCGCCGCAGGGAGCGCACCCTGCGCCTCGCACCCTCCGATGACCCGGCAGCCGCCGCCCCAGTGCCAACATCCACAAACGCCGCCGACCTGTCCGCCCGCCTCGCGCGCCTCCCGGACGATCAGCGCGAGGTCGTCCTCCTCCGCATCGTGGAAGAACTCTCCGTCCAGGAAGTCGCCCTCGCTCTCGACATTCCCGAGGGCACCGTCAAGTCCCGCCTCCACCACGCCCTCAAGGCCCTCGGGTAGCCCGGCACTCCGTACCGCGCCAACTTTCGGCAGGTACATCGAGAAATCCATGAACCCCCCGCCCACCCCGCGCATTCCACCCTCGGTGCCCACGCACGACGACATCCCCAGCGACCTTGCCGCGAGCCTCCGCGCCCTGCACCCGCACGCGCCCACGCCCGTTCACATCGACGCCGCCATCCTCGGCCACGCACGCCGCGCGGCCACCCGCCGCACCTGGCAACGCCGCGTGCTGATCGCCGCTCCCCTCGCCGCCGCCGCCGGCCTCGCCCTGGCGGTGTGGGTCGTTGCGCCCATCCGCGGCCGCAACTCCAACAACATCGCGACGCCAGAGTTCGCTACACGCCAGTCTGAAAGCCTCAGCAGCGAGTCAAGCATCTCAGCGCGAGCAACCTTTGCTGATCCCAGCCGCGACGGCGTCCTCGACATGCGCGACGCCCTCGCTCTCGCCCACCGCATCCAGCGATCCACCCCGCGGCCCGGCGACGACCAGAACAACGACGGCGTTGTGGACACCCGCGATGTCGATGCCCTCGCCATGCTCGCCGTGCGCATCGTCCCGCAGAAAGCGGGTGGCGCATGAAGCCCGCGGCCGTTCTCCTCGTCCTCGCGCTCCTTGCCTTGCTTTCTCCCTCCCAGAGGGAGGGGGCAGGGGGTGGGCTTTCTTCGCGCACGACACACGAGGCCGCTGACACCTCACGCCCCGTGGATGGGCAGGCCCCCCGTATCCACCCCGTCCACCCCATCCACCTCATTACACGCTTCACCGCCATCGACATCTTCATCGATTCCGGCACCACCCCCCTCGCCGCCTACCAACTCGACTTCACCGCAGCCGCACCCGGTCACGATGAGCAGAGCTCCGCAAGCGTGAAGATCGTCGGCATCGAGGGCGGCGAACCCGGTCCCTACAACGCCGCCCCGTACTACGACGAACACGCCATCCAGACCGAGCGCGTCATCATCGGCGCACTCTCCACGCTCCCCGCCGACCAACTCCCCCGCGGCAAGGTCCGCGTCGCCCGCATCCACCTCATGGCCACCGGCGCCCCCCACACCACCACGCCCACCTGCGCCCTCACGCTCACCACCGCCGCCGGGGCCGATGCCCAGCGCATCGACGCAGCCGCATCCTGGCAAGCAACCCCGAACGGCGCGACAGACCAAGACCAGGTCGAAGACCAGACCGAAAGGAAGTGATCGGTGAAGACCCGCCAGACCAAGACAGGCCAGACCACAGCAGGCAAGATCGTTCTTCTCTCCACTGTCGCCCTCGCGGCCTGCGGCGCGCTCTGGTGCGCATCCTGTGTCAACGAGAGTCAGTACGACCGCGTCGCGATGCGAACAGGGGCTCCCACTGCCGAGGCGAGCACCCGAGTTTCCTCTACAAGTTCAGCAGCCGCAACCCCATGGTTCCCCGCACAGCCTGGCAACAGCACTTCTGAACCCACAGGAAACTACGCCGGGGCGTACACGCTGGACCTCGATGCTGCGTTGCGGCAATCAGGCCAGCGAGGTGGTGCCGGAGGCGGCAACTTTGAGGGCTTCATCGCGGACGGACGCGTTAGCCAATCCTCTTCAGCGTTCGATTCGCCACCAGGCGATGAAGTAGTGGAGATACTCAGCTCCATCAAGAGTACTGAATCGTCACCGCCACCTGCCCCAAGAAGCGTCCCTCTCCTCGGCGACATCCCACTCTCCGGCAACGTGTTCATCCCCCGTGACGCCGGCCGCACCGCATCCACCACCCCCGCCGCAGGCTGGGCCAAAGACCTCCTCTCCTCCGCCAACACCGCGGTCTGGGTCATCGCCAAGCCGCCCACTCCCCCGCCCGCGCCCGACGACGACACCCCCGGCACCGGCTGCATCGTCACCACGCTCCCGATCGACATCGACCCGCAGCAACGCCGCGTGCCCGTGCCGCTCGAACACACCGCCGTCAACGCCTCCATCGCCGGCCACCTCTCCGGCGTCGAGGTCACACAGCGGTTCCACAACCCGTACACCAGCAAGATCGAGGCCGTCTACGTCTTCCCGCTCCCGGAGAACGCCGCCGTCAGCGAGTTCGTGATGACCATCGGCGACCGCCACATCCGCGGCATCATCCGCGACCGCGCCGAGGCCGAGCAGGTGTATCAAGAGGCGCGCTCCCAGGGCTACGTCGCGAGCCTCATGACCCAGGAACGCGCCAACATCTTCACGCAAAAGGTCGCGAACATCGAGCCCGGCAAGACCATCGACGTCTCGATCACCTACTTCGGCCCGCTCACCTACTCCGACGGCGCGTTCGAGTTTGTCTTCCCCATGGTCGTCGGTCCGCGCTTCAACCCGCCAGGAACGACGGATGGTGTCGGCGCGGCCGCCCGCGGCGGTGCAGGGTCCACGCGTCAACCCACCGAAGTCCAGTACCTGAAGCCCAATGAACGCAGCGGCCACGACGTCAGCGTCTCCGTCACCATCGACGCCGGCCTCCCGATCGCACGCATCGAGAGCGTGAACCACGCCGTGGAAACGCAGATGCGTGGCGCCACCGCCGCCACCGTCACCCTCAGCCGCCACGACACGCTGCCCAACAAGGACTTTGTCCTCCGCGTCCACGTCGCAGGCGACCGCGTCCAGTCCACGCTCCTCACGATGGCCGACGAGCGCGACCCCACCACGGGCTCCTTCAACCTCCTCCTCGTCCCGCCTTCAAGCCTCCAGAGCATCCCGCGCGGCCCCGTCGAGATGGTCTTCGTGCTCGATTGCTCCGGCAGCATGAACGGCCGCCCCATCGAGCAGGCCAAGCAGGCCATCGAGCGCGGCCTCGCCCGCATGCAGCCCGGCGACTCCTTCCAACTCATCAACTTCTCGAACAACGCCAGTCAACTGGGCAGCACCACGCTCGACGCAAGCCCCGCCAACCTCCGCCGCGCACGCGAGTACCTCGCCGGGCTGAACAGCGAGGGCGGCACCTACATGGTCGAAGGCATCAAAGCCGCGTTGAACTTCCCAACCGATGACCTCCGCCCGCGTCACGTCGCCTTCCTTACTGATGGTTTCATCGGCAATGAGGACGACGTCCTGCGGAACCTCTACGCAGGCCTGGGCACCTCCCGCGTGTTCTCGTTCGGCGTCGGTTCTTCGCCCAACCGTGCGCTGATGGACTCCATGGCGCGCATGGGCCGGGGCGTCGCCGCGTACCTCTCTCCAAGCGATTCGTCCGGCGAGGTGATGGACCAGTTCTTCGACCGCGTCAGCCATGCCGCCATGACCAACGTCCGCATCCAGGCCGGTGCCTCCCAAGGTGACGGCACGCTCTGCGACGTCTTCCCCTCACGCATCCCGGATGTCTTCGTCGGCCGCCCCGTTGTCATCGTCGGTCGATACACCGGCGCAGCGCCCACAAGCCTCACGATCCGCGGCCGCTGCGGCGGGCAGGATGTGAACATCGTTGCCGAGCAGTCGCAGGCAGACACTGCGCTCGCCCGCAAGGCCATCCCGCGCCTCTGGGCCCGCGCAAAGCTCACCGAGCTCGCCGAAGCCGCGCTGATCCAGGACCGCCCCGAGTTCGCCGCGATGAGCCGCCAGACCGCGCTTGACTACTCCCTCATGTCCGCCTTCACCGCCTTCGTCGCCGTCGATTCCTCGCAGCGCACGGCTGGCACGTTCGGCACCACCGTGGCCGTGCCCGTCCCCGTGCCCGAAGGTGTGCGGTACAACACCACCGTGCCCGAAGGCCGCTGAAACACCCGTCAGTCAGTGCTCACCCGCCGCGTTCCAACGCCCGCGCCCCCGCTGCACCCACCGCTCGCGAGTCCCATCATGAACCCACGCTCCCTCGCCCGCCGCCGCGTCCTTCCCGCTTCGCTCATCGCGGTCCTCATGCTCGGTTGCATGTCCACGCCGGTGTACCGCGTGACGATGAAGAACGACTCCACGCAAAACGTGAGCGCAACCGCCACGTTCAACAACGGTGAAGGAACACTCGACGTCCCCGCACGCGGCAGCGTCAACTTCCACAGCCGCGACCCGTTTACCGTGGAAGTCTCGCTGCCCGACGGCACGCGACGCGTCGTGCGGGCCAGCGGACGCGGCGAGACGCCCAACATCCGCATCGTCGAGGGCCAGCTGCCGTACACCATCTACGTGAACGGTCGCTGATCCCACAAATACCGGACCATTCCCTGCGCCCGCGTGGTGAATAACACCCTGCCCCTGAAAGAAACGCCACGTTTGCCGAACAATGGCATCTGGAAAGGGACTGGCGTGCAGTACGCTGCACGCTGGGGAGGGTCCGGTCCTTGCAGTACACATTGGGCAAACTTGGCCGCCTGCGCGCACCGCTCATCGCGGCGGCGATCCTCGCACTCTCCGCATGCGCGGGCACGGGCCGTCCGCAGCCCCACACGCGCTTCGGCGCACTGCCCTTCCCGGGCGTCACCAGCCTCTTCCACGCGGCAGATGCGGCCAACCTCGGGCCGCACCGCTACACCGACCGCACGCTGCTTGGCGCAGAGGGTGAACGCGGCATCATCTACACAGAACGTGCCGGCTTCGTCGATGTCGTGCACATCCGCCTCGCTGCCGACTGGACGTGGTACATCCACACGCAACTCCAGGACGCTCGCCGCCGTCCCGACGTCACCGCCGTTGCCTTCACCTACGAGAAGTCCCGCGTGAACATCACGCTCCCGCAGGACCCCGCCGCCGACGCGGCTGTTGCCGCCCACGCCGCCTGCGCGCTCATGACCTGGCACGAGGTCGCGACCTGGTACGGCTACTCGATGGTGCCGCTCGTCTCGGAGCGACGGTCGTCCTTCACCTACGACGACACCGTGTCGCACCTCCTCGGCGCGCAGGCCGCGTACTCCGTCATCACCGCCGGCACAACCTGGGAGACCTACGACGACGCCATGAAGGTCGAGCTCGACCGTGTGATCTCCGCGGCCGAGCCCCGTACCCCGCTGGGCACACGCGACGCCTGCACCGACGCACGCGGCGGCTGGTGGATGGGCAACAACGCCATCCTGCGAGACACCGCGACCCACCTGGACGCCACACCCAAGCACCCTCTTGTGCTCACGACCACCGGCGGCGCGACCTTCAGCGATGCGCCCGTGGCCCTGCCGCCACTCGCAGAGTCCATGCCGCAGCCATGGTTCACCATCACCGTGCCGCGTCAGGTGCGCGAACGCGTTCGCACCGTGCTGGGCACCACCACCATCGCCGGCAACGATGCCCTCCGCAACCTCGTGGCCGATGTCGCCGACGACCTTGCCGTACGCGAACGCACCATCGTGCTGCACGAGGGCGACGCCGCCGCGCCCGCACTCCCCATCGCACGCCCGGATGCGATGGTTTCCACCGGCCCGCTGGTCGCGCAGTTCATCGCGCCCTCGCGCCCGGCGCCGCCGCCCGCAAGCGCGGCGACTGGCGCACAGCCTACCGAGGAAGTGCCACGGTAACGCCCGGCACACTTCTCACGGCACAAAGACTTCGTACGAACGGTTGAGCAGGCCGTGGTCCGACCGGTGATCGGCCAGCATCTCCTGCACACGCCGGTCGATCAGGTCGCCCGCGTCGTTCAGGATCGCACCGGCCTCCGCCCTGCCGCCCGCCGACATCAGGAAGCTGAACACGCGGGCCATGCCGCAGTTGGCGATGAAGTCGGGGATGATCGCGAAGTGCTGGTCCGCATCGCGCTGCAGCGTCAGCATGTCGCCCACCCAGTCCTCCACGCGCTGCTTGCGTGCGTCGTACGCGAACGCGTTGTTCGCCCCGCACGAAATCACCTTGATCCCGCGCTGCTTGAGGAGCGACAGCCGCGCCGCCGTGGTCGTGTGGCTCGCCGCCGCGGGGATGTAGATGTCCGCCGGCATCGAGAGCAGCTCGTCGCCGCTCGCCGTGTCGATCACCTGCGAGCCGCCGTGCTCGAACGCCGCGGGCAGGTTCGTGCCCTCGCGCGCACCGATCAGCCGGTGCACGTCCAGCCCGCTCTTGTTGAGCGCCACGCGGATCGTGCCGTCGGCATTGCGTGTGCTCGCCGCGATGGTCACCGCGCCGTTCTTCGCGAGGTAATACGCCGCGAACGCGCCCACCGCGCCGAAGCCTTCGATGATCACGCGCTGACCCTTGAGCGACCTCCCGCGCACGCGGTAGAACGCCTCGACGCTCCGCGCCACGCCCAGGCCCGTGACAACGTCCGCGACCATCCACGCTCGCCCCTCGCGCGGGCCGGGAAGGTCCTCGAGCTTCACCAACGCCTCGACGCCGTGCTTCAGGCGCTCGATCTTGGGCTCGGGCCCCTCGCGGTCGCCCGGGTTGTCGTCCGTCCACGTGTGCCCGCGCGCGATGCCCTCCTGCACGTGCTTCAGGCCCAGCACGCGGCTGGTGATCGCCGTCGCCTCGTCCACTTCGTCCACGCCTACGTCGCCGCCCGTGCCGTAGCACGTCTTGAGGTACGGCCCGATGTGCCGGTACCACCGCTCCAGCACCCCGTGCTTCACGTCCTTCGGGCTCGCCGCGTTGAAACGGATCACGCTCTTGCCACCGCCAATCCGCGGCCCGCACGCGCGGAACTTCACGCCCATCGTCTTCGCGAGGAAGATCGCTTCCTCACGCGTGCCGCCAGCGCGCATGCGCGTCCCCCCGCCCGCGGCCCCGCCGGTCAGCGAATCAATGCACAGCCAGCCCACCGCGTCGGTGCGTTCATCGTGCCATTCCACGACGATGGCGGGGGGGCGGGCATAAAAGGACTGGTACTTGGAAAAGCCGTCGGACATGGGATTTCCCTTGCAGCAAGGAGTGGCCGCGATGGTAGCGCCAAGGGCGGAAACGCGAACCAGAGCCGTACAGCGCGGGCCGATGGTCTGACGTGTGCACAAGTCGCACTGCGCAGTATGTCGGCGAGTTTCGTTTGCGTCCGGGTCAGCGGTGATGTAGGCTGGTGCAACGGAGGTGGCGCATGAAAACTTGGCTCTTGGCATTGGCGACGGTGTGCGCAGCACAGGCAGCGTCCGCGCAGGTGGACTTCTTCCTTGTGGGCAGCCCCACATCGGTGTCCGGCTACACGGTCACCGACATCAGCGAAGATGGGCGCGTGGCCGTCGGAGTCGATGGCGCGGGCGGTGTGTGGCGATGGCAGAGGGGCGTGGGCGTGCAGTCGATGCCGCCGATCAACGTCCCGGGCGGTACCGGCCCCTGCACCATCCACAACGCGTTCGTGTCCGCGGACGGCATGCGTGTCGTCGGCGATGCCGGCGGGCCGCAGTGCAACGGACGCGTCTACCAGTTGTACCAGTGGAATGTCGGCTCACCGCCCACCATCGGGCCGGCGAACTCGGGGCCATACTACTACCGCGTCCGCGGCTGTTCGGCAACAGGCAGTGTGGGCGGCTCGGTCGAGGACACGGGGTACTACTCGATGTTCAGCCAGGCCTTCTTCACTTTCCCGGATGGTGCCTACGACGTCAACGAGCCCGGCTGCGTGCCCGGTGACTGGATCCATAGCTTCGGCTTTGGCATCACGCCCGACGGCTTGGTCCTGGGCAGCGTGACCGACTGCGATGCGCTGCAGATCGGTGGCATCTGGCGCGGGGGCATGAGCGTCACGCGCCTCACGCAGGTGCCCATCGCGGGCTCGTGGGGCGCTGCGGTTGTCATCTCCCAGACCTCGCGGTGGACGCTCGCCACGGGCTGGGTCGCCGCCGTGCCGCCCGGGTCGGCAGCGACCGACATTTCATGGGACGGGTCCATGGTCGCAGCCAACCTCGCGGTGGGACCAACGAACGCCGCGGCATACGTGCATTCGGGAGGCACACCGGCCGTCCTCCGCACCGAGCTGATCGCCACGGGCGTGACCCAGGTGCAGAACCTGCAACTGGTCTCCGCCTCCGCAGTGTCGGGCGATGGGCGGTGGATGACCGGCATCGCGCAGCTCCCCACGGGGCAGAAGCAGGCGTACGTCGCGCGGCTGCCTCGCATCTGCGGCGACATCGACTTCAACAACGACGGGATGTTCCCGGATGTGCTCGACATCGACGCACTGATCACGACCATGCAGGGCAACGTCTGCTCGCCGCCGTGTGATTCCATCGACTTCAACGCCGACGGCCAGTACCCGGACACGGTTGACATCGACGCGTTCCTCCGTGTGTTCTCGGGTGGAGCCTGCTTCTAGGCGTGAAATGAGGGCATCCGAACGATGCCCGCACGCGGCCGCCCGCAAAGCCATTGCGGAACTCCAAGCCGTGCGGTATCGTGTGCGAAGGAAAACTCCGTCTCGTGCGAGCAGTTTCGGCCGCAAAGGAGGCCCCCATGCGTCCCTTCAGCCCAGTGTGCATGCTGCTTGTGGCAAGTGCCGGTGTCATCGCCCCGAGCGCGACGGCTCAGGTGCGCGTCGTGTCCCTGCAGGATGATGCGAGCGACAACGGCTGGGTCGGCGGTGCCTGGGTGCGGTGCATCGCGGAGGACCACTCCCGCGCGGCGGGCTACGCGGTCATCATGGGCGACGGCGGGCCGCAGCCGGAGGCGTGGGACCTCACGACCGGCCAGATGATCCACGCGCCGGCGCTCGCCATGAGCTACGCCACCAGCATCACGAACAACGGAGCAGTGGTCGCGACGACCGCTGACAATATGTGGGCGAGTGGGGCGTTCGTGTGGGACGTTGGTGCGGCCACCCACCAGACGTACAACGTGGACCGTGTCTCGATCACCGGCGATGGCCTGCGCCGTGCGGACGCCGTGTTTATGGGCATTTCTTCCATGGAGACGCGCATCGTGAACCACCCCGCGGGCACCCTCATCGCGACGGTGCCGGGGTGGGGCGTGATCGGCGTTGACGGCAACACCGTCCTCACCGGGACGCACGTCTGGCGCGAGGGCGTCGGCGCAACAGACCTCCGCCCGCTGTGGCCCGCCAACCTGAAGCTCGATGAACTGCTCTTTGTGTCACCCGACGGCGGGACCTTCGGCGGCAGGCTGCACTGCACGACCAGCAGTTCGAATTGCCCGGTGCCCCAGGGCGGCTTCCTCAGCCGCAACGGCGAGGTGACGGTGTGGACGGATCGCTGCCCGATGCAGGCCTCGCGCGGCGGGTTGGTATTGCTCTCCAGGCACTTCAACAGCCCGTCGTACGGGATGAAGGCGACTCACATCACGACGCCGCGCTACGGGGAGCTGACGGCCCGCGAGTTCTTCGCGCGGGAAGCTCCGGCGCTGCTGCCGAGCAGGCTCGGAACCTGGGAGATCCTCAGCGTGTCCCCGAACGGACGCGGCTTTGTGGTGTTCACCGGCCACGGCCACCCCTCGCACAACTTCTTCTTCGCTGAGCTCCGCGGCGACTACCTCTGCAACGACATCGACTTCAACAACGACGGCCTCTGGCCCGACACGCTCGACATCGAGACGTTCCTGACAGTCTTCAGCGACGGCTGCATGGGCGCGGACCCGCCGTGCGACCCCATCGACTTCAACAACGATGGCCTCTTCCCGGACACGGCTGACATCGAAGCCTTCCTCCGCGTCTTCTCCGGTGGAACCTGCTTCTGAGATTCAGAGTGTGACCGTCATCACCACGTGCGGGCCCACGCCGGCGATATCGAACTGCGGGCTCACCACGCGCATGGCGAAGCGCTCGTAGAAGCCCACGGCGACCATCCGCGCGTTGCACCAGAGCAGGCACGGTGCGCCGTTCGCGTGCTGCGCGCGGACATGGTCGATCATCGCGCGCATGACGGCATCGGCGAAGCCTTGGCCGCGGACCTCCGACGCGCTGGCCATGCCGCGGAACTGGTACTGGCGGTCCGCGGGCACGCCGCCGGACTGCGACTGGTCCTTGAGCGGCGCGGGATAGAGCGACGCGATCGCGGCGGGCGTGTCGGCATGCTCCTTGAACGCGCCGAAGTGCAGGGTGGTGGCGTCGTCATCGCCCGCGAAGACGACCTCGGCATCGGGGCGGCCGTCGCGCAGCACGCGCCGGCGGAGGGCGTGGGTCGAGGTGGAGGGGATGTGCCGAACGGTGCACGGCATCAGCGGAGCCCGTATTCCTTGAGTTTGCGGTACAGGGTGCGTTCGCCGATGCCGAGGAGTTTGGCGGCGTGCTCGCGGTTGCCGGCGGTGAGGCGCAGGGTTTCGCGGATGGCGCGCTTCTCGATCTGTTCGAGGCTGGTGCCGGCGAGGCTGGTGCCTGCGCCGCCCGTGCTCGACAGGTCGTCGGTGTAGTCGCTGCGCACGTCGTCTGGGATGTGGCGGAGGTCGAGCATGGGGGATGCGCCGGCGGGGCGGTCCTCGCTCAGGCATCCGACGACCATGTTCTGGACGACGTTGAAGAGCTGGCGGACGTTGCCGGGCCAGGCGTAGGCGGTCAGGCGCATCATTGCGCCGTCGGTGATGCCCGGGACGATCACCTCCTGCGGCTTCGCGGCCAGTTCGTGGGCGAAGCGGTCGATGGCGTGCGAGACCAGCGGCGGGATGTCCTCGCGCCGCTCGCGCAGCGCGGGGATGTGCAGGTGGCTGCCGTTGATGCGGAAGAAGAGGTCCTCGCGGAACTTGCCTTCGGCGGCCAGGGCGCGGAGGTCGCGGTTGGTGGCGCTCACGAAGCGGACATCGGCCTTGCGGGCCTCGTTGCTGCCGAGGCGGACGACCTCGCCGCTCTCAAGCACGCGGAGGAGCTTGGCCTGCATGGTGAGGGGCATGTCGCCGATCTCGTCCAGGAAGAGCGTGCCGCCATCGGCGTACTCGAAGACGCCCGCGCGGTCCTTGTCCGCGCCGGTGAATGCGCCCTTGACGTGGCCGAAGAGGGCGTCCTCCAGGAGCGACTCGCTCTGGCCCGCGCAGTTGAAGGTGACGTAGCGCTGGGCGGCGCGCCGTGAATTGCGGTGCACGCTCGCAGCGATGACCTCCTTGCCGGTGCCGGACTCGCCGGTGATGAGCACGGGGATGTTGCTGGGGGCGATGACCTTCACTTGCCGCAGCAGGCGACGCATCGGCTCGCTCGCGGCGATGACGCCCTCAAAGCCGGCTTGGTCCAGTTGCTCCTGGAGGCGGGAGTTGTGGTGGCGGAGGAGGACCGTCTGCGCAGCGCGGTTGACGAGGTTGCGGAAGACCTCCAGGTCCAGCGGCTTCTGAATGAAGTCGTACGCGCCGAGCTTGAACGCCGCGCGGGCGGTGGGCACATCGCCGTGGGCGGTGACGAGGATGGTCTCGGACTGGGGCTGCAACTGGCGGGAAGCTTCCAGCACGCGGAGGCCGGCGTCGGACCCATCGGCGGCGACGGGCGCGAAGCCGTCGGTGGTGTAGTTCGCGCTGCCCGGCATGCGGAGGTCGGTGACAATGACGTCGAAGGTGCCCAGGCGCAGTTCCTCGAACGCGCGGGCAAGGTCGTGCACGACGGTGCAGATGTGGCCGGGCTTTTTGAGCGATTCGGCCATGACATCGGCGTGGTCGGGCTCATCCTCCACGATGAGGACCTGGGCGGCGGGGGTGGCTGGGGGGACGGGCATGGGTGATGGTATGAATGGACGGAGGAAGTGACGGAGTGACGGAGAGCAGGCGGGGTGCGCATTGCAGCACGACCGGCGGTGGCCGGTGCGGCTGCGTTTTGGGTGTGGGCTTGACATCAGCGCGTGGGGGCAGCGCGGCGAGTTGGTGGCTCGCCCATCTCGGGAACACGCGGTGATGACGGGCGTGGTGGGCGCGGGTGCGATTGAGTTCACCCCGCGCGGGACCTTTGGGCTCCCCACAGAGCAGAGGCACTGACGGCTGGAACGTCGCCGTCAGGTGGCTTCCTGTGCTCCGCCATGCACGACCGTGGTTGCCCGCGGGCGTCCATGCAACGTGTGCGGTGGCCGGGCTGCGCTGCCGGGGCGGTCGGGGTCTGCTCCGGATTGCACGCGGCCGAGCCTGGCCTTTGTGTTCCTGAGCGTTCCCGTTTCGCCACCCCGAGAGAGCCTGGTCAATCGCAACGGTGCAAGATCGTCGCGTGCTTCCGCCGCGAATATACCCGCGCGGGCGCAGCGCGTGGAGGAAAATGCTCAGGAAATCTGCATCGACACAGAGTGTGCGACAAAGCGTGGTTGTAAGCGGATGCTTACGACCACGGTTTGTGCGAACGGTCGTTTGAAATGTGGATAACTGTCGCGTTCGGTGTGGAAGTGGCGTGCTCGTATCCTTGTTGCATGACCGTGAGCCAATGGAAACGCACGCAGAGGATGGGCAGAGCACAATGCGACGCGATCGTGGTGGGCGCGGGCATCTGCGGGCTCTCGATGGCGGTGCACCTGCGGCGGCGCGGGCTGAGCGTGATGGTGGTGGACCGGCGCAGCGCGGGGAGCGGGGCGAGCACGCGGAACGCGGGGTTCCTGATGCGCGGGTGCGCGGACAACTACGCGCTCGCGGTGAAGGAGTACGGGCGTGCGCGGGCGAAGGCGCTGTGGAAGCTCACCGAGGAGAACCTTGCGGGTTTGCGGCGCGAGGGGATCAGCGCGTTGCCGGGCGTGCGCGATGTGCCCAGCGTGCTGCTGGCGCTGGAGGAGGGTGAGCTGCGGGAACTGCGCGAGAGCGTGACGCTGATGAGTGAGGACGGGTTTGAGGTTGAGTGGCAGGAGAGCGGCACGGACAGCGCGTGGCGCAGCGGCGTGGCGTTGGGGGGCCTCGTCAACCCGCGCGATGCCTCGTGCAACTCACGCGAGGTGATCGAGCACATCGCCGGCGTGGCGAAGGGGCTGGGCGCGGTGGTTCATGAGCACCAGGAGGTCTTCGCGATCGACGCGGCGGGCAGCGGGCTCGTGACGCGCACGACGGACGCGATGATCGAGAGCGGGCGCGTGGTGCTGTGCACCAACGCCTTTACGCCGCTGCTGGTGCCGCAGTTGCAGGGTGTGGTGACGCCGCGGCGCGGGCAGATGCTGGCGATGGAGCCGCGCGGCCTGCGGCTGGACGCGTCGTACTACGCGAACCGCGGGAGCGAGTACTTCCGGCAGGCGGCGGACGGGACGATCGTGGTGGGCGGGTGCCGGACGTACCACGCGGAGCGGGAGGTTGGGTATGAGGACAGGGTCACGCCGTGGGTGCAGCGGGACATCGAGCGGTTCGCGTCGCTGATGCTGGGGATTGAGCTGGACGATGTTCAGGCGCGCGTCACCGCGCGCTGGGCCGGCACCATGGGGTTCACGCCGCACCACCTGCCGGTGATCACGCGGGTGCCGGTGCCGGGAGAGTGCGCAACGGCGGCGGTGCACGCGGTGAAGGACGCGCCGCCGCACGAGAACCTGTGGTTTGTGGGCGGGTTCACGGGGCATGGGATGAGCATGGCGTATCGCACGAGTGAAGTGGCGTGCGGGGTGATGGTGAGGGGGCAAGAGAATGTGTTTGGGGTGCCGTGAGTGGGCGTACAGCGAGATGACATTCACGAGTGGCGTCGTCTCCGACAGAGGCGAGGTGTTGCTCTTGGGCTTGCTGTGCTGGGCTTGTGGGTGAGTGCGGGGATCATGTGCCTCCAGACGTGTCCGCCGTGGCTGGCGCGGGCTATCGGCAGGGTGTGTGGGTGGCAAGAAAGCAAGTGGGATTACAGCAACACCGTCGGGGGCTCTGAGGTGTTCGTCGGCGAGCAGGGCCTTTCATATGAGCGTGCGGGCGACGCGCAGCCTGTCGGCAGGGTTGACTGGGGATGCGTGACGACGGAGTTCCAGTTCAGCAAGGGCCCCACGGTGATTGGACGTTCGTTCAATGTCACCGATGTGCGCATTTGGTGTTCGCAGTTTGAGTATTCGGTGATCCCGTACTCCGACGCTGTCTCAAGTCAGGCTCTGGATGCCTTTGTGCGCCGTCAAGGGATGCGTGTGGATACCACGTCGCTCAGCGAACTTGTGCTCCTACACCGGGACTTTCGGGCTTTTCAGGGCAGTGGAAGATTCCCGAGCGACCATCGGATGTACGAGGCCATGAACGTCAAGACTTGGCAAGTAGTGTGGGTGGCGATGCCGTGGGTCGTTCTTGCAGCGTGCGTTGCGTCGGTTGCGGTGTGTGTTGCTTTGATTCTCGTGCCGCTCGTGGTTCAGCGGCGCAGGCAAGTTCGTGGGCAATGCCCGCGCTGCGGCTACGCGGGGCAGGCTGGGGTGTGTCCGGAGTGTGGGTTGGTGGGGGCGTTTGGTGGCGGGCCGATCGAGGGTTCTCCAACGCCGTAACGAATGGGCCTTGGAGTGGTAAGTGGATGCATCGCATGGAAAGGCCGCAGCCAACGTGGCGTCAGTGGAGACGGCGGATGATGACGCTGGACGCGGTCCGGATTGCTGTCGTCGGCGTGGTGTGGGCGGTTTCGATTGTCCTGCTGACTCGGCCGTGCCCCTATGCGATTGCGACGTGGGTGAGTTCAGGACGGGTGCCATCGTGGACTCGGGGTCACACGAGCACTGGGGTGGTGACGGTGTACCGGCACGACGGTGCGTTCACGTATGAGAGGGAGAAAGGCAGCAGTGCCGCTGGATCTATTTTTGTGAACGCGACGACGGCGGAGGCCGGTTATGGGATTGGCCCGAGTTTCAGCTTGGAATCAATGTCCTTCTCGCCCGCGAGAGGACCGAGCATGTACAGGGTGACCCTGGGCTCGGCGGTTCGCGCGGTTGATGCCGCGGATCAGGCTGAACTCATCGCGTTCGTCGAGCGTGAGGGCGCGAAGGTGCCCGGCAGCCTCATGATCACCGGGCTGTCGGGCGAGATCGATCCACCAGCGTGGGTACAGGCTCGCCCACAGGCGTTCCGCTTTCAGGCAAGCGGTGAGACGATCGCGTGGACGACGGGGTCCGTATGGCAGTTTGTTTCGACGGCGTTTCCGGTCGCCACCATCGTTGCGTTCATGGTTGCGTGCGGCGTGACGATGCTGATGGCATGGCCTCGTGTGGTTCGTGCGACTCTCCGCGTATGGGCGCGGGAGTGTCCGCGGTGTGGGTATGCGGGGCAGGCGGGCGTGTGCCCGGAGTGTGGGTTGGTAGGGGCGTTTGGGGCGGCTTCGTCCGCCCAGGGGGCGGAGTGATGAGCGGGCGTTTTCGAGGGGCTTGCTCGCAGAGCCTCGCTGCGCCCCTCGCAACGGTCGTCCGCCGGGGCGGCGGACAGGCGGGGTGGCCATGAGTAGATCGCAGTTCGTGCATCTGGATTGGTGAGGATCGCTGAGGAGCAGAGGAACCAATTAGCAGTTGCTGGTGACGGCAGGAGAGTTGGATGTCTATTGGCGTTTACCGCCGCGGCGGCGGGTGAGTGTTGCGAGGGGCGCGGCGAGGCTTGGCGAGCAAGCCCCTCGGGGGGATCCTTCAACTGTCATTGATATTCTGTGCTTGCCGCCCCTTGGGCGGACGGAGGAGGTCGCACATGCCGCGGGCGTTCACGCAGAACTTCTATCACATGGTGTTCAGCACGAAGCGGCGTATGGAGTTCATTACTCCGGAGATCGAGGTTCGGCTGTACGCATTCATGGGCGGCATCCTGCGGGACCTCAAGTGCGCGTCGCTAGCGATCAATGGCATGCCGGATCACGTGCATCTGCTGGCTCGATATCCCTCCGACCTTTCACACGCCGACATGCTCCGGCACGTCAAGAGTCGGTCAAGCAAGTGGGTGCATGAGACTTTCCAAGGTTCGCAGGCGTTTGCGTGGCAGGATGGCTATGGCGGTTTCACTGTGAGCAAGTCAAAGGTTGGCGAGGTCGAGGCCTACATCGCTCGCCAGAAGGAGCACCACAAGGAGCAGGACTTCCGGTCGGAGTTCCTTGGATTGCTGAGGTTGCATGAGGTGGAGTTTGATGAGGCGGAGGTGTTTGAGTAGCGGCTCGTCCGCCCAGGGGGCGGGAGCAGTGATAGGAGTTCAGGCTTCGAGGGGCTTGCTCGCAGAGCCTCGCCGCGCCCCTCGCAACGATCGTCCGCCGCGGCGGCGGACAGAGCGGTGTGCTTGCGGCCCGCGTGGAGTTCGGGGTCCTGCGTGATCCGACTTAGCCCCCGATCGCTGGCACGACCGCCGCGGCCTTGGGCCAGAGCCAGCCGAAGGTGCCGCCGGTGAGGGCGGCGTAGATGAGGGCGTCGATGACGCGGCCGGGGAGTTGGGACCAGGGCATGCCCATCCAGATGGACATGGTGAGGGCGTTGCCGGCGTGGGCGAGGAGGGCGATGAGGCCGCAGACCTTGAAGACGTGGAGGTAGTGGGCGCCGGGGTCCAGGCCTGCGCTGCCGGCGATGTAGGCGACGCCGAAGGAGATGAGGAGGAGGTTCACGATCCAGAGGCCCAGGCTCTTGCCCATGTTGGGCGTGCCGGGCATGACGATGAGGCCGGCGTAGGGGCCTGTCTTCATCTTCTCAATTGTCTCGGGGTTCTTGCGGTCGCCGCCGTGGCCGCAGTAGGGGACCCAGTACATGCCGGGCGCGAGGCCCGACGAGCGGACGAAGTCCATGATGGACTTCTCATTGTCGCCGGGGTTCTTGAAGTCGTTCTTGTGGATGGGGAGGACCATCCAGAGGAGTGCGCTGGCGACCCAGCAGAGCGCGGCGGAGAGGGCAATGGGCATCCAGAGGGTTGTGAGGGTTTCCATGGGGGGTGCATCGGCCGGGCGGGGCTGGGAGCAGTTGAAGTTTGGGTGCTTGAAGGGGTTGCCCTAATGAGGGGCAATTGAGGGGTGCGCGGGGGTTGCGCGGAGGCCGGGCAGATTGAACCACAAAGGCGCAAAGAGCACAAAGGAAGGCAAGAGATGGAAAGCAGCGAGTGTTGGGCTGTGGTTCGAGCGGCGACTTCTTATCTGCGCATCTGAAGGAGCGGTTTGAGGTACTTGCCTGTGTAGCTCTTCTCCACCTTTGCGACATCCTCGGGCGTGCCCTTGGCGATGATCTGGCCGCCGTTGTCGCCGCCCTCGGGGCCCAGGTCGATGAGCCAGTCGGCGCACTTGATGACGTCGAGGTTGTGCTCGATGACGACGAGGGTGTTGCCGGCGTCGGCGAGGCGGTGGAGGACCTGGACGAGCTTGTTGATGTCCTCGAAGTGGAGGCCGGTGGTGGGTTCGTCCAGGATGTAGAGGGTGTGGGCGGAGGGGCCGAGGGCACGCGGGGAGCGGGCGCGGGTGATGGTCTCGTCTGCTTCGTCGCTGTCTTCGCCGGGGGCATCGTCGCCGGTGTTCGTGGCCGCGCGTTTCTTGGCGAGGTCGTCCTGCTTCAGGCCGTCCCAGCCGCCGAAGATGCTGGTGCCGCGGGCGAGCTCGGTGGCGAGCTTGATGCGCTGGGCTTCGCCGCCGCTGAGCTGGGTGCTGGGCTGGCCGAGGGTGAGGTAGTCGAGGCCGACATCGTGCAGGCACTGCAGGGCACGCTGGACTTTCGGGTGGTTCTCGAAGAAGCCGATGGCGTTCTCGATGGTCATGTCGAGGACGTCGCTGATGTTCTTGCCGCGGTAGGTGACTTCGAGCGTTTCACGGTTGTAGCGCTTGCCGCGGCAGACCTCGCACTCGACGAAGACGTCAGGGAGGAAGTGCATTTCGATTTTCTTCAGTCCCTGGCCCTGGCAGGCTTCGCAGCGGCCGCCGCCGTTCTGGGCGGTGACGTTGAAGGAGAAGCGGCCGGGCTTGTAGCCGCGGACTTTGGACTCCTTGGTAGCGACGAAGACCTTGCGGATTTCGTCGAAGAAGCCGACGTAGGTGGCGGGGTTGGAGCGGGGCGTGCGGCCGATCGGAGTCTGGTCGACCTCGATGATGCGGTCGATGGTGGGGAGGGCCTTGGTGGGTTTGGGGAGCTTGATGGTTTCGTGGGCGCCGGCGAGTTCGCGCGTGAGGCCGAGCTCGCGGTGGATGCCCTTGAGGAGGATCTCGTTGACGAGGGTGCTCTTGCCGCTGCCGGAGACGCCGGTGACACAGATGAGGCCGCCCAAGGGGAACGCGGCGTCGACGTTCTTGAGGTTGTTCTCGCGTGCGCCCTTGATGGTGATGGCGTGCTTCTCGGTGACGGGGCGGCGCTTGGCCGGGGTTTCGATCTTGCGGCGGCCGGAGAGGTAGTCGCCGGTGATGGAGCCCTTGGTGGCGATGATGTCCGCCACGGTGCCCTGGGCGACGACGCGTCCGCCGTGGACGCCGGGGCCGGGGCCGATATCCACCACGTGGTCGGCGTGGCGGATCATGTCCTCGTCGTGCTCGACGACGAGGACGGTGTTGCCGATGTCGGAGAGGTGGCGGAGGGTGGCGATGAGGCGGTCGTTGTCGCGCTGGTGGAGGCCGATGGTGGGTTCGTCGAGCACGTAGCAAGCGCCGACGAGGCCGGAACCGACCTGGGACGCGAGGCGGATGCGCTGGGCCTCGCCGCCGCTGAGCGTCGCGGTTTTGCGGGAGAGGTTGAGGTACTCGAGGCCGACGCCGGCGAGGAAGCGGAGGCGGTTGTTGATTTCCTTGAGGATGGGCGCGGCGATGGTGCGCTGCTCCTCGGTGAGTTTGAGGGCGCTCACGAAGGCGACGGCCTCGGTGATGTCGAGGCGGGAGAACTCGGCGATGTTGAGGAAGTGAAGAGACGGAGAGACGGAGTGACGGAGAGACGGAGTGGAAGACCCTCGCTTCGTTGCCTCTTTGCTGTTCTTTTCCTTCGTCTCTTCGTCTCTTTGTCTCTTCGTCTCTTGCCCCGGCCGGCCGATCACGTTCGCCGACACGACGTCCTCTGCCGGCACGGCGTGCTCGCTCTCGATGAGGACGTGGAGGGCCTCGAGGCGGAGGCGGTCGCCGTGGCAGGTGGGGCAGGGCTTGTCGCTCATGAACTGGTTGAGCCACTCCTTGACGGTCTCGTTCTGGGTGGACTGCCACCACTGGTGGAGGCCGGGGATGACGCCGGACCACTTGAACACCTTGCCGTTGCTGCGGCGGGCGAGGGACGAGTCCTTGGGGATGCCGTAGAGGAGCATCTTGCGCTGCTCGGGCTTGAAGGTGGCGACGGGGAGGTCGTAGTCGATTTTGGCGTGGGCGCAGAACTTCTTGACCATGCTGCCGAACCACGCCTTGACGGCGACGTTCTTGGCGTACGCGGCGATGGCGCCCTCGCGCAGGCTCTTGGCGTCGTTGGGGAGGACGAGGTTCTCGTCCAGCTCCATGAGCGTGCCCAGGCCGTTGCAGGAGGGGCAGGCGCCGAAGGGGGAGTTGAAGGAGAAGAGGCGGGGCTCGAGCTCTTCGAGGGCGACCTCGGGGTTGTCGGGGTCGGCGAACTTGGTGGAGAAGGAGCGGTCGGTGAAGGCGCCGTCGGGGCCTTCGGAGCTGACGACGACGATGCCGCTGGCGATGCGGATGGCGCTCTCGACGCTCTCGGCGATGCGTTGGCGGCTCTCGGTGTCGAGCGTCAGGCGGTCGATGACGGCCTCGATGGTGTGCTTCTCGTGGCGGCCCAGTTTCAGCGGGTTTTCGCCGGGTTCCTTGAGGACTTCGCGGAGGTCCTTCATTTCACCGTTGACGCGGGCGCGGGTCCAGCCCTGCTGGGAGAGGTCCTCGAGGACGTCGCGATGGAAGCCCTTGCGGCCGCGGACGACGGGGGCGAGGATGATGGCGCGTGTGGGGCCTGATTGGCCCCGCCCCGGGGCCAGGAGCGCATCGACGATCTGCGTCGCGCTGGTGGCGGTGATGCGGCGGCCGCTGCGCTCGAGCACACTGCCGTCCTTTTTCAGCTTGGTCGAGGCCCAGGAGTAGGGCGTGCCGCAGCGGGCGAAGAGGAGGCGCAGGTAGTCGTAGATCTCGGTGGTGGTGGCGACGGTGGAGCGCGGGTTGCTGCCGCTGCTGCGCTGCTCGATGGCGATGGTGGGGGGGATGCCCTCGACCTCGTCGACGTCGGGCTTCTTGAGCTGGTCGAGGAACTGGCGTGCGTACGCGGAGAGGGACTCCATGTACTTGCGCTGCCCCTCGGCGAAGATGGTGTCGAACGCGAGGCTGGACTTGCCTGAGCCCGAGAGGCCGGTCATAACGACGAGCTTGTCGCGGGGGATCTCGAGGGAGATGTCCTTGAGGTTGTGCTCGCGTGCGCCGCGGACGCGGATGCAGCGGTTGTCGGCGCGCGTGGTGGCTTTGGTCTGGGTGGTGGGGGCGACTTCGATGGGCTTGGATTCGATGGATGCGCGCGCGGGGGCGGCGGGTGTGGCGGCGGTGGGTGAGGGCAAGGGATGGTCTCTCCTCTGGGCGATGCAGAGTATAGGTATCTGTTCGGGGTGAGCCGAACAGGGCCGTTGGCCGTGTGATTCCAATGAACTCGCCGGGTCGCCGCTGTGTGATTCACCAGTCCAGCGTGCTGCGCCAGGCCTTGGTGAGGGTGTCGACAGATTCGCTCAGGTTCGCGGCGGGCCAGGTGAGGGTGGCTGAGGAGTTGAGCGTGGCGAGGCGGGTCACGGAGATGTGGGCGGCGGCGAGCGCGGCGGTGACGGCGGGCTCATTGCTGGGGGAGACTTCCAGGAGGTAGCGGGAGGGGGATTCGGCGAAGGCGGTGATCGCAAGTTGGTCTCCTGAGCTTGCGCTCAGGGCTCCCACGGAAGCGCCGATCGGCGAGCGGGGGTCGTGGCCGGCGATGAGCATCTCGGCAAGGGCGGTGAGGGCACCGCCTTCGGAGCAGTCGTGGGCGCTGGTGATGAGGCCGTTGGTGATAAGGGAGGCGATGGTGCGGGCGGTGACGGGGCCTTTGATGAGGTCGACAGTGGGAAGCGGCCCGGCTCGGAGTACCTCGGTACCCAGAGCGGCATAGAGCGATGCACCGAGTGTTGGTTGAGTTTCGCCCGCGAGTAGCACGACGTTGCCGGGCTTCTTCGCGTCCATTGTCACGCACTTCTTCACGTTGGGCACGATGCCCAGGCCCGTGATGAGCAGCGTGTACGGGACTTCAATGAGTTTCTGCTCGCCGGTCTTGGGGTCGATGTAACGCAGCTGGTTGCTGAGCGAGTCCTTGCCGCTGACGAAGGGGGTGCGGTAGGCCTTCGCGCCGTCGTAGCAGCCTTCGCACGCGCGGACGAGCGCGGCCATGTTGCGCGGGTTGTCGCAACTGGGCCAGCAGAAGTTGTCGAGGATCGCGATGCGGGAAGGATCAGCGCCGATGCAAACCAGGTTGCGGACGCACTCGTCGATCGCCGCGAGGGCCATCTGGTACGGATCGCCGCCGAGGGCCGGGTCGCCCATCGCGGTCTGTAGGCCCTGCGAAACGGCAAAGCCGCTGCCGGAGCCGGAGATGGGCTCGACAACGCTTGCGTCGCTGGGGCCGATGCAGCGGGGGCCCAGCAGCGGCTTCACGACGGTGTTGCCCTGCACTTCGTGGTCGTACTGGCGGATGATCCAGTGCTTGCTGGCGATTGTCGGGTGGGCAAGGAGAGTCAGGAGAGACGAAGAGACGGAGAGACGGAGAGACGGAGTGGAAGAAGAGGAAGAAACGGGAGTGGTGGCGCGGTCCGCTGCCTTCACTTCGTTTCTTCGTCTCTCCATCTCTCCGTCTCTAGCATCCCACACCGCTTCCCGCGTCGGCATCGGCAGCCCATCGTGCAGGAAGTCGCACGAGAGGCGGCCGACTTCTTCGGTGTGCCAGTGGAGGATGATCTCGCGCGTGGGCGTGCCGAAGGAGCCCAGGTCGGCGAGTTCGACGCCCTCTTCGTCGCAGATGCGCTGCAGGGCCGGCACGTTTGCCGCGGGCACGGCCAGCACGATGCGTTCCTGCGCCTCGCTGATCCAGACCTCGGTGTAGGAGAGGCCGGCGTACTTGAGCGGGGCCTTGTCGAGATGGACGGAAGCACCCAGCGATGAGGCCATCTCGCCGATGGCGGAAGAGAAACCGCCCGCGCCGCAATCGGTGAGGCCGCTGAAGAGAGGTTTCCCATTGGCGTTGTCGCGGGCTCTCAGTACCGCGTCCAGGAGCCGCTTCTCTTCGATCGCGTTGCCGATCTGGACAGCGTGGGCGAACTCGGTGCTCGCGGTGTGCTGGAGTTCGGCGCTGCTGAACGTCGCGCCGTGGATGCCATCGCGGCCGGTGCGGCCGCCCAGGGCGATGATGCGGTCGCCGGCGTTGGGCTTGCCGTGGACGAGGGAACGCGGGATGAGGCCGATGCAGCCGCAGAAGACCAGAGGGTTGCCGACGTAGCGGTCGTCAAAGTGCACGCCGCCGGAGACGGTGGGGATGCCCATGCGGTTGCCGTAGTCACGGACGCCGGAGACGACTTCCTGCAGGACGCGGCGTGGGGGGAGTGTGCCTGGTGGAAGTGCACTCTCCGCCGTGAAGTTCCTGTGGTCCGCCACGCAGAACACATCGGTGCTCGCGATGGGCTTTGCGCCGAGGCCCGTGGCGATCACGTCGCGGATGCAGCCGCCGATGCCCGTCGCCGCGCCGCCGTAGGGCTCGATGGCGCTCGGGCGGTTGTGGGTCTCGACCTTGATGTTGATGCCCCATTGATCGTCCAGAGCAACCACGCCGGAGTTGTCCTTGAAGACCGAGAGCGTCCAGTCGATGCCTTCGGCGATGAGCTCGTGCGTCGCCGCAGCGACGGTGCGCTTCAGGAGGTTGTCGATGGAGACGGAGCCGTCGGCGTTTACTGTGTGGCCCGGGCGGGGCTTCGTGAAGAGTGCCGGAGTGGGTTCTCCCCTCGTTTGCTCGTTCGCTCGTTCGCTCCCTCGCTCGGTGTACTTCACGTTCGCCTTCAGCGTCTTGTGCACACAGTGCTCGCTCCACGTCTGCGCGATGGTCTCGAGCTCGATGTCGCTGGGGTCGCGGTTCTGGCGGTCGTACTCCGCCTGCACCGCCTTCATTTCCGTGAGCGAGAGGAAGAGGTGCGCCTCGCGCGAGAGCTTGGTGAGCTGCTCGTCGGTCAGGCCGCGGAGTTTGACCGTGCGCTTGACGAGCGTGTACTCGTGGCCCTTGGGGAGTTCGCTGGGGAACCACGCGCCGATGGTGATGTCCTGGATGACCGGGTTGGCGAGGGCCGAACCGGCGAAGGCGCGGGCCTGTTCGGCCGTGACGCCGTGGAGGTCAAAGCGGCTGCAGGTGGCGACATCGGTCCGCACGCCGACAAGGTCGAAGATCGCGTCACGCACGGACTGCGCGGCGGGGTCCATTACGCCCGGCTGGGGGTGCACCTCCACCGAGACCGCGCCGGCGGGCGCGTGCGATGCGTCCTTCATGTTCCAGTGGATGGTCGCGGTTTCGGTCACGGGGTCGGTGAGCAGGCCCGACGCGATGCGCCGCACGGCGTCGTCGGCCAGCGCACCCTCCATGACGTAGACCCGCGCGGACTCGGCTTTGGTGACCGGGAAGCCCAGCGCACGTGCGCGGCTGGTGGCGGAGGCGGCACGGGGGTCCAGGAGCCCTGCGCGGGTGCGCACTTCGACGCGCACGACCCGTGCTCCCGAGGGCGGAACGACCACGGGGCGGGCGGCGGCGTGGGAGGGTTGGGACGCGTGCGGTTGGTGTGACCCGGCCATGCCGCGATGTTATTGCGCCCGCCCGCAGCACCCGCCCGCCGGGCGCACTTTTCTTCACGCCGGGCGGAGCGCCGGGTCTGTGCGCGGCAACAAACGATGGATTGCTCCCTTGTCAGCGCCGACCGTCCCGCCGGCGGTGGTCTCATTCCTACCCTTTGCCAATGGCCGAGCGCACCCTCCAGGGCGAATCCGCGAGCAAGGACCATGTGGTGGGCACGCTGCTGGAGGCGGTGGCGCAGCCCGCGGCCGCTACGCCTGCGCCGGACCGGGCACCGATCCTGTTCGAGGTCTCCACCGAGGTATGCAACCAGGTGGGCGGGATTTACCAGGTCATCCGCAGCAAAGCGCCGCTCATGACGCAGCGGTGGGGCGAGCGGTACTGCCTCATCGGGCCGTGGGAGCCGAGCAAGGCGGGCGTTGAGTTTGAGGAAGTGCCGGCAGAGGGGTGGTTGGCGGATGCGATCAACGAGCTTCGCTCGCAGGGCCTGCACGTGCACCACGGGCGGTGGCTCGTGCCGGGCCGGCCGCGGGTGTTGCTGGTGGAGCACTGGCTGAACCCCGAGTACCTCGCGAGCGTGAAGTATCGCCTGTGGGCGGACCACGGCATCGAGACGCCCGGCGATGACTGGCTGATCAACTACGTGGTGTGCTTTGCGGAGTCGGTGCGCAGGCTGCTGGAATCGGTCGTGAAGCACCGGCCGGGCGGCTCGGACGCGACCGGCGGCGCGCCGGTGCTGGCGCACTTCCATGAGTGGCTGGGCGGGCTTGCCATCCCGCTGCTGCGGCGGCAGAACGTGCCGATCGCGACGGCGTTCACGACGCATGCCACGCTGCTGGGGCGGTATGTCGCGGGCGCGGTGGAGGACTTCTACGACCGCCTGCCGTGGTTTGATCACGAGGCAGAGGCACGCCGCTACAACTGCCTGACACAGCACAAGATCGAGCGAGCGGCGGCCCACGGGGCGCACGTCTTCACGACGGTGTCGAGCGTGACGGCGGAGGAGTGCAACTACCTGCTCGGGCGCCCGGTGGACGTGGTGGTGCCCAACGGGCTGACGATCGCGCTCTACAACGCGGGGCACGACCAGCAGCGTCTGCACGGCGAGTACAAGGAAGTGATCCACCGGTTCACGATGGGGCACTTCTTCCCGTCGTACTCGTTTGACCTGGACCGCACGCTCTACTTCTTCACCAGCGGGCGCTACGAGCCGCGCAACAAGGGCTTTGACCTGTGCCTGGAGGCGATGGCGCGTCTGAACGCCGAGATGAAGGCGGCGCAGGTCCACAAGAACGTGGTCTTCTTCATCATCACCAAGCGTGCGACGCACGCCATCAACCCGCTGTGCATGGAGAAGCGGGGTGTGCTCAATGAGCTCAATGAGGTGTGCGAGAAAATCACATCGGGCGTGCGGTCACGCCTCTTCCAGCGTGCCGCGGCCGGCGGGAAGCTGCACCTGGACGACCTTGTGGACGAGTACTGGATGCTGCGGTACCGCCGCAGCCAGCAGGCGTTGAAGCAGCACTGCCTGCCGATGGTGGTGACGCACAACCTGCAGGACGACCTGAACGACCCGGTGCTCAACCAGATCCGCAACCTGGGGCTCTACAACCGCGAAGAAGACCCGGTGAAGGTGGTGTACCACCCCGACTTCATCAACCCGCACAACCGGCTGTGGGGCATCGAGTACGACCAGTTCGTGCGCGGCTGCCACCTGGGCCTGTTCCCGAGCCTGTACGAGCCGTGGGGCTACACGCCGCTGGAGTGCGCCGCGATGGGCGTGCCCAGCGTGAGCAGCGACGTCGCGGGCTTCGGGCGGTATGTGCAGGAGACGTACCCCAACCCCGAGCAGGCGGGCATGAAGGTGCTCCGCCGGCGCGGGCGCGGGTACTTTGACGCAGCGGGGGACCTGGCCAAGTACCTGCTGGACTTCTGCAAGCTCGAGCGGCGCGACCGCATCGCGCTGCGGAACGAGGTGGACAAGCGCAGCTGGGACTTCGACTGGGCTCGCCTGGGCAAGGCCTATCACACCGCGCATGAGTTGGCGCTGGCGAGGTTCCGCGCGGAGCGTGAGGTGGTGGTGAACACTTCGCCATCGGCGGGCGGCACACTTGGTGGCGTCGCAATGGTTTCCGCCGACGACCTCGTCAAGGGCAACGCTTCGCGCGGTGTCGCGGGCATGCCGCGCGAAGAGGCCAAGGCCGAGCCCAAGCCCCCGCCGCGGCCGGAATCCAAGCCAGAGAACAGGGCAGAATCCAAACCAGACGCGAAGGCGGAGATCAAGCCCGCGCGGGCACGCGGGGGCACGCCGTGACGGCCGCCAAGAAGGACGCGGCCGCCGCGGGCACCAAGCGGCCGCACGTAGAGCTCTTCACCGACGGTGCGTGTTCAGGGAACCCGGGCCCGGGCGGCTGGGCGTTCGTGCTGCGGCACCCGGCGACGGGCAAGTCGATCGAGCGATCGGGCGCGGAGCCCGACACCACCAATAACAGGATGGAACTGACGGCGGTGATCGAGGGCCTGCGGGCCCTCACCAAGCCCAGCCTGGTGGACCTCACCAGCGACAGTCAGTATGTTCTGAACGGGCTGAAGGAGTGGATGGCGGCGTGGAAAAAGCGGGGGTGGAAGACCGCCGACAAGAAGCCGGTCAAGAACCAAGACCTGTGGGAAACGCTCGACCTGCTCAAGGCCGACCACGACATCCGGTTCCACTGGATCCGCGGGCACCAGGGGCACGCGGAGAACGAGCGGTGTGATGAGATGGCGGTGGCGGCGTATCAGGCCCTCCCTCGCGGCTGATCACCCCAGCTCCACACTCCAGTACGCATGATCCAGGAATGCCTTCCATGAGCGGTACTTCTCGTGCCCGAGGCGCAATGTGATGAGCGGGTTGCGCTTCGGGCGCACCGGAGCCTTCACGAGCTTCATGCCGGCCTGGTCGGGCGTGCGGCCGCCCTTCCTGGCATTGCAGCGGATGCAGGCGCAGACGAGGTTTTCCCATGTGTCCCCGCCGCCGCGGCTGCGCGGGTTCACGTGATCGATCGAGAGGTCGCTCGTGGGGTAGATGCGCCCGCAGTACTGGCAGCGATTGCGGTCGCGCGCGAAGAGGTTGCGGCGGTTGAGCTTCACCGTCTGCTCGGGGAGTTTGTCGTACCCCAGCAGGCGGATGATCCGGGGCACCGCGATATCCATGCGGACGGTCTTCACCCAGTCGTGGCGCTCGGGCTCGAATTCGCGCTGCAGCTGGCTGACCTCGATCCACGAGTCAAAGTCGTAGTTGACGTACTGCCCGGCTTCGGAGGTGTCGGCCGCGCCGTTGGTATCGACGTCGATGACCTCGGCGATGTTGCGAGCCAAAAGGCAGAAGGCCCGCTTGGCGGAGACGACGCGCATCGCGGCGTACGCGCGGTTGAGCACCAGCACCTTGGCGGAGAGCCCTTCGGAGTGCATCGCGATCGCGTCGGCGTGCAGGTGAGGGTGCAGGTGGGCGTAGGGGGAGAGATGCCCCGGGCCTATGTCAGGCTCCAGTGGCTCGCCGTCGAGCCCGAGCAGTGACTCCGCGTGGGGGTCGAACTGCCCGCTGCCGGGATGTGGATCCCGAGGGTGCATCGCTCGTGTTTCCAACCTATCGGTCCATCCCCGGAAGGGGTTTGGTCCGATGCGTAAGTATAGCGGAAACGGATGTTTGACGCAAGAGGCGTTTGCGGGCTGGGCGGCACCGCCTCCATCGATGGATCGGTCCGATGGGCCGGTCACCGATCGAGTACGTCTGCGGGCAACGTCCGCGTGGAGCGTCGCTTCTTGGTGATGAGCGCGGGCGCGTGGGCACCCAGCCGCGACCGTTCCGCCGCACACAGTGCGATCGCCAACGCATCCGCCACGTCCGGGGGCTTCGGGAGTTCGGGCAAGCGGAAGTAGTCCTGGATGGCCCGCTGCATCTGGCCCTTCTCGGCGCGGCCGGAGCCGGTCAGGAACTTCTTGACTTCCGCGGGCTTGAGCTCGACCACCGGCACGCCCGCCTGCGCGATGGCGAGCAGGATGACGCCGCGGGCGTGGCCCATGATCATGGCGGTGGCAGGGTGTGCGGCGTGCGCGAAGAGCCCCTCGACCGCGACGCACGAGGGCTTGAGGCGTGCAAGCAGCGCCCGCACGTCGGTGTCCAGTTCCTTCAGCCGGCGCGACACGCTCGTCGCGTTGCCCTCGTCGTCGGTGCGCGCGAGGCGGAAGACCCCCGCCTCCACCAGCGTGGCCCGTGCAGGCTGCAGCCGCACGCAGCCGTAGCCGGTGATGCGCAGCCCTGGGTCTATGCCGAGGAATGTCACTGTGCGCCCCCGTGCTGCGTCCGCTCGCCATACACCCGGCACCAGTGCACCACCTGCTTCCCGATCGCGTCGCACTCGATGTTGACGCGGCCGCCGACCTTGAGCGCCCTGAGCGTGGTCTTCTCCAACGTCGTTGGGATCAGGGCGATGTCGAATGTCCCGGCGGTGTTCGGCGCCTTTCCTGGGGCCAGCCCCGCCACGGTCAGGCTCACGCCATCGACGCACACGCTGCCCTTCGGGGCCAGGTACTGCATGAGGTCTGGTGGCGGCTCGATGGTGACCCGCCACTCGCCGGTGGTCTCGATCCGCCGCACTGCGCCGACACCATCCACATGCCCCTGCACGATGTGCCCACCCAGGAGCGTCAGCATGGTCGCGGCGTGCTCGAGGTTGACGGGCGTGCCCGGCAGGAGGCCCCCCAGGGTGGTCTTGTTCAAGGTCTCGGGGACCACGTCAAATACCAGCGAGCCGTGAACGGACTTGGGGTCCTGGGCCACCGTCAGGCAGCACCCGTTGATGGCGATGGAGTCACCGAGTGACGGGGCGTGGGTCCAGCCGGCGGGGTCGATGACGAGTCGTTCTCCGGCGGCATGGCGTTCCCGCATCCGGACGACCCCCATGTGCTGCACCAGGCCGGTGAACATGCGGCAAGTGTTGGGGTGCTGCGGGCGTTCCGCCGCGGCCGGGCGGCGTTGGGCGGCGGGGCGGGCAAGACAAGCACCCCGGCTTCCCGCTATCCTGTCCCCCCTCGACCCCACCGGCCCGTCCCGACGGGCCCACAGAGAAGGAACCCGGAATGGTTGTTGCCCACCGCACCGCCCTCGTCG
>DATAKA010000134.1:0-9129 GCA_036261855.1 Phycisphaerales bacterium | reverse complement strand
GTAGGGGAGCATGGCCTCCACGACGCGGGGGTCGCAGGGCGTCGTCGCGGCGTGGTCCATGTAGATGGTGGAGGTGGGCTTGGTGGGCATGGTGGGTCCTGGGGCCGGGGTGGTCTTCCTGGTCGCGCGGCGCAGCGTCAGGGATTCGAACCCCGAACCAATGGGAGATTCGGGAGGGACGCTCCGCAAAGCATCATCCGGCAGTTGCGGCCGGAGGACGCCAAATACTAGGTTTCTTGGGATTTTGATGCCAGCCGCGGGGGCCGGTGCGGCAATCGGACGGATTCACCGGCTGCTACGCCCCTTTCGGGCGGGCGTACGTCATCGACAGCTTGTTGCCCTGCTTGTTGTACTCCACGCGGGACATGTACGCGCGGATGAGGAGCAGGCCGCGGCCGGAGCCGCGTTCGAGGTTTTCCTCGAGGGTGGGGTCGGGCACATCTTCGGGGGTGAAGCCAGGGCCCTGGTCCTCGACGTCGAGGTCCACATGGTCGTGCGTGACCTCGTAGGTGAGGTACACGGGGGTGGTGGGGGGGAGCCCCTTGTGGCCGTGCTTGAAGGCATTCATGAGCGCTTCGTGCATGGCGAGGCGCAGGGCGAAGACGCTGGCCTTGGGGTAGGACTGCTGTTCCAGGAAGTGCACCACCCGGTTCTGGGCCTCGTCCATGGCGCGGGGGTCGTTGACGACCGCGAGCGTGCCGCGCTGGGGCGGCGGGGTGGACGGGGATGCGGGGGTGCGTGGCATCGCGTGCTGGGAAGCGTCGGACACTCAGGAACGCGGCATGAGCGGGTGCAGACGGCGACGCGGCACTTCCCCCCGCGGGGAGCCGGCCGTCTGTCGGCGATCACTTGAAGCTCTTCATCGCCTCATCCGTGGACTGGTGGATGCTGAAGAGCTTGTTGAGGCGGGTGATCGTGAAGACCTCGTAGATCTGCGGGTCGATGTTGGCGAGGCGGAGCTGGCCGGAGCGGTTGCGCACCTGGTTGTTGACCTGGATGAGCGTGCCGAGCGCGGCGGATGAGAGGTGCTCCACGCCGCTGAAGGAGATGAGCAGGCGCGGGTTGGGTTCGCCGTCGACGATGGTGCCGATTTCCTGCCCGATGGTCTGGATATTGGCCTCGTCGAGGATGTTGCGGTCGAGGAACTCGACCTGCGTGACGTTGTCGACGCGCTTGACGCGGATGCGGGAGTCGGATGCGGGGGGCATGCGGGCGGTCTCCAGTGGGAACCCCTGCGAGCGGTCGCGGGCGGGGATGATAGGGGCGGGAAATGAAAAAAGCCCGCACGCGGGGCGTGCGGGCCTTGAGGGGAACGGGGGTCGTGCTCAGCCGCCGTAGGGCATGCGGAGGGATTCCTCGATGCCGGGGAAGGCGCGTTCCTCTTCCTCATTCTGGATGAGGATGGTGGGCTTCATCAGGATGAGCAGGGTCTGGTCTTCCTTGGAGATGACGCGGTTGGTGAAGAAGCGGTTCAAGATCGGGATCTTGCTGAGGACCGGCACGCCGGACTCGACCTCGGCCTCGGTGGTGAGGCGCTGGCCGCCGAGCAGGATGGTGCCCTGGTCGGGGACGGTGACGGTCGTCTGGACGCGGGTGACGGTCACGACGGGCAACTGGATGAAGGACTGCACCGACGCGGAGTTCACAAGCTGGCCGCCGGCGATGGCGGTGACGGCCTGGTTCTCGATGCGCTCGAGGCGGGAGACGCCCGAGTCCACGTTCATGGTCACGTAGCGGCGGTCGGCCGAGACGGTGCCGTCCACGATCATGGTCACGCCTTCGATGAGGCGGCCGGGCGTCGGATCGAACGCGGCGGACGACTCGCTGACCTGCGGCTCAAGGTCGGCGACGTAGGCGATCTGGGTCGCGACGACGATGTTGGAGATCTGGCCGTTGGTGAAGGTGAGGCGCGGGGCGTTGAGGCTGATGTTGCGGCGGTCGGCCTGCGTGGCCTTGATGAGGAAGTCGACCTGGATGTCGTCCAGGAACTCGCCGGCGAGGGCCAGGGCGGGGCCCTGGGTGAGGACTTCGCTGGAGAAGTCCGACGAGATCAGGCTCTCGGCGAGGCCCAGGCTGTTCTGGCCGCCGCCGACGGGGGACCAGGGGTTGCCGAAGGGCGTGCGGTTGGTGTTGGCGCCGGTGGAGTCGGGGCCGGACTGCGGGTAGGTCGCGCGGTAGCGGCCGGAGGTCGGGTCGAAGAAGTCGCTGGGGCGCGTCGTCGGGCGCGTCGTGCGGGCGGCGCGGACGGCGTTGCTGTTGGCGTTGAGGTAGACGTCGAGGTCGAAGCCGATCTGCTCGAAGAAGTCCTGAGAGACCAGGAGGAAGCGGGTCTCGACGTTGATCTGCATGGCGCGGTACTCGCGGAGCTTGGCGAGCAGGCCGTTGATGGAGCGGTGGTTGGCGGGGGTGTTGGTGATGATGAGCAGGCCGCCGAGCTGCTGGACGTAGCCGACGTCGCCGCCGTTCTCACGCCAGCCCTCGGAGTCGACGTTGGTCGTGATGATGTCGAGGATTTCCTGCGTGCGTTCCTGCAGGGTGCGGCGCTGTTCCTCGTCGCCCTGGTCGTTCTCGGTGAAGGGGCTCTGGCCGCCGCCGCCGCCGCCGGTCTGGCCGGCCTGCTGCAGGGCCTGCTGGAGGTCGAGCTCGTAGGAGTTGGTGTAGTTGGGGACTTCCACGATGAGGTCGCGGATGTCGTAGATCACGATCGCCTTCTGTTTGTTGATTTGCTCACGGCTCGAGATGGTGAGCACGCCGTCGGTGACGTTCCACGCGGCGCCCGTCAGCGGGTCGGGGCTGGCCTTTTCGCAGACGCGGTTCAGGATCGTCTCGACCGGGACGTTGGTGAGGTTCAGGGTGACGGGGGCCTGGCGGTCCACGCCGGCGTTCTCGAGCGCCTGCCAGTCGGTGTCCACGTTCAGCTGCGTGACGGCCTCGATGAACTGGATGACGTTCTCAAGGGGCGTCTCGTTGAAGTTGACGGGGATGCGCTTGGACTGGATGACGGCGAGGGCCTTGCGGTTCTCCTCGGCCTCGGCGAAGGCGGGCGGGGCGCCGCGGCGCTCGCTGATGGCGGGCCAATCGGCGGGGTAGTCGAGCACATTGAGCGGGGCCTGGAGCGCCTTGACGTTCTGCACCTGGTGGCGGGCGTAGTCGTTGTAGCGGGTGCGGTTGGTCTCCGCGTACGTGCGGTAGATGATGGCTTCCTCGAAGACTTCGCGGAGGAGGAGGCCGGTGGGGTTCACGGGGTCCAGGAACAGGATCTGGCTGTTGACGATCTGCAGGGCTTCCTCGTACTTGAGCTCGGCCTGCAGGGCGCGGACGCGGTCGATCGCCTCGTTGATCTGGCGGGACTTGCTCTGGATGCGGGCCATCTCCTGTTCGCGAGCGGCCGCTGCATTCTCCTCGGCGGTCCGAGCGATGGACGCCTCGTTCATCTCGGCTTCGCGGATCGCGATGGCGGCGAGGCGGGCGTCCACCTGCTTGCCGTAGGCTTCAATATCGTCCTGTGAGAAGATGTTGCGGGCGCTGGCGATGCGGACGCGGGCCTGGGCCGCCATGTCGCGGGCGCGGGTCGTGTCACCCTGGTCCAGGGCGACCTGGGACTGGGTCATGAAGTTGTCGAACTCCGCGACGGCCGCCTGCTTCGCGGCGGCGTCGGTCGCGATCTGCTGCGCGAGCACATCACCGCTGCCGGTGTTGGCGCCGAGGCGGACACGGGCCTCGGCGAGGCGCTGGGCGACCTGGTTGCGCTCATCGGGGGAAAGCAGGTCGGCGAACTGCGTGGAGAGGGTCTCGTACTTGGTGGAGGCCTCGACGAGGCGGTTCTCGCTGAGGGCGGCGTCGGCCTCGGCCATCAGGGCCTCTGCCTCGACGCGGCGGGCCGCGACGAAGGAATCGGCCGGGGGCTGGCTGGGGGAAACGACCTCGGTCAGCTCCGGCGCGGGCTGGGCCGCGGGGGCTTCCGTGGGGGTTTCGGCGGGCGCATCAGCCGCAGGTGTCTCGGCCGGCTGGTCGGGCGCCGGGGGCGGGGGCGTGGTCGGGCGGGTCACGACGCCAGGCTGCTCTTGGTTCTCGACCCGGTTCTCAACCTGGCCTTCCTGCGTGAGCATGCCCATCGAGGCATTCACGGGCTGGGCGGTGACGAGGCGGAGCTGATAGGTGTCGAGGCGGTCCTGCTGGTCGGCATTCAGAGCGATGCCTGTGCGGGAGACCGCGGTGAGGCCTTCACGGGCCTTGGCGGTGTCGCCCGCCTCGTAGGCGGCGATGGCATCGTCCAGCATCTGGCCGACGGCGGGGGCGATGCGGGCCTGCTGCTCGGTGGCCTGATGGATGAGGTCCTTGGCGATGCCGACCTGGGCGTTGGTCGCCTTGGGGCTCGTCACCACCGCGTTGGCCTGGGCGAGGGTCGTGCGAAGGTCGTTGGACTCCAGGGCCTGCTCGGCGGTCTGAAGGCTGACCTCCTCCGCGGGGAGGGTCTTGATGCGGCGCGACGCGTTGTTGACGAGCGAGAGGGCCCGCACGCGCTGCTGCTCGTCGAGCGTGGAGAGGACGTCGGGGCTCGTCACTTCGACGAGCAGGGAGCGTGCCTGCACCACCTTGCCCTCAGAGAGGAGGTCCGCGGCCTGGTCGAGGCGCTGCGTCGTGGTCGTCTGTGCCAGCGACGTGCCCGCCAGCGTGGACACCAGCCCGGCGGCGGCAAGCAGCGAACGGACGGCGTGGATCGAACGAACGGATCGGATCGGGCTCATCATTTCTGCTCCGGGGTCATGGTGCCAACGGTCGGCACGCCACACTCTTGGGCCTGCTCGCGCGGGCCCAACGATCATGGGTCCATCATCGCTGCGCCGGTGCGGCGCACACGAGGAAAGACCGTCATTCCTTGCCGGGGGCCGTCCTTGTGCAGCGCGCTGCTGCACACTTCACCGACGGCTGACGTGAACCCGCGGGCTCACGCTGGAGGTGGTCGTCGCGGTGCGGCGCGGTTGCCCGAGCCATGACACGACAACAGGAGTCGGTTCTGTTCCCGACCCCAACCGGTTCCGGCAGGGCCACAAGATACCCGCGCATTCCACAAGTTGCAAACCGGGTTGGGACAAATCCCGCCCGCGAAGGGTGGGGGACCGACGGATCGTCAGTCCAGCCAGCGGACGCCGTAGACCCGACCAGGTTCCGGACTGAGCGGTTCCGGCCCTTCGGGGGCGTCGGACTTGCGCTTCGGGGCGGGCGCCTTGGCCTTCCGCTTGGCGGATGGTTCGGACGGTGCGGGCGTAATACCAGCATTCCCAAGGACTTGGCGGAACTGCTCGCTGGCGACCCGGTCCAGAGTCAAAACGCCGGCGTCCTCCCAGTGGGTCTCTTCCTTGGTCGCCATGTCCTCGAGGGCGTCAAAGGCGACCTCCTCGGCGTGGCGGAGGTTGTTGGCGTCGAACAGGACCTCGGCGTACCGGGGCGGGGTGTCCGCCACGGAGCACCGGACGATCGCCCGCCAGTGGGTGGGCCCCAGGTCCTTGCCCTCGTCGTCCAGGTTGCTGTCGGGGTCGACGTTGAGCAGGAGACGCCAGCTGTCCTTGAGGCGTTCCACGACCTCTTCGCTGGTCATCAGGGCTGGGTCGTCGTTCTTCACCTTCAGCACCGCCCGGTGCTCGTGCGCGGCGGCGTCGGCGCCGGCGACTTCCTCGGTCTGCTCCAGGTCAAAGGCGTGGAGGACGCGTTCGACGCGTTCCTTCAGCGAGACCTCGGCCCGGACGGTGACGATCTTGTGCTCGTCTACGAACATGTAGAGGAACGGCTCCTCGCTCATCGCGCCGAAGCCGCACATGCCGTCCTCAAAGAAGTAGTCGGCGTACTCGCGCAGTGCGTCGAAGACGCGGTCGGGGCCCACGAGCTCGTAGGAGATGAACGGGTCGATCTCGCGGTAGGCGTCCTGCCCCAGGACGTCCAGGATCGGGTAGACGCGGCCATCAAAGAGCGACATCAGCGTGCGGACGAGCGTGGGGAGGCGCTCAGCGCTGATGACGATGTCGTAGGCGTAGCGGTCGGGCCACTCTTCCCACTCGCCTTCCGAGCCGCCGTCGGCCTGCTCAAAGGCCATGGAGTAGCCCGGCACGGGGGTCATGTCCTCGACCGGGTAGACGCCCAGGGGGAACTGGAAGTTGCCGATCACAACACGGCGGATGGAGGGGTCGGCCTGGCAGCGCATGAGGCGGAGTTTAGTGGGCCCGTCGTCGCGGCACCGGCGGGGAGGCGTAGAGGTTCCGTTCGTCCACGATGCGGGCGACCGCTAGAGGCAGCGATCGCAGTGCCCGGGCGCGCTGGGCGGGCGAGCCGGCCAGAGCGCGGCGGAGGCGGGTGGAGGATTCACGGATCACCGGCGCGTCCAGCAGTCGGCGCGACCACGCGTCGAGTTCGCGGACGGACCAGAACGGGCCGGCGCTGGCGGCGACTTCCCGCCTCAGGTCCGCGGGCGTGCGGATGCCTTCGCGGGGCAGCACGAGGGGCTGGGCGAGCCGGACCAGTGCGCGTGCGGAGCGCCAGCGGTGGAACGCGGCCGCCTGGTCTGCGCCGATGACGAGGTGGATGCAGGTGCCCTTTGGGAGGAGCGACCGCAGGCGTTTCACGGTGTCGATCGAGTAGCTGGGTCGATCGACACCGTGGCGACGCTGCCACTTTGCACGGTCGACTTCGTCGGACCAGATCGCGGCGTTGGACACACCCCGCAGCGCAGCGCGGAGCATGCGGACGCGGGCCGCGTCCCCGGCGGTGGGGCCCGCCTGTTTCAGCGGGCTTCGGGCCGCGGGGACGTAGAGGCAGAGCGAGTGGGTGGGTTCAGAATTGCTGGCCTCTGCGTGCGCCGCGGTGATGCCCGCGACGCGGAGGTGGTAGTGGTGGGGTGGGTCAAAGGACCCGCCGAAGAGGTAGAGCGTGGAGGCAGCACGAACCCGTGCAGGGAGCGGCGTGATGGGGGCGGGGGCGGGGGCGCGGCGTGGGGTACGGTGTGGGGAGCGATTTGGCTCTGAGCGGGACACCGTCCAGCGTAAGCCGATGCTGTCGCCGCGCGCTATCATGGGAGCAGCACCGGCCCCGTCGTCTAGCCTGGTCCAGGACACTACCCTTTCACGGTAGTGACATGGGTTCGAATCCCATCGGGGTCACTTGATCGTCAAGCGAAGAAACGCAGCCCACAGAAACGGGCTGCGTTTCTCGCGTTTTGGAGGGCGCGGGGGTCTTCGGCCTCTGGTCATCGCAGCCGGTTTCTGGGGGTTGCTGCGTCGCTTTTTGCGTCACACCACCGGCACCCTCTCGGACGGCCCTTGTGAAGTGCTCATCCGTGACCTGCAAGTAGTGCTCCCTAGCCACGGACTTCGTGTTCCCAAGCCACTCGCAGACCACGTGCGTCGGGTAACGGTCGCAGAGTTCCGTCTGACGAGTGGAGCGAAGATTCTGGAATAACTTGGGCCACGGCTTCACGCCAGCCCGCTTGATGATCCGCTCGAACTGGGTCCGCAGATTGGCGTTGGAATGCCGGTACCGGGAGATGACCCACTCCGTGCCCGGCTCAGCATTCTCAAACGCCACTCTCAGATACGGCTTCAACTCTGGGAAGAGCGGAATCTGGCGGGTCTCACGGCCTTCGTAGCCCTCCGTCTTCATGCTGGTCACAGTGACGCATTCACGCTCCCAGTCAATGTCGCCCCACCGCAATGCCAAGTGCTCGCTCGGGCAGCGGAGACCGCCGTATCGAGACCCCGCGATGATGAGACGCCATTCGTTGTCGGGACACGCGGCGAGCACCTTCTCGACGTCCGCTTGCGAGATGAATCGCAGCCGCGTTCGATTCGTTTGGGAACCGGCCTTGACGCCAGCAAAGGGGTTCTCCTTCACCATCCGCATCTGCTGACCGGCGCGAAAGATCGAGCGAGCCGTCTTCACGCGCTTGCTCACGGTCGCGGCGGCGTACTTCGCATCGACCATCGACTTCCGCCAGCGTTCGGCTTCGTCGGACGTGATGGCGTTGATCGGGCACTGATCCTTGAAGAACTCCCGAAGGCTCTGCTCCGTCTGCTTGTACGTCGTTAGCGTGCTCGCCTTCACGGCAGTTTTCGCGAAGAAGACTTTGAGTAGCGAGTCGAGCGTCGCATTCACTCGACCGCGTGGCGGCACCAGTCCAACGTCCACCAGCCTGCGGTACATCTCGTCGGGCATGTCGGCGATCCACCGGGCGGCATCCGGCTCCATGATGCCGGTCTCCTTTGCAGACACCAGTTGCTCGACGAACACCTTCACAGTCTCGCCCTGCTTGCGCGACACTCGCCCCAAGCGAAGTGTCTGCCGCTGACTGCCCTTCACCTTGAACTGAATACGCCAGTTACCAGCGACTTTGTTGAGGCTCGCCATCTGGTCAGCCCTTCCTCTTCTGCGTCTTCGTAGACGGCTTGCTGTTGCCTTGAGTACCAGCAGGCACG
Organism: Phycisphaerales bacterium; assembly: GCA_036261855.1. GTDB lineage: Bacteria > Planctomycetota > Phycisphaerae > Phycisphaerales > UBA1924 > BJHL01. The sequence goes on along the minus strand of DATAKA010000134.1, from coordinate 667 downwards.
AGTTCGAGTCCCAAGTAGCCCGCGAGCCGGTCAAGGCTCGCCAAGTTCAATCCGCCGCCGTGAACGAATCTGCTCAGCCCACTCTCCGTCATCCCGGTTTCTTGAGCGATCCGGTACCGAGTCTCGCCAGAGTTCTTGACTGCTGCTCGGAGTGCATCGCTCGGCTTCATGGCACAATCATAGGGGCGTACTTCACGTTTTGGTAGTATTCGGGATGTTGGCTTCGTGGTCACTTGACGTTCTCCTGATTTCGGGCAATCCACTCTTCCAGAGCCTTGACTGGGTAGAGCACGCGACCCTCCAGCCGAACGCAGGGGATGGCGCGGTCTTTCGTGCGGGATGCGAGCGTGCGCTCGCTGATTCCCAACACATGCGCGGCCTCTCGCGTGCTGTACATCAACGGTGGAGGAAGAGGACGCTTCTCTGATTGGAGCACAAACTTGTTCATGGCGACTCCGGGCAACTGCTTCGGCTGCCGTCCGTGACCACTCGTCACGGCACGTTGCCGACGCATACATGATGCCCCGCGATCTCGCGCATTCAATCGTGCAGACCGTTTGTCCGCTCAATGTCCGGACCGGTTGAACTTGTCCGAAAGTTGTCCGTTCGACTTCGCCTTTGCGATCTCGAAGAGAGGCTGCGCCAGCCGCTTCTCGTAACTCTGTCC
>DATAKA010000089.1:0-8761 GCA_036261855.1 Phycisphaerales bacterium | reverse complement strand
CGCCAGTACGGCGGACTTGGCCTGCTTGAACCGCTCGCCATCCGCCACGCGCCACGCGAGGCAGCCGCACGACGCGTCCTGCCCCTCGTACACCGCGAGCAGCACGGAGCGTTCGTCCGTCAGCGACGGGATGCCGTCCTCTGCGTCGGGCGCGAGGTGGTACCACGAAGAAAGGTCCGCGGGTTGGGCGGCGAGCGTGATGACAACAGCCCGCTCATCAGTTCCCGGCATAGCAATGGCCGGAACTGCGTCGCGGACCGGCGATGTTTCACGCGGGGTTGGTTTGATCACAACGCGATCCGGCATCGGTGCCGGCGCAGGGCGCAGGAACACAAAGCCCAACGCCATCGCCGCGGCCGCCGCCATGCCCCCGCCGATCCACCAGCGGGCCTGCGAGGTCCGGACGACCGGCACCGGCGCTTCCACCCCGCCCTCGACCCACTGCGCGAAGCGGTCGGCATCCGCGGCGTGGCGGAGCAGGCGTTCAAGGTTAGGGTCGTGGTGCGTCATGTTCACACACGTATTCGCCGGGAAAGCCGCTGCGCTCAGCCGAAAAACCACCCGCTACTCCTGCGTCCCATAGCCCATCCGGGTGAGGTACGCCCGCAGTTTCGCGTACACGCCCTGCTTGCGGAAGTTCACATTGCTAGGGGCAATGCCCATTTTCCGGGCGAGCGCACGGTCCGACTCGCCCATGGCCCACGACCGCACAAGCCAGCGTTCTTCCTCGTTCAGCACGTCGCCCGCGCCCTGGTCCGGCCGATCGGCGATCACGTCCCGCAAGGCCTGCACCAGGGCCGAGAACGACTGCTCGTCCTCGGGCGTCACATCGTCTTTGGGCTGCCCGGCCACCAGCCGTGTGTACCGCTCGACCGCCGCGTCGGCGCGCCCCGCCGCCCGCAGGTGCTGCAGCCACACCTTGTTCGCGACTGCGTACGCGAACGTCGTCACCGCGCTCTTGGCGGGGTCGTAGCGGCCCTTGCGCAGAGCATCCCACAACCCCAGGAGCGTGCGCTGGGCCAAGTCGTCCGCCAGGTCGTGCTTGTTCGCGCAGCGTTCGAGGAACAGCCGGCGCAGGCCCGGTGTGAGTCGCTGCTGGAGCGCCGCGAACGCCGCCTCTGAGCCCGCCGCCGCGTCGCGGGCCAGGTCCGCAAGGTTCGCGCCGGGTTCGGATGGTCGCTGCGTGGTCATGGGGCGGTGGGCGGGCGGCGTGACAGTCGCCCGGACACTATCGCCCGATGCGGTGGGAGTCCATGAACCGCCCGGCAGGGGGCGGAGCGTCGCCCCGGATGACGGCAGCGCGGTCACCCACCCTGTTTGCCGGTGGTGGTGGGGCGCTCCGCGGATTGTGCCTCCCCGATGCGCCGGGAGGCGGTATGCACCTTGCCGGTCACGTCGTCCCGCAGCGTGACGTCCATGATGAGCCCCGCGGCGGTGTTGATCGGCCCGCTGGTGGGCAGCCGGAACACATAGAACGTCCCGGTGAAACCGGAGCGGAACGCGGCGCGGACTTGTTCGGGCGAGAACGTCTGCTTCGCGACGGCGGTGGAGGGCGTAGGCCCGCCCTCCTGCTTGATCTCGATATCCACGTCCCCGGTTGCCTGCACGAAGCGCCCGAGACCGTCCAGTGTCTTCACGTACACCACAACCTTGCCCGCTGTTCCATCGCGCGCGGCGTCCACGCCGCTGAGGCGGTCGATCTCGACCGTCGCCACCGTGGGGAGTGCCTTCAGGGCGTCGGCGTTGATCGGCCCCGTCACCTTCGCTTCCAGCTCCGCGATCCGGCTGTTCTTTACCGCGACGTCCTTCTTGAGCGCGTGGTTCTCGGCACGCAGCGCGTTGATCACCTCGTCCTGCGATTGCGTCCCGCCGAAGCGCAGCTTGCCGCAGCCCGGCAGCAGAAGGACTGCGCACAGACCGCAGAGCAGGAGCGAAGTTGGGGAAGGGCAACTCATGCGGCGTGCATCATCCTTGCGAGTGGTCACAGCAGCGTCCCCGTCAGGATTAGGATTGCCATCCCCAGGTAGATGAGCGTCCCACTCGCGTCCATGAGCGTCGCGACCATCGGGCTGCTCGCCGTCGCGGGGTCACCCCCAAACCGCTTGACCACCAGCGGCAGCAGCGACCCCAGCAGCACGCCCCACATGACCACGCTGAAGATGGACCCGGCTACGGACAACGCGAGCAGATTGGCGGCACCGCGGTCCGGAACTTTCGCGTGCCCGATGAACGTGAAGAACTCCACGCACAGCCACCCCATGCACCCCAGCGCAACGCCCAGCATGAACGCCGCAATGACCTCGCGCCGGACGATCCGCCACCAGTCCCCGGGCGTGATCTCCATGAGGCCCAGCGCCCGCGTGACGAGCGTCGCCGCCTGGCTGCCGCTGTTGCCGCCGCAGGAGATCACCAGCGGCAGGAACAGCATCAGCACCGCGGCTTCCGCGAGCTGCTGCTGAAATCCCCCGAGCACGAAGATCGTGATCGTCTGTCCGATGAACAACGCCGCCAGCCACCCCCCGCGCTTCTTGAACATCGTGAAGTGCGGCGTATCCATATACGGCTCTTCCAGGGCCGCGACGGCGCCCAGCTTCTGCACCGTCTCGGTCGCTTCCTGCTGCGCAACGTCCGCGATGTCGTCGTGCGTCACGATACCCAGCAGCACGCCGCGGGAGTCCACCACCGGGAGCGCCGTCCGGTCATACCGGGCCAGCAACTGCACCGCCTCCGCCTGCGGCTGGTCGGCGCTGAGCGTCACAAACGACCGGTTCATCAGGTCCTCGACCTTTGAACTGGGGTCCGCAAAGATCACCTGCCGCAGCCGGATGTCGTCGATGAGCCGCCCCTGCTCGTCCGTCACGTACACAACGTTGACGGTCTCCGCATCGCGCCCGTGCGCCCGGATGTGCTCGATGGCCTGCCCGGCCGTCCACTCGGGCCGGATGCGCACGTAGTCCGGCGTCATGATGCGCCCGACGCTCTTCGCCGGGTAGCCCAGGATCGCCTGCACCTCCCTGCGCGACTGCGGCGACAGGCTCGTCAGCACGCGCTGCGCGCACGCCTCGGGCATTTCGTCCACCAGGCGCGCCCTGTCATCGGGCGGCATTTCGTCGATGAACCGGGCCGCCTGCTCGGTGCCCAGCGCCGTGATGAGTTCTTCCTGCTGCTCGGGCGTCAGGTACGCGAACGCGCTGGCCGCGTCGTCCCGCAGCAAAAACCGGAACGCGATCGCTTCCTGGTCGCTGGGCAGGTTGCTGAGGAGTTCCGCGACGTCCGCCGGGTGCAGGTGGTGCAGCGCATCGCGCAGGTCGCCATACTGGCCCTGGGTGATCAGGTCCTGCACCTCCGGCAGCAGCAGTTCCGCGGTGGGCGACACGCCACGATCATACCGCACGCACCCACTCCGCGCCCTCACTTCCGTCTATGCGCGGCCTGAACTTCCGGGTAGGATGCGCTCCGTGCACATCGTCGCGACCTTCCAGAGTCCGGTCCTCGCCCTCCGCGCCGCCGAGCGTCTGAAGGAGGCCGGCATCGCCGCTGGCATCTCGCAGGTCGCGACGTATGGCCCCAGCGTCGCGCACGTCTTCATTGCGCACGACGCCGACAAAGACCGGGCCGCGGAAGTGCTGCGGCAGGAGCCCGACCCCGTCCCCGACGACCTCGAAGTCGAGGAACAGAGCCTGCCGGACCTCAGCCGTCTTCCCGCGAAGTACGCACCCCCGTGCCCCTCGTGCCGCGTGGTGCTCGCCCTCGATGAGTTCCTGGAGCACTGCCCACACTGCCGCGTCGCGGTCGATGTCGCCGCCCTCGTCACGCAGCTCCACGGCCCCGAGGTGCTCTTGCTCTGCTACCCAGACCAGCCGGGCATCGAGAGTGTCCACCCGGACCTCGTCGCCACCGTCGCCTGCGCCTGCGGCTACAGCCTCGCGTCCAACCCACCCACGGGCCGCTGCCCGGAGTGCGGCGTCGAGTACGACAAGCTCATCATGCTGCGGGAGCGCGGCCTCGCCTGACTCCCACCCGCCGCGCCCTACCCGCCCCGCAGGTCATCCAGCGGGAACGCCGGCCTCGCGATCGGCCGCAGCGCGAGCGCCAACAGCGCCCGCTCCTGGTCATCCCCCGCGATGCGGTTGGTCCGCAGCACCCCGCACGCGCAGCGGTGCACGATCGCCCACTCGCCATCGAGGCGCACCTCGATCGCGATCGGCTCCATCATCCCGCGGCACGCGCACCGCCGGTCGCCCGGCTCCTCGTCCAGGTGGCGAGACCACAGGCACGCCGGGCAGTGGTTGCGGTGGCGCGACCCCCAGGGTGGGTTGGGCGTCGTGAACTTGCAGCGTGAACACGCGAACGAACCTTCGGTGTGAGACTTGTGAGACATGGGTGTGGATTCTGAATAGGCGCAGCGAAAGCGCGCCCACGGTCAACGTGCGTGGAGACTGGACGGGGCCACCAGGGCGAGCGCGCAGCACACCACGCGGCCGCCAAACTGGGGCTTCATGAGGGATATGTGTGAGTGTTTCGTCGGGGCCCGCTGCGGCTCCAGGCAATCACCCGGAGCGTGAAGGCTTCACCAGAACAGCCAGATCCATTCCGACCCAATGAATTGCGGCCAACAAAGAGAGGTCAGAACGATCAGCCGATCATGGCGAACGCAGGGGCCGACGTGACGGTTTCAGTGTTGAGCATACCTGAGACTCCTGAAAGGAACGCACGCAGTATACAGGAAAACGCCCGCAAATCAAGCCCAACTTCTCACGACGCGCTGGTGCACTTTCTACTCCGCCGCCCCCTTCACCGTCACCAACCCCACCATCTCCGCCTTCCCCTCCGCGCCCACCGTCTCGATCTGCGTGAGCGCCACCGTGTCCGGGCGCTCCACCGCGAAGAACCCGCCCGCGCGGAACCGCTCGTGATACTCATTGCGGAACTGCGCCAGGTCCAGCGTCACCGTCTCGCCGGGCCTGAAGCCCGCGATGGGCAGCGCCCACTGCATGTTGATCCACACGGTCGAAGCCCCAAACTCCCGCGCGGTCGTGTTGGTCATCGTGATGTGCGTTTCCTCGCGGATCACCTGGATGTCAGCCACGCCGCCGCTGGCCGTCGCTTCCGGGTACGGCCGCGCCCACGCCACGCGCGTCTTGGGCGATGCGCACGCCGTCATGCCAAACCCAACGCCGACACCCGTCCCCGCCAGCACCGCGCCCACCACCAGGCCGCGGGCGCACACGCCAAGGGCAGCATGAAAACGATGAAGTGGGGGGGTGGGGGTAGTGGGGGGAGTGGAAAGGCGCGTGAGGTGGGTCTGCTTCATTCGTACCATTGTTGCATGTCCGTCGAGGCTGGCCCCACCGGCAACAACGCAACTGCTCCCACCCCCGCCATCGCCCCGGGCGCGGAGGCTATCGATGCGCGCCGCGTCGCCGCGGCCATCGGCAGCGGCCAGTGGCAGTGGCCCGGCGGCGGCCTGCACCTGCCCGGCGTCCCCGGCCCCCCCGGTATCGACGCCCGCATCGCCGCGCTCGTTCCCGGCTTTGACGCCCCCTTCTTCCAGGCCGGCCTCGCCGGATATTCCGATGCCGCCATGCGCGTCATCGCCCGCCGCCACGGCTGCCCCTTCTGCGTCACCGAGGCCCTCCTCGACCGCACCCTCCTCGCCGGCGGCCGCGGCTTCGACAAGGCCGATCTTGGCGACCTCCACGACAACATCCCCGGCGGCGCGGCCGACCACCCCCTCGCCGGCCAGATCATGGGCAGCGACCCCCGCGAAATGGCCGCGAGCGCGCTCAAGATGGTGGAGCAGAAGGCGCGGAGCGACAAGGAGTACCGCAAGCTCGCGTACCAAAGCAGTGACGGAGTGACGGAGCGACGCAGTGACGGAGTGGAAGGCAGAAAGCAGATCCTGCGGTTGCCCGGCGGCGAAGTGGTGGGGGAGTTTGATCCCACCGAAGGCCTCGAAGATGCCTGTAGTGACGACGGCTGCGGCGAAGACTCCTGCGATCCCTTGGACTACATCACCACCGACGAACTCGCCCCCTCGTCCCTCACCCCGTCATCCACTCCTCACTCGGTCTCTTCGTCTCTTCGTCTCTCCGTCTCTCCGTCTCTCGCCTTCGAAGTGATCGATGTGAATCTCGCCTGCCCCGTCAAGAAGATCGAGAAGAAGAGCCGCGGCGGCCACTGGCTGACCAACCCCGCCGGCGCGATCGAGATCCTCGAAGCCGTCCGCGAGGCCCTGCCCGCGCACGTCGTGTGCACCGTCAAGATGCGCCGCTCCTTCGACGACACGCCCGAGATGGTCGAGAACTTCCACACCATCTTCGACGCCGCGTACCGCATCGGCTACGCCTGGGCCACCGTCCACGCCCGCACCGTCGAGCAGAAGTACGTGGGCCCCAGCCGCTGGACGTTTTTGAAAGACCTGCGCGAGCGCCACCCCGACAAACCCTTCTTCGGCTCCGGCGACGTCTGGAACGCCGAGGACATCTTCCGCATGATCGCCTACGCCGGCGTCTCCGGCGTCAGCGTCGCCCGGGGCTGCATCGGCAACCCCTGGATCTTCCGCCAGGCCCGCGAGATGATGGCCGGCAAGGCCCCCACGAAGCCATCCATCGCCGAGCAGCGCGAGGTCCTCAAGGAGCACTTTGCCCTCTCCCTCGCCGTCACCCGCCGCTTCCGCCACGGCGAGGACGCCACCAGCAAGATGATGCGCAAGTTCGCCATCCGCTTCGCCCAGCACCACCCACGCTGCGACGACGTCCGCAAGCAGTTCATCGCCGTGAGCACCACCCAGCAGTGGATGCAGGTCCTCGACGACTGGTACGCCTGACCCCTCTTCCCACCCCCCACCCCCCACGTGGCACCGGCCTTCCGGCCGGTATCTTCGCGCGCCGGCCGCAATCCCCACACTGCCCACCGCCTTGGTTCCCTGACGCCGGGGAAACCTAGAAGCGGTTCCCCGTGACCGGCACCCCTTGGTTCGCTGATGCCGGGGAAACCTGAGCGGTTTCCCCCGGCACCCCCTTCCCTTTTCGGTTAACGTGCCACCGAGGTCTTGCTCTGAAGACCTCGGTGCTTCCGCGCGGAAAATCACCCGGATTGCCGAGCCAATCTCGGTGCTGCGATCTTGAGACCACCGGTCGTTATGATGAGTAATGGGAAAAAAATCTCGGACTCGACGGAGAGCACAGGAGCGGGAATGGAAACGGCGAGAGCGACCGCTCGTGTCCCAACGCCCGTCGCCCGGGCTTGCGCCGTGGTTTGTAGACAGAACAGTTCAATGTCCTTGTGGCACAAGAAAGTCGTTCGCAAACTGCTGTGGCCAGCTAATTCATACACACGGCACAAATGCAATGCCTCTGGAGCCTGATGCTCCTGCTCACGTAGCTGAACGCCACGCCAGAGCTGTGTTCACCCAGTACCTTGGATGGGTGCTCCGTCACACCGTGCCCATGCTGCGCATGGGCCATCCGTTTGCACAACGACTAAGTCAAGTGGACGTCGAAGCGCTAGCTGATTGCGTTGCCGGGATCACGGACGCGATGAAGTTGCAGGGACGCCAGCAAGATGTACCGGCGCTTCTCGATCACGCCGCTAGTGTCGTGCCACTTGCGGTATTCAGCCAACGAATGCTTGCGACCAAAGCGGTGTGGTTCGACGCCATTCTAAATGACAATCGCCGAGCGGTAGAAGTACTTTCAAACGTAGACGCACACACAGCAATTGATCATCAGCTCATCGAGGCTGTCGTTGCCATAAGAGAAGTTCGGGACCCAGTTGAGTGCATACGCCTTATGGACCGTGCCATCTCCTTGGCTTCGGAAGACATGCACCGAGTTTGGAATCTGACCACGAAAGCAATGCTGCAATCAATCGAAGGAGATGAGGCGGGAACTAGAAAGACTCTGGCCGAAGCTGCGACACTTGTAGGCAGGCGTAATGTACACGACCCAGATTTGATGGATCAGGTTACGATAGCAAAATTCTACGGGATAAAGTGGAAACTGGGAGGCGATGAGGCTGATTTTCTTGAGGCGATGAAGTGGTACGAGTCCATCGATTTGAGTAACTTCACGGCGAGCGGGCGTGCAGACCTTCTTCATCAGATTGGCACGCTCCAAGGAGACCACGGCGATACCGAGTTGGCAATCCGGCACGTTGAGAAGGCGTACGCTCTTGATCGCTCAATCGAAGCCGGTGTCCGGCTTGTTGAGCTGTTGATTGAAGGCGGCCAGTACGATAGAGCCGAAACACTTTCTGGCGAACTATTGCCACAGGCGATGGCGCCTAGCCTCCGAGCGGAGTACTTAACAGGTGTTGCGGCTTTGTCAGTTCACAAGGGAGATGAGGGACGCCTACGCAAGACACTTGATGCGTTACGTATGCTGCACATTGAAGTGCCCTACTTCGCGAAGCAACGAGACCACGCATGCGCAGAGCTGTTGACCGCGCTCAACAACACTGCTGGCGACTGGCGCACTACGCACACCACAGACGTACTCCTGAGGTTGTTGCGAGTCCTCTGCAAACTGTGTAACTACCTTGAACTAAAACCTAATATATATGGTGTGGGGATAAACCTAAACAAGGTCATGGAGCGCGTAGATCAAGCGGCGGCAGGTAGAACCGGTTTACATTAGACAGGTGGGTGGCGCCAGCATGTTGGCGGGTGGTGCCAAGATCGTGCCACCCCGATCGGCTCTGCGATCTCGGTGATCGGTCGCGCGGAAGCACCGAGGTCTTCAGAGCAAGACCTCGGTGG
>DATAKA010000129.1:0-33522 GCA_036261855.1 Phycisphaerales bacterium | reverse complement strand
GGACGCCCGGCGGGCCGGGTACGCGTGCATCGTCGTGAGCAACCAGTCGGGCGTCGGCCGCGGGATGCTCACGGAAGTGGACATGTGGGCCGTGCAGCGGGAGGTGGAGCGGCAACTCATTGCATCACACCCCGACGCCGTGCTCGACGCGGCGTACTTCTGCACGTTTGCGCCGCCCAAGGACACCGACAGCGCACCCGACCGTCGTTCGCGCATCGACCACCCGGACCGCAAGCCCGCACCCGGCATGCTGCTGCGTGCATCGCAGGCGCATGGCCTCGACCTAGCTCGCTCCTGGATGATCGGCGACATGGAGAGCGATATCCTCGCGGGCAAGAACGCGGGCGTCGGCGCGACGATCCACGTCCTGACCGGGCATGGCAGAAGCCAGCCCAGCGCGTCGGCGATTGCCACGCACACCGCGGCGGACCTTGCGGAGGCGATCGGACTGATCCTCTCATCCGGGCGGGCCTAGAATTAGTCTGTTGAGTTGGTCTATTGTAGAATTCCCGGCGTGCCGATGGAGCATCTTCATGCGGATCGAGCGAATGATCCCTCTCTCCGACGCCAAGACGAATCTTTCGGAGATCGTTGAGAGCGTGTCCAGGGGCAGCGAAGTCACCATCACCAGGCGCGGCAAGCCCGTTGCCCGGATCGTCGCGCTCCGTGGGTCTTCCGACAGCAGCCAGCGTGCTGGCGCGATCAGCCGGATGATCGAACGCCGCTCCGCCAGATCCCTGAAGGGCCTCTCGATCCGCGCCATGATCCGGGAGGGACGCAAGTGAAGCGCGCCGACGATGGCGTGGTTCTGGACTGCTCGATCACGATGACCTTCTGCTTCCCGGACGAGGCAACGCCCGCGACCACCACGTTCTTCCGTTCGCTTGCCAAGCGGCGGGCCGTCGTGCCGGCCCTGTGGCGACTCGAAGTTACCAATGTCCTCGCGGTCGCGCTGCGGCGAGGGAGAATCATGGCAGCCGACCTTCAGACCATGCTCGACGACCTGACGGACCTTGGTCCCGAGATTGACCATTCCGCCGCCGACCGCGCATTCACCCACATTCGCGCTTTGTGCGCAGACCACCGCATCACCTCCTACGACGCGGCGTACCTTGATCTGGCCATGCAACGCTCCCTCCCGCTCGCCACACTCGACGCAACACTCCGCAAGGCGGCGCGCACCTGCGGCGTGCCCACCATTCAGTTGACCTGACGCTACCCACCTTTGGAAACGCATCCATGAACATCCTCGTCACCGGCGGCGCCGGGTATGTTGGTTCCGCGTGCGTCCGCTGGCTTGTCAAGCACGGCCACAACCCCATCGCCTACGACAACATGAAGGAGGGGCACAAGTCCGCCGTGCCGGACGGCCGGCTGGTGGTGGGGGACATCCAGAGCACCGATGCACTCGCCGCGGTCATGGGCCGCCTGAAGACCGACGCGGTCATGCACTTCGCCGCGGCGACGTACGTGGGCGAGAGCGTGACCAACCCCGACTACCACTACGGCAACAACATCGCCGGAACGCTGTCCCTGCTGCGGGCCATGCAGAAGGCGGGCGTCAAACGCATGCTCTTCTCCAGTACCTGCGCCACGTACGGCATGAACCCCAAGATCCCCATGAGCGAGGAGAGCCAGCAGGACCCGTTCTCCCCGTACGCACGCACGAAGCTGGCGGTCGAGTGGATGATCCGGGACTTCGCGCACGCGTACGGCCTTGGGTTCACGCTGCTGCGATACTTCAACGCCGCCGGCGCGGACGACGACGCCAGGTTCGGCGAGGATCACCGCCCGGAAACGCACATCATCCCGCTGGTGCTCGACATCCCCATGGGCCGCCGCAAGGAGTTCACGCTCTTCGGCACCGACTACCCAACGCACGACGGCACCTGCGTCCGTGACTACATCCACACCGCGGACCTGGCCCAGGCCCACCATCTCGCCATCGAGGCGACAACACCCACGACCGCCGAGGTCTACAACATCGGCACCGGCAACGGCCAGAGCAACCTGCAGATCATCCGGGCGTGCGAGGAAGTGACGGGTGTGAAGATCCCGGTCAAGACCGCCGAGCGCCGCCCCGGCGACCCGCCCGCCCTCGTCGCCGACCCCGCCAAACTCAAAACCCGGCTGGGCTGGAAGCCCAAGTACACGAACATCGTGGACACGGTGCGCACGGCGTGGAACTGGCACAAGGCCAACCCCAACGGCTACCCGGACTGACGACCTCCGTCCGTTTTCTTGCCGGAGCGGGTTCTACCGTCATGCATGAGACTCCATTCTCACGCGGCCGAAGCGTTGCGGCAAACGGCTGATCGCCCCAGCGCCCTTGTCGGCTTTGATGGGTTCATCGATGTCATCTGCACCGCCGTCGCCGGCCGTACCGGCATGGAGGCGGAGGCCTTCGGTCCATTCCCGGGCATCCCGGCCTTTGCGGACCGCATCGCGGCGTCCGCAGGCCGCAGCACGAACATTGAACTCGTGGTGCACGAAGAGCGGTTTGGCGGGAACGGCCCTCTGCTCGCCGGCGGGCTGGCCGCGCTCGGAGTGGGCACGACCTACGCCGGTTGCGTGGCCGATGACACGGACGCATCGGCCGTCCATCCGACGTTCCGATCGTTCGCGGCGCGGTGTGATCGCGTCGTGCCGCTGGCCCGCCCGTCCCGCACAGAGTGCCTGGAGTTTGCAGACGGCAAGGTGATGTTCAATAAGGTGTGCACCCTCGGTGATGCCGACGGATCGATGCAGACCGTGCGCTGGGAGCACGTGGTCAAGCGTTGCGGCGGCGTCGAGGCACTCCGCGAATGTGTGTCGGAGTGTTCACTTGTGGGCATTGTCAATTGGTCGATCATGGCGGGTGTGGAGGACATCTGGGCGGGGCTCACGCGTCATGTGCTCCTGAACATACCGCCCACGGCCGCCGGCAGCGCGACACCCCGCCGCGTGCTCATCGACCTTTCCGACCCGGCGAAGCGGACCCGCGCCGACATCGACCGTGGGATGAAAGCACTCACCCTGTTGCACGCGGCTTGTCCCGTCACGCTGGGGCTGAACCTGTCGGAAGCCGAGCAGGTGTGCGCGGTTGTGGCGGGGGAAGAGGTTGTTCGGGCCGCAGCGCGCAAGCCGCTGGCCGACAAGTGCACCGCGCTGGCCGCGGCAGTGCGAGAGGCCACCGCGGTGGAATGCGTCGTCGTTCACCCTCGAGAAGGTGCCGCGGGTGTGCGGGTGGGCCCGGGGGGTGTGGAGGCGGTGTGGGTGGATGGGCCGTTCACGCCGACGCCGCGGCTCTCGACGGGCGCGGGCGACCACTTCAATGCCGGCCTGGGCCTGGGGCTGATGCTGGGGCTCCCGCTCGCGGAGTGTCTGCGTATCGCGACGGCGACGAGCGGGGCGTACGTGCGCGATGCCCGGAGCCCGTCGCGCGATCGGGTGCTGGAAGTCCTTGCGACGTTCTGAAGTAGTTCAGGACTTCGGCTTGTCGCCCGCGTGGCCGCCCCATGTGCCCTTCGCTTTCTCGGCGGCCTCGGTCTCCTCGCGGGCCTTGTCCAGGGCGTTCAGCGTGCTCGCCTGCTGCTTGAGGCTGCGGTCCAGGCGGAAGTGCAGTTCGGGCATCTGGCGGGTGCGGACGAGCTCGCCCACCTGCCTGCGGATGTGGCGTGCCGCGGCCTGCAGGCCGTGCATCGTGAGATCGGACTTTTCTTCCGGCAGGATGGAGACGTTGACGAACGCCGCCGTGTGGTCGGGTGTTACGCGGACGCCCGTGACGGTGATGAGTCCGCTGATCCGCGGGTCGTTGAAACCGCGCGAGATGACGTCGCGGACGGCGCGGTCGATGGAGGACTCGAGGTGTTCGTGCTTGTGGGACATGGGGTTCAGCGGTCGGGGTGTTCGAGGGCATCGGTGCCGCGTGCGAGGAGGTCGTTGGTGATGTCGTCGGGCAGCGGTGCGGTCCGGGGGTCTTCCGGTGAGGCGTCGGCCATCGCGGAGAGCTGGTCGTCGTGGATGAGCTGCCGGTGGGCGCTCCCCAGCTCCGCTTCGGGTGCGGCGAGTTCCCGGATCTTGGTGGTGATCCGGTCGAGCGTCTGAGCCAGGTACCGTGCATCGCTCCCGATGATCGCCAGGGCCATGCGGGCGAGGTTCAGCGTGTCCTGGTGGGCCACTTCCGCCACGGCTGCGAGGTGGTCCTGGTGGAGCCGTGCCTTGATCGACGCCACGACACGCCGCTTGTCCTTGAGGGACTGCGCATCGTGGATGTGGAGGTCGAACTGGAGGACGGCAAGGACCATGGGATTGTGCCGGAGTTTCACGGTGCAAAGGTGCCCAGGCTCCCTGGTGACGGGCGCACCTCAGCACCCGGGTCGCCGGCACGTTCTCACAGCGTCCGCTTCACCTCGATCTTCTTGTAGCACTCGAGGACGTCGCCCTCCTTGATGTCGTCGTAGCCGTCGATCTTCATGCCGCACTCCAGCCCCGCGCGAACTTCCTTCGCATCGTCCTTGACGCGCTTGAGCTGCGCGAGCTTGCGGTCGTGCTCGATGACCACGCCGTTGCGGGTGACGCGGATGAGCGCGTCCCGCAGCACCGTGCCGTCGGTGACGTAGCAGCCCGCGACGCTGCCGACCTTGCTGACCTTGAACACGGCGCGGACGTCGGCGTGGCCCAGGACTTCCTCGCGGACTTCCGGCGCGAGCAGGCCCTCGGCGGCCTTGCGCAGGTCGTCGGTGATGTCGTAGATGACCTGGTACGTGCGGATCTCGATGCCCTTCTGCTCGGCCATCTGGCGGGCCTTGCCGGAGGGGATGACGTTAAAGCCGATGACGATCGCCTTGCTGGCGTCCGCGAGACCCACGTCGGCCTCGGTGATGCCACCGACCGCGGCGTGGAGCACGCGGACCTTGACCTCCGCGGTCTTGATCTTCTCGCACTCCATCTTGAGCACGTCCACCGTGCCCTGCTGGTCGGTCTTGAGGACGATCTTGATCTCCTTGGTCTCCGGCTCCTGCCCCTGCGTCTGCTGCATCTGGCTGAACAGCGAGTCGAGCGTGAGCTTGGGCGCCGCGAGGGCGGCGTGGCGTTCGCGCTGGCGGCGCTGGTCCGCGGCCTCCTCGGCCTTCTTGAGCGAGTCGGTGACGTAGAACTTGTCACCGGCGTCGCACACCATGTCGATGCCCGAGATCTGCACGGGCATGGGCGGGTAGGCCACCTTGATGCGGCGGCCCTTGTCGTCGGTCATGTCGCGGACGCGCCCGAACGCGCGCCCCATGACGATGAAGTCGCCGACGCTGAGCTTGCCCTGCTGGACGAGGATGTTGGCGACCGCGCCGCGGCCCTCCTCCATGTTGGCCTCGATGACGGTGCCCTGGGCAGCGCCACCGAAGTCGGCCTTGAGCTCGAGCACACTCGCCTGCAGGTCCAGGATCTGGAGCAGTTCCGGAATGCCCTTGCCGGTGAGCGCTGAAACCTTCACGCACTCCACGCTGCCACCCCACTCGACGACGTTCAGGTCCGCCGCCGCGAGCTGGCCCAGCGTCTTCTGGATCTGCTGGTCCGTCGCGTCCGGCCGGTCGATCTTGTTGAGCGCGACCACGATCGGCACCTTCGCGGCCTTCGCGTGGTTGATGCTCTCGATGGTCTGGGGCATCACGCCCTCGGGGGCGGAAACCACCAGCACCACGACGTCCGTGATCTTGGCGCCGCGGGCACGCATGCCCGTGAACGCCTCGTGGCCCGGGGTGTCGAGGAACACGACCTGCTTCTTCTGACCGTCGGCGTCGATCTCGGAAACGAACGCGCTGGTCTTCTGCGTGATGCCGCCGGCCTCGCCCGCCGCGACGTTCGCGTTGCGGATCTTGTCCAGCAGGCTCGTCTTGCCGTGGTCGACGTGGCCCAGGATGGTGACCACAGGCCCACGCGGGCGCAGGTCCTTGGCCTCGCGGTTCACGAACGTGTCGGAGACGGTCTCTTCGGCCGTCCGTGCCTCGGTCACATCGAGCTCGATGTCAAAGTCCATCATCAGATCGACGGCCTTGAGGGGGTCGATCGCCGAATTGATCGTGGCCATCACACCCTGCAGGAACAGCTTCTTGACGATGTCGGCACCCTTGACGCCGGTCGCCGCCGACAGTTCCTTGATCGTGAACGGCGCGGCGATCCGTACGCGCCCGTCGGCCTCGGCCTGCGCTGCGCCGCTCTGGCCAGCGCGTGCAAGCTCCTGCTTGCGCTTCTTGAGGCCCAAGCCGCCCGCCCGGGCGAGGCGTGCCTCACGCTCGATCAGATCCTGTTCGCTGAAGATGCCCTGCGTGGAGCCGGTCCACTCGGTATCGCTGCGGCCGCGGCGACGCTCGGGAACGCCCAGACCGCTCGAACGCTTCGCGGCCGCGCTGCCGGGAGTCTCCTTGCGCCGGGGCGAACGCCCGCGGTCGTCGTCGCTACCGCCAGCGCCGCCACCCATGCGGGGGCCGCCGGGGCCGCTGCTGGGGCCACGGGGTCCGCGCGGGCGCGGGGCTTCGACTTGTTCTGGCGCCTCGACGCGAACGACCTTGGGGCCCGAGAGCTTGACGGGCGTCACCACCTGCAGGCGAGGGCCGGCGGGCGTTACCACGTTCGGGCGTGTCGGCACGTTCATCGGGGCCGGCGTCACGCTGCGGGTCGGCGGCGGCTGCGCGGGGCGCGAGGGCGGAGCACTGGCCGGGCGCGAGGGCGGCGGGCCGCCTTCGCCTGGCCGGTGCGGCGGGGTGGCGGTGTGCGAGCGGTCCGCGTGCGGCCGCTCGGAGGGGGCCAGCGGTGCCTGTGCGGCGTGGCGGTGGTCCACCGAGGCTGGGGGGCGTGCCGCCGGGGGGGCGGTGGGGGCCACCGGGGCGGGTGTCGGGGATGGCGCGATCGCTTTGGCCTTGGCGGGCGGTTCGCCCTCCGGCTGGGGGGTGGGGATGGGCTTGGGGGAAGCCTTGGCGACCGGCTTGGGTGTCTCGGGCGCGGGCTTCACCTCGACGGGGCTCGCGGCGGCGGCTGCCGCGTCGGCGGCCTCGGCGTCCTCTTCCTTCTTGGTCTTGGGCTTGGCGCGGGAAGGGCGCTTCGTAGCCTTGGCCTTCTCGATGTCAACCTTCTCGCCGGTCTCCACCGCGGTATGCGGGATCGACGCGTCGGTCGAGAACCACTCCTTGATGGTGACGGCAAGGCCCACGGGGATCGTGGACTGGTAGTTCATCACTTCCGCGCCGGGGATGCTCTCGGCGACCAACTTGGCCACGATGACCTTGCTGTCGACGCCAAGCTCTTTGGCGACCTGGAAGATTTTGATTTTGGACGTCGCTGCAGTTGCCAAGCCGTCAACCTCGTTCTTGCGCCCGCATCGCGGGCAACCAACCGGACCACCAACGGTGCGTGCGGGCCGAACACCGGCCTGCACGCGGAATTCCACGCTTTACTGACCCAGGATGTCCGCCGCACGCTGCTCGGAGGCCGCGTCCGGGGTTGCCGTTGGCGCGGGTGCGCTGCCGCCCCCTCCGCCGCCGCCACCACCCAGGATCGCGTCCGCCGCCGCTTCGCCGGCCACAACGTCGCCGCTTGTGGCGACCTCGCGGGCGCGGCGTTCCTTTTCTTCCTTATCCTTCTGCTGCTGGATGGCGACTTCCTTGGCCTTGGTAGAGCAGGTCTCGACGACCTTCTCCGCCAGTTCCTGGGTGATTTCGAGCTCGCTGACCAGTGCTTCCGCGCCGACCTCTTCGACGTCGAAGACGCTGACCATGCCCAGGGCCGCCAGCTTGTCGGCCATTGCTTCGGTGATGCCCTCGACGGTCTGGATCGTCTGGTACATCGTCTCCATGCCCTTGGTGAACTCCTCGGGGGTGAGGATGTCGACGTCCCAGCCGGTGAGGCGGGCTGCCAGACGCACGTTCTGGCCGCGCTTGCCGATGGCGAGCGACAACTGGTCGTCGCGGACGACGACCGTTGCACGCCCGAGCTCAAAGCACAGGCTGACTTCCTGCACCTCGGCGGGCTTGAGGGCGTTGCTGATGAGGATCTGGCTGCTCTCGTTCCAGCGGACGATGTCGATCTTCTCGCCGTTGAGCTCGTCCACGATGTTCTTGATGCGGCTGCCGCGGACACCGACGCACGCGCCGACCGCATCGACCTTGCTGTCGATGCTGACGACCGCCATCTTGGTGCGGTAGCCGGCCTCGCGGGCCATGGCCTTGATCTCGATGACCTTCTCGGCGACTTCCGGCACTTCGACCTCGAAGAGCTTCTTGATGAAGTCGGGGTGGCCGCGGCTCAGGACGATCTTCACCTGGCTGCCGGCGTCGCGGACGTCCAGCACCATGCAGCGGACGCGGTCGCCCGCGGCGAACTGCTCGCCGGGGATCTGCTCACTGCGGGGCATGAAGCACTCGGCACGGTCCACGGTGACGACGAGGCTGCCGCCCTCGTACCGCTGCGCGACGCCGGTCACGATCTCGCCGATGCGCTTGGAGAACTCGTCCAGGATGCTGCTGCGCTCGTCGTCGCGGAACTTCTGGATCATCACCTGCTTGAACGTCTGGGCGGCGATGCGTCCGAAGGTCTCCGGGGGCATCTCGAGGCGTTCGCCGTGGCGGAAAAGCTCGAAGGTGCCGGCCATGGGGTCCAGCTTGCAGGCGAACTCCTCGGTGTCGAGGGTGTTGTAGAACTTTCGGGCCGCCGACACCATGGCGAGTTCGAGGTCGCGCACCAAAAGCGACCGATCGATGTTGCGGTCGCGGGCGATCGAGTCGAGGATGCGGAGCATTTCGGGTGCGTTCATGTTTTTTCCTTCCTGTATCCGATTGGGTTGTCAAGATGTCTGGATGTCTGCCCCGATGGGCCCGAACTCCCGACCGTCTGCCGCGACCGTCGTGGCGGACGCGGCTGCGAAAAGGCCAAAAACAACAAGGCCACGAGCCTTGTGCGACGCTCGTGGCCACTGCCACACTCGTAGGGGCCCCCACTCAAGAGTGGGGAAGCCGCCCGGCATGTCGGTTACGCCCTCATCAGCCCTCCTTGGTGGGGGGCCGGGCGTCGCCGGGATGCCAGCGGACAACGGACGACGCGCGAGGCGTCGGGCGATGTCGTCCGCTTAGCGAGCATGGGTGATGACCACGTTCGTCACGATTGTCACTCCAAGCCTCCCGGAAACAGCCCCGGGAGGCAACCCGTAAATATAGGCGGTTTGTGCACGGGCCACCAGCCCCGGAATTGGCCCTGGCGCACGCGCAGAGGCATGCCCCCGCCCCCCCTCCCGCTTTGGCACCCGCCCGTACCCTGCCCCGCTACGGCCCCGTAGCTCAGCTGGATAGAGCACCGTGCTTCGAACGCGGGGGTCGCAGGTTCGAATCCTGCCGGGGTCGCTTATTGGAGAACGCTCGTTGCTCGGGCTGGCGCCCGAGCCTCTTTCGTGCTCTACTTCTGCGCAACGATGTAGCACACCTGCGATGCGCAGTGCTCGGCCTTCTTCTTCACGGGCTTGAAGACGCCGTTGCCCCCGCCGTTCTTGTCGTCGCCTTCCTGGAAGAGCGTGACCCGCTGGAAGCCCGCGAGCTTCAGGAGATCGAACAACTCCGCGATCGACCAGAGCCGCCAGTGGTAGACAAACGCGTCGCGCAGCGCGGGGCCCTTCTGAAACTCGAAGTGGATCTTGCAGGTGATGCGGTTGGTGAGGGGGTCCAGTTCCGCCTGGTCCCACACGTACGTGAAGTGCGAGCCGCGCGTGTAGATGCGGCGGCGCTCGGTGAGGATCTTGTCCGCGTCCCAGCCCGCGTAGGCGTCCATGAACAGGACGCCGTCCTTCTTGAGCGTCTTGTGCACGGTCTTGAAGTACGCGAGCAGGCTCTCGCGGGTGTCAAAGACCCAGTACGAGAAGTTCATGGCCCCGACAGCGTCCACGCCCGTGCCCTCGCGCCCCGGCGTCATGACGTTGCGCTTCAGCAGTTGGATGCGGGTGCGTGCCTCTTCCTTGAGTGCCGCGACGTTCCGCGTGCGGCCCCACTCCAAAACCGAAGGATCGATGTCGAGCGCGACCGCGCGGTTGGCGGGGTTCCGCCGGACAAACTCGCAGGCCGCCGCGGCGGAGGCGCAGAAGTCCTCGCGCAGGAACCGCAGGTCGCGCCCCGTGAGCTTCTTGAAATGGCGGGTCACGAAGTCGATTTCGTGCTCCACCCCCTGGACCGCGAGCTCGTACATCTCGCGTTTGTCGATGTCCCCGCGCCGGATGACGCCCGGACGCTTCGAGCCGCGGGCCTTGGCGGCACCCTTCCCTGTAGTTGCGACGCGTTGGTTTGCCATAAGGCCGCGAGGTTATCGCGCAGAAACGCCCGGACCACCCGGCGGGGGGCGGCCGGGGGCGTCTCCCATGAACTCGGCGCGAACATCTGCCGATACTGCCCCTGCGACAACCTGCGCGTTTATACTCGGACCCTGCGCTGGGCGGGCCCATCACGGCACGCGCGCAGCTGCCGTTCCCCGCCCAACTTGGGCGGCCAAAGAGTGGAGCAAGTCATGCGTCTGACCATGGTGGGCACTGGATATGTGGGGCTGGTGACCGGGGTGTGCTTCAGCAACACCGGCAACAACGTGACCTGTCTCGACGTGGACGCCCGCAAGATCGAGAAGCTCAAGAAGGGCGTCTGCCCCATCTACGAGCCCGGCCTTGAAGAGATGATGGAGCACAACTTCAAGGCGGGCCGCCTCCACTACACGCTGGACAAGGCCGAGTCGTACAAGAACGCCGACATGATCTTCATCTGCGTCGGCACTCCCACGGGCGAGCACGGCCAGACGGACCTCAAGTACGTCAACAGCGCGGCGGACGACATCGCCGACGCCATCAAGGCCCTGGGGCCCAACCAGAAGCCCAAGGTTGTCGTCATGAAGAGCACCGTGCCCGTCGGCACGACGATGGCCGTGCGTGACCGCATCCGGGCGCGCGTCGGCCCGTCCATCCCCTTCAAGGTGGCGGACAACCCGGAGTTCCTGAAGGAAGGCGCGGCCATCGAGGACTTCATGAAGCCCGATCGCGTCGTTGTGGGCGTCGAGGATGAGGACACCGGCAAGGTCTTCAAGGAGCTCTACGACCCCTTCGTGCGCAACGGCCACCCGATCTATCTGATGGACGTGCCCAGCGCGGAGATGGTCAAGTACTGCGCCAACAACTTTCTGGCGACCAAGATCAGCTTCATCAACGAGATGGCGAACCTGTGCGAGGCCTACGGCGCGGACATCAACCGCGTCCGCGAGGGCATGTGCAGCGACAAGCGCATCGGCAACGCGTTCCTGTACCCCGGCCTGGGCTACGGCGGCTCGTGCTTCCCCAAGGACACGCTTGCGTGCATCATGATGGGCGACAAGTGCGGCATCGAGGCCACGCTCAGCAAGAGCGTCCACGCCGTGAACCAGAAGCAGCGCGACCGCTTCTTTGACAAGATCACCGCGCACTTCGGCGGCAAGACGGGCATCGGCGGCGGCGTCGCCGGCCTGCAGGGCAAGAAGATCGCGTTCTGGGGCATCGCCTTCAAGCCCAAGACCGACGACATCCGCGAGGCACCGGCCCTCACGCTCATCCGCAAGTCGAGCGGATATGGCGCCACCTGCGTTGGCTTTGACCCGGTGGCCAACGAGAACGCCCGCGAGGAACTCGGGCCGACCGCGGGCATCGTGGACGACATGTACGAGTGCCTCAAGGACGCCGACGCCCTGGTGGTCTCGACCGACTGGGACGAGTTCAAGAGCCCTGACTTTGCGAAGATCAAGAGCCTGATGAAGTCCCCGGTCATCTTCGACGGCCGCAATCTGTACCGCCTGGAGACGATGGAAGCCCAGGGCTTCACGTACTACAGCGTGGGCCGGCGCGTGGTGAAGCCGAAGTAGCGCACCCGCCGCGGCCGCATCGCTGGTGCATACACCACCCCGCTCGACGCGGGGTTTTTCTTTGTGCCGTCGGCCACTCCCCGGGGTGGTATCATGCCCGGTTCCCCCTGGAGCCACACCATGAACACCACACACCGTTCTTCCATCCGTTGGGCCAGCACGCTCCTCCTGAGCGTGGGCCTTTTCTCCGGCCTTTCCGCGTGCGAGAAGAAAACGCCCGCGCCGACCCCCGCGCCGGTGACCCCGGCCCCTGCCGTGACGCCTGCGGAAGCTCCGAAGACGCCGGAACTGCCCGCCGGGCACCCGGACATCTCCAAGCCCGCCCCCGCCCCTGTCACCCCCGCGGCCGCCGGCGCGAAGAAGTACACCTTCGGCGTCATCGCCAAGAGCCAGGGCAACCCGGTCTTCCAGGCCGCGCGCATCGGCGCGATGGACGCCGGCAAGGAGCTCTCCAAGGACGGCGTTGAGGTTTCCATCGACTGGCGCACACCCAACAACGAGGACGCCCAGCAGCAGGCGCAGTACATCGAGCAGCTCGTCACCAGCGGCGTGGACGGCATCGCCATCAGCGTCAGCGATGCCAAGGTGCTGACCAGCGCCATCGACAGCGCCGTTGAAAAGGGCGTGCCCGTTGTGTGCTTTGACAGCGACGCCCCCGACAGCAAGCGTTTCGCCATGTACGGCATGGACGACTTTGAGTCGGGCCAGAAACTCGGCGAGCAGATGGCCAAGGCCCTGGGCGACACGGGCGACAAGTCCGTCAAGGGCGTCGTCGCCATCCTCGCCGGCAACCAGAACGCGACGAACCTCCAGAACCGCGTCCGCGGCGTGAAGGACGCGCTGGCCAAGTACAAGAACATTACGATCAAGGACACGTACTACCACGTCGAGGACGCCGTGAACGCCGCGGCGAAGGTGCAGCAGGTGCAGAACGCCAACCCCGACATCACCGGCTGGGCGATGGTCGGCGGCTGGCCCCTGTTCAGCGACAACGCCCTCGCCGGCGTCGCCGACAAGGCCAAGGTCGTCGCGATCGACATCGTGGACACCGAGCTGGTCTACGTGAAGAACGGGCAGGTCCAGATGCTCGTCGGCCAGAACTGCTGGGGCTGGGGCAACGAGAGCGTCAAGATCCTCTACGACTTCGTGCACAATGGCAAGAAGCCCGCGACGCCGATCATCAAGGCGCCCGTGGACATCGTGACCAAGGACAACGTCGCCGAGTTTGAGGGCATGTGGAAGAAGTGGACCAGCGGCAAGTAAGGCACGATCAGCGCAGGCCGACGGCGCACCACTCCCAATCACGCTACAACGCCCCGGGCCTTCCCCGGGGCGTTTTTCGTTCACGGCCGTACCCTCCAGCATGATCGCCCGCCAGAACTTCTCGTCCGGCGCACCCTGGGAGTCCATTGTCGGGTACTCGCGCGCGGTGCGCGTGGGCCCGCTCGTCTGGGTCTCCGGCTGCACCGCCATCGGGCCCGATGGTGCTGTGGTGGGAGTGGGGGACGCGGCCGCGCAGACCCGCCAGGCCCTCGCCAACATCGAGCGTGCGCTGCACAAGGCCGGTGCATCGATGCGGGACGTCGTTCGCACGCGCATCTACGTCACGGATATCTCCCAGTGGGAGGCAATCGGCCGCGCCCACGGCGAGGTCTTCGCGCACATCCGCCCGGCGACGGCGATGGTGCAGGTCGCCAAGCTCATCGACCCGCAGATGCTGGTCGAGATCGAGGCCGATGCCATGGTGACCCGCGAGTTCAACGGCTGACCTTTTCGACTATCCTGCCGCCTGCCATGCCGCTCTTGACCGCCTCCAACATCTCCAAGCGCTTCGGCTACACCCAGGCCCTCGCGGATGTCTCCGTAACGTTCGAGCGCGGCGAGGTCCACGCCCTGATGGGCGAGAACGGCGCGGGCAAGAGCACGCTGGGCAAGTGCATCGCGGGCCTGCACCGGCAGGATTCCGGCACCGTCACGATCGACGGACGCGTCCTGATCCCCGGCGACCTTGACGACGCATTCGATGCCGGCATCCGCCTGGTCCACCAGGAACTCGCGCAGTGCCCCAACCTCAGCGTCGCCGAGAACCTCTGCCTGCACGACATGCCCGTGCGCGTCGGTTCGTCCCGCGGCGGCGCTTCCGTGGTGGACTTCCGCGCGATGCGCGACCGTGCCGCGCGCCTGGTGCACGCGCTCGACCCCGCCATCGACGTTGAAGCGCCGCTGGGCCTCCTGAGCCCGGGCCGCCGCCAGATCTGCCAGATCGCGAGCGCCCTGGACGACGGCTCAGCCCCCGGCAGCAAGGCCAAGGGGAAGCCCAAGGTCATCGTCCTCGACGAGCCCACCAGCTCGCTCTCCGTGTCGGAGGCCGACCGGCTCATAGAGATCACCCGTGGCCTTGCCCGAGATGGCATCACGATCATTTACGTCAGCCACCGCATGGGCGAGATTTTCCAGGTGTGCGACCGCGTCACGGTCCTCCGTGACGGCCGCTTTGTAGCAACCAACGTCGTCAAGCAGATCGACGAGCCCACGCTCGTGGAGCAGATGATCGGGCGCCGCATCGAGACCGCCAAACGCGGCGAGTTTCAGCGGGCTGCCCACGCCGCAGAAGTGGCAACCCACAAGGCGGTGCTGGAAGTCCGCGGCGTTTCGTCGCCCCGCAAGCTGAGCGACGTCTCCCTCACCGTGCACGCGGGCGAGGTTCTGGGCATCGGCGGCCTCGTCGGTGCCGGCCGCAGCGAGCTCCTTGATGCACTCTTCGGGCTGGACCCCAAGTCCACCGGAGAGGTGCGTGTCGGCGGCGAACTCGTGGACCGCGCCTCGCCCCGGGGCCCCATCGCCGCGAAAATCGGTTACGTGCCGGAGGACCGCCGCAACCAGGGGCTCTTCTTCCTGTTGGGCGTCGGCGAGAACACGGTCCTGCCCTTTATGCCCAGCCTGGCCAACGCGTTGGGATTCCGCAGCCGCGCCGGGGAGCGCAGCATCATCCGCGACAAGTTCACCGACTTCCGGGTCAAGGCCGCGAGCATCGCCAGCCTGCCCGGCGAGCTCTCCGGCGGCAACCAGCAGAAGCTCCTCATCGCCCGGTGGATGGGCCGAAACACGCGGGTGCTCTTGCTGGACGAGCCCACCCGCGGCATCGATGTGGGCACGAAAAACGAGGTCTACCGGCTCATCCGGCAGGCCGCGGACTCCGGGTGCGCCATCATCCTGGTCTCCAGCGAAATGCCCGAGCTCCTGGCGCTCTCCGACCGCGTACTCGTGATGTGCGAGGGCGCGATCACCGGTGAACTCACCGGTGAAGCGATGACGCAGGCGAACATCCTGCGCCTCGCCACAGTGAGCGACACGCGGCTGCGGAAGTGACGACTCGGTGCTCGGTCCAGAGCCCAGCCTTAGTTCTTCGCCTGCTGGTTCGCCTTCTGGTTTGCCTTCTGGTCAAACCGCAGGTCCGCAAGGCCCTTCGCGGACCTGATCTCGATCGGGGCCTCGGAAGTGCCAATCCGCGCGGCGAACGCTGTGGCGTCGTGCCTCACCCCGGTGAGTTGCCCGTTCTTGCCGAGCGCCGGCGTCACCACGCTCACGCGTGCCCCACGGACATCGACGAGCCCGGAGCTCTGCTCGCCGCAGAAGACGCGGACGTCCCCGGTGTTCGTCACCGCCCGCACACCGGTCGTGAGCGGAGCACGCGTTTTCACAAGGATCGAGGACCCCGGCGAAACAGGATCGCCGCTTTCGACGTCCACCTTCCCGGCGACGTCCCACAGTTCCACGGCACCCCCTGCGTTGCGCACGCGCACACCGTCAACAGCGGGAACGGTGATGGACAGGTAGAGCGAGACGTGCTTCTGCGCCTCCGGGCCCATCGCGGCCACTCGCAGCAGCCGCTTGCCATCCTCCTCGACAGCCTCCGAAGCGACCCACAGCGCTGGGTTGGTGCGGTCCTCCAGTTCCGGGGCGCGCACCGTCACGACGGGCAGCACCACCTTCGGGTCCACATGCACCGTGACAGAACCCTGCGCGTTGAGCACGTCCAGGGCCCACACCATCGGTGGCGGGGCCACGCGGCTGGGTTCGGGGGCGGGCGGCAGGTTGGCGATCGCCACCGTGCCCTGCGGGCCACGCCGGAGGTTCCGCGTGCTGTTGCAGCCGCTCAAGCCGGCGGCAACCACCGCCATGCCCACCACACCACTGAAGAGTACGGAAAATGTTCGCATTGCTCGTCCCTTGGTGAGCAGCCAGCGCCGCCCGTTCGTTCAGATTCAGTGCAACTTCACTGCCTTGCCGACCCTAGGATACACACGGTTGGTTTCCCGCGGGGCGGTGCCTCGCGACGGCAGCCGGCACGATCAGGGTGATGTTTGCACACTCAGGCGGGTGATTCCTTCTTATTTTGTTGTTTTCGCCTGCGTGTGATCCAATCAGTTCTCGACGCCCGCCGGGTTTGGACGCCCGTTGGGTGAACCACGCACGTCCCGCCAAGTCCCTTGCACTGTGACACACGCACTCCCCACAACCACGGGCCGCTTGGGAGGATCAATGCCTCGCCAAAGCTGCCATGCTCTGCGTGTGCCGCCCCGGACTCTGCGGACGCCGTTCTGATCGGCCCGTTCCCTGCCGCCGCGATCTCGCGCTCCCGCGTTCATTACGCGGAGGTGTGACATGGTCCTTGCAAGCGTCTTTCTCGCCGCAACCCCCTCAACCTCAACGGGGAGCGTCGATGCCCTCACCATCATCATCGCGGTCGTCGCCCTCGGGGTTGGCCTGGCCGCCGGCATCCTCATCCCTCGGCTGATGGGCAACACGGCCCTCGCCCAGGCCAGGTCGCGCGCAGCCGAAATCACCGCCGCCGCGGAACGCGACGGGAAGGCCGCCGCCGAAAGGGCGGTGGTCGAGGCCGAGAAGCAGCTGCTGGAACGCAAGCAGAGAGCCGAGGCCGAGTTTGAGAAGGCCCGAGCCGAGATCCGCGAGACCGAGAAGCGTCTCACCAAGCGTGAGGACCTGATCGACCGCAAGGAAGAGACCCAGTCCCAGAAGGAGCAGCAGCTCACCCGCCAGGCCGAATCCTTCCGCCAGCGGGAAGAGACTATCGCCAAGAGGGATGAAGAGTCCGCCAAGAACCTCGAGGAGCAGAAGCGTGCCCTCCAGGCCGTCGCCGGCATGAACCGGGAGCAGGCCAAGGAAGCCCTCCTCGCCCGCATCGAGCAGGAAGTCCGCCACGAGGCCGCCAAGCTCACCCGCAAGATCATCGAGGACGCTGAGAACGAGGCCAAGGAGAAGGCCCGCGAAATCACCCTCATGGCCGTGCAGCGGTACGCCGCGGAGCACACCAGCGACAGCACGGTCCGCAGCGTCGCCATCCCCAGCGACGACATGAAGGGTCGCATCATCGGGCGCGAGGGCCGCAATATCCGCGCTATCGAGAAGGCCACAGGCGTGGACATCATCGTGGACGATACCCCCGGCGTCATCATCGTCTCCTGCTTTGACAAGGTCCGTCAGGCTGTCGCCGTGGAGTCCCTGGAGCGACTCATCGCCGACGGGCGCATGCACCCCACGCGCATCGAAGAAGTCGTCGAGAAAGTCCGCTCCGAGATCAGCGAAAAGATCATGAAGTTCGGCAAGGACGCCTCCCTCGAGGTGAACCTCCGCGGCATGCACCCCAAGGTTGTGGAGGCCATGGGCAAGCTCGCGTACCGCACCTCCTACGGCCAGAACGTCCTCCGCCACAGCGTCGAGGTCGCGTACCTCTGCCAGATCATCGCCGAACAGTTGGGGCTCGACGGCGCGATCGCCCGCCGCTGCGGTTTCCTGCACGACATCGGCAAGGCCATGGACCACGAAATGGAGGGCGGTCACCCCAAGATCGGCATGGACTTCGCCAAGCAGTATGGCGAGCGCGAGCCGGTCCTCAACGCCATCGGCGGCCACCACGCCGACATCCCGAGCACGTCGTTCTACACGCCCATCGTCATGGCCGCGGACGCCGTCAGCAGCGCCCGCCCCGGCGCACGCCGCGAGAGCCTCGAGAAGTACGTCCAGCGCCTCAATGAACTCCAGGACATCGCCATGGGTTTCAAGGGCGTGACCGAGGCCTACGCCATCCAGGCCGGCCGCGAAGTCCGTGTCATGATCGACGCGTCCAAGGTGGACGACAACGAGGCGTTCCTCATCGCCCACCAGATCGCCAAGAAGGTGAGTGAGGAGCTCACGTTCCCCGGCGAGATCCGCGTGACGGTGCTGCGCGAGACGCGGGCGATCGAGTACGCGCGGTAAAGTCAACCAGCGGATGGGACCTCCGCTTCGTCCGATCGGGCCGGGCCACCGGTCTGCTTTCACGGCCCGCAGCGGGTCTAGTGCCAAGCGTGCAATTCTCTTGCATCAAGGGGTTTCAATAGGTATGCTGCGCAGGGTGCGTGGCGCCCATCCGGGCCGCCCGCACACGGTCCCGGAAGTTCGAGAGAGAGGACAAGCATGCCCTTCCACCCCAGGTTTTCCATGGGTTTTTCCATGTGCAGCGCCGCCGCCATCGGAATGCTCGTGGCGAGCAGCGCCCGTGCAACCACCATCACCTTCGACGATCTCGCAACCGGCGTGCAGGTCACCAACCAGTACGCGGGCGTGACGTTCTCGTCAGACCCCGGTGAGGGCACGTACACCATGGGCGGCACCCCGGTGTCGTACCCCAACTTCCTCTGCACCGCCGCCATCGGCGGCGAGCCCGACTGCATCAACAACGTGTACATCGACTTCGCGAGCCCGGTCTCCGGCCTCTCGATCTGGGCCGTGGAGCCCAACGGGTACGGCACGGTCGCGACGTTCTTTGCCTACAGCGGCAACACACTTCTGGGCACACAGAACCTGACGGGCCTTGCCGCAGCGCCCAACACCTACGGCTACGGCAACCTGTTCATCGATCTGTCCAGTTTCACCAACGTCACCCGCCTTGAGATCCGGGGCCCGGGTGGCACCGGCCCCATCGACAGCGCGAACGGTGGCAACGGCATCGGCTGGGACGACCTCACGTACGTGGTGCCCGCACCCAGCGCATGCTCGTTGCTGGCCGCCACGGTGCTGGTGGCGTCACGCCGTCGCCGCTGACGAACGGCAACTTCTCCGGCCGCGGCGTCAGTCCCCGTTACCCGGCGGGAGTTTCGCACGCTTGCGCTTGGACTCCCACACCATCCACAGCGTGTGCAGCGTCCGCGTCGTTGTGATGCCCACCGCAAAGCCGAGCGCCGCGGCGGTGGGGGGGCGGAAGTCCTGGTGGAGCAGGAAGAGCTGCAGGCCCAGCGCCACGCCGTACAGGATGGGCGACAGGATCATGCGCTCGACCTGGATCTTGGTCGCGTCCTGCATGAACGTCATGTCGCTGTACTCGGGGTTGATGAGCTTGCCGCCCAGCTTGCCCGGGGCGTGGTTCGCGTACCAGTGCAGGACGTAGTACACGGCCAGGTCCGCGACGAGGTCGATGAGGAACGACAGGGTGACGTTCACGTACTTCACGTTCACGTGCAGCCGGCGCGAGAGGTGGCCGTCGATGTCCAGCACGTTCACAAAGTGCATCACGACCCACATGATGCCGATGGCGATCGCGCCGGCGAGCAGGATGTTGATGTTGACGTTGACGACGCGCTTGGCATACCAGCGCTGGAACCACTCCATAGGGGGCAAGTCTACCCACGGCGTGGCGTACGCGGCACGAAGTCAGGCTCCCAGCCTGCGGCGCGCCGTGCGGATCGCCTCAGCGCTGATATCGAAGCCGACAGCGAGTCGTTCCGCCGCGACCGCTGCCACCAATGTGGTGCCGCTCCCGCAGCACGGGTCCAGCACGAGCCCGCCCGGCGGGCAGCACGCCCGCACGAGCACGTCGAGCAGCGCGAGCGGCTTCTGCGTCGGGTAGCCCGTGCGCTCGCGGCTCATGTTGTTGAGGCTGGGGATGTCCAGCACGTCGGTCGCCTTTTTGGTCTGCCCCTTCATGCGGTTGCTGGTCGCGGGCACGCGAGGCGCATCGAACCAGCCCCGCGCAAAGTCCACACGGTACAGCAGGATGTCGTCGTGCTTGCGGGCAAACGTCCGCGGTGAACTGCCGCCCAGCCCGTACTGCCACACAAGGTGATTGACGAAGTTCTTCGCGCCGAGCACGTCATCCAGCACGAGCCGGAGGTGGTGGCACGAACGCCAGTCGCAGTGAATCAGCACGCTGGCGCTTGGCTTGAGTGCCGGGAGCGTTGCCACCAACCGCTCCCGGAGCCACGCGGCGTGTTCCTGGGGTGAATCCCACGCGTCGGCGTACGCCGCACGGGTCCGTCCCAATGACACCGCACGGGCCGGGGTGCCCTTCGCCGAACCGGTGTTGAACGGGGGATCTGCGTACAGCAGGTCGACACACGCGCGGGGGAGCGTCATCGCGCCGTTCAGCCAGTCGCATTGTGTCACCGTCGCCTCGGGCATGAAGGCGACTGTACCACCAACGACTACCGAGCAACCGTGGTGCCGACCGGCTTGGTCTCGTACGCGTGAGAGGCGTTGGGGATGGTCGCGCCGGAAAGGCCGCACCACTCGGCCTCGGTGAACGCGGCGATGCCCGAGTGTGCCAGGATGGTGGCGAGCTCCGGAGCGCGGGAGACACCGAGCTTGCGGTGTATGGCCTTGATGTGATCGTTGATCGTGTGCTCGCTGCGGCTGAGGCGCACGCCGATCTCCGTGGGCGTCAGACCCCGTGCGAACAGGTACGCGATGCAAAGCTCGGCCTTGGACAGCCGCTCAAGACCGCCGCCGAGCACCGGAGTCCCGCAGACCGGCAGGTCACGGCCCTCGTCGGGGCATAGCGCGGGGGCCAGCACCACCAGGACGCCCTCGTGCCCGAAGGACGCGGGGTCCAGCGGCAGGATCGTCGTTGAACTGCGCTTGCCGCACCACATCGAGATGTACTGCACCCGGACGCGCTGCTCGACCGACTGGCGCATGAACTGCACGCGTTCCTCCGCCGCGTCGGCCGGCAGGATGTCGTAGATGGAAGTGCCCTTCATTGACTCCGGTGATCCGCCAAACTGGCGCGCGAACATGTCATTGCACCAGACGACCTTCCAGTTTCGGTCGCGGACAACAACCCCTGTGCCCGGGACCATGCTGGCAGTGTCGGCAACTTCGCGGGTCGCAAGGACTCCACAGGGAGTCGGTGGACGATCTTCGGGCGAGCAGTGGGACGATGAGTGCATTCCAAAGTATCGGTGCCGCGGGTTGTTCTCTCAACGTTCCCCAGAGAAACACCGCAATTGAGGTACGCGGCACCACGAATTGGTGCGAAACGGACTACCAATTCACGCCTTCGACCAATCGCCGTCGAAAACGCCAGGCCATTGCCGGGTCACGCGATTCTGGGTGCAGACGGACCTTTGATCCTCGGATGTGCGTGCGAGGGATGGCACTCTCCGCAGCGCTTCATCGCGCCATCGGTCGGGGTTGGATGCGGTGTCGCGAAGACGCATCCGGGCGTACGCGTGCCCGGGCGCTTCATCAGCAAGCCGGAATGCCCCGGTGAGTTCATGGATCTCGGAAGTGGCTGGAGCGGCTTCAGCCTGTACCCATACAACCCGCGATCGGGCCGGACTTTCGCACGATGTGCAGCAGGTTCAACATCGAGGTTCCACGCTGTCGCCCCCCGCACACGTTGTCAAGGAACGGGTGCTCAGCCTCGTTCGTTCGGAACCAACTCGGATTACGTGCCGGTCGTTCGTTCCCTCGGCGGCGGCCCGGTCCCGTTGTCCTGTCGCTGGACCTTCGTGTTGGCGTCGACAATCTTCTCCCACTCGACCACCGAAAAGCCCCCGAGCCCGGACTTGCCAAGTCTCAACGCGAGGTCGACTTCGCGGTGGACGCCCAGCTTGGCGTAGATGTTCTTCAGATGGACCTGGATCGTGTGCGGCGAGCGGTACATCCGGCGGGCCATCTCTTCGCGGCTCCAGCCTTGGGCGAATGCGTGGAGTACGCGAAGTTCCGCGGGTGAGAGCACTAGGAACTCGGAAGGGATGGATGTCGCCGCAAGCTTGTCGCGGTTGGTGGGCTCGTGCTCTGGCACGAACCGGAAGATGAACTTGTCTTCGCCCATCACTTCCGGGTGGAGGGGCGCACAGGTGGTGTGAACCCGCCGGTCGGTGAAGAACTGGTCGTACTCGACGCGCTCGCCCCGTTCCCGCAAGGGGCGCCAGAGCTCCCGCCGCTCTTCCAGGACGTGTGCCGGGAGGTAATCGCTGTACCGAAGGCCGATGATCTGTTCCGGGGTCTTCGCGAATGCCTCGGCGAACGCCGCGTTGCACCAGTGGACGACCTCTTTGGAATCACCGATCGTCATCGCCACGCCGGGCATGGCTGACCACGCCCTGAATTCGGTAAGGTTGACCGGTCCGCTATTCTTCTGCTTCACAAGCCCCTCCGGGTCATTTGTGGAAGGCTGGTTCTGGCCTGGCCACTCGGTCATGAACAATGCTACCACAATCTAAGTAGCACTGCGACCACCCGGGGAGGGTAATTATGAGATTGATCCGTCTTTAAGAGTTATCGAGGATGTCGATGCTCTCGAACCGCTTGCCTTCGAGCATTTCAAGGCTCGCACCGCCGCCGGTGGAAACGTGGCTCATGGCGGAAGCGAGGCCGAACTTCTCGACGGCCGCGGCGGAGTCACCACCGCCGACGATGCTGGTTGCCCCGTTCCGGGTAGCGTCGGCGATGGCTTTCGCGACCTGCTGAGTGCCGGTGGCGAAGGGGCGGAACTCGAAGACGCCCATGGGGCCGTTCCAGACGATCGTCTTGGCCCTCATGAGCTTCATGGCGAACTGGGTCTGGGTCTTGGGGCCGATGTCCAGGCCCATGAAGCCGTCCTTGATGTGCTCGTCAAAGACCTCGATGTCGCCGGCGTTCTCGTCAAACTGGGTGGAGCAGACGTGATCGACCGGGAGGAGCAGCTCGCACTTGGCGTTCGCCGCGGCGTTGATGATCTTCTTGGCGTCCTCGAGGCGGTCGGCCTCGACCTTGCTCTCACCCACGCGCTTGCCCAGGGCCTTGAGGAAGGTGTAGGCCATGGCACCGCCGACGAGGATGGTGTCGGCCTTGGGGAGCAGGTTGGTGACGCAGCCCATCTTGTCGGAGACCTTGGCACCGCCCAGCACGACGACGAAGGGCTTGGCGGGCTTGTCCAATGCGGCGTGCAGGTACTTGAGTTCCTTCTCGACGAGGAAACCCATGACGCGGGGCTTGCCCGCCATGGCCTTGGGCACGCCCACCATGCTGCCCTCGGCGCGGTGGCTGGTGCCGAAGGCGTCGTTGACGTACACGTCGCCGTACGCCGCGAGTTTCGCGCAGTACGCCGCCTCGCCCTTCTTCTCTTCCTTGTGGAAGCGGACGTTCTCCAGGAGGATCACGTCTCCGTCCTTCATCGCTGCGATTGCGGCCGCGGCCTTCGCGTCGGTGCAGTCCTGGCTGGGGAAGCCCACGGGCTTGCCGAGGAGTTGTGAGAGGCGGTCGGCGGCGACCTTGAGGCTGAACTCCGCCTGGTAGCCGGTGCCCTCGGGGCGGCCGAGGTGGCTCATCAGGATGCAGCGACCGCCACGGTCGATGATGGACTTGATCGTGGGGAGCGCCTCGCGGATGCGGCGGTCGTCGATGATTGCGCCGTCCTCGACTGGGACGTTGAAGTCCACGCGGACGAGGACCTTCTGGGAGGCGACGTTGACGGAGCCGATGATCTTCTTGGACATAGTGCCGCAGTGTAGGTGGAAACGGCCCCTTTGGTGCGGCGAAACCCGCGAAACTGTCGGGGCTTGAGCGCAGAAAAAACGCCCCGATGCGGGGCATCGGTGCGTTGGTATGCGAGGTCGGAAGGTTCAGCCTTCGAGGGCCGCGGCGATGCGGGAGCGGAGGGCAGCGCCGCCGCTGGTGTTCAGCTTGTCGCGCATGCGGCGGAGGCGGCTCTCGATGGAGGCGTCCACGAGCTGGTCGCCGATCTTGAGCTTCACGCCGCCGATCATCTTGGGGTCGGTGTACGCGTGAACGACCACGTCCTTGCCCAGGGTCTGCCCGAGGCGGGCGCGGAGGCCGTCGAGCTCGGTGCCCTGCACGGGCTTGGCGGTGAAAAGGTCCACCTCGATCTTGCCGAACTTGTGCTGCGCAACCTCCTCGAGCGAGGTGGCGATGGCGGGGAGGGCGTTGATGCGGCCCTTCTCGTTGAGCACCATGAGGCAGCGGAAGGTGAGGTCGCTCACCTGCCCCTTGAAGATGCGGTCCAGGCTCTTGGCGCGGACGTCGGCGGTGATGGTGGGGTGGCTCAGCAGCTCGCCGAACTTCGGGTTGCCGCGGGCAAGCTCCACGACCTGCTGGAGTTCGGAGGCGAGGGTTTCCACCCCTTCACGCCCGCCCTTGTCGTGGGCGAGGTCAAAGAAGCTGCGTGCGTAGACGCGGGTGGTGTTGCTGGGCTCGGTCACGAGGGGCATGGGTGCTCCAAACCTGCGTGGTGTGGTCGTCGGTGGGGGAGAGGGCCGCGCGTGCGATTCAGTTCTTCATGCCCTGGAGCTGCTGGAGGGAGTCCTGGAAGAGCTTGTCGGTGTCGCCGGCGTTCACGCTGCGCTCCAGGATCTTGCCGGCCATGAGGGTGGCGAGCTGGGTGCCCTGGGCGTAGACCTCGGAGACGGCGGCGCGTTTGGCGGCGTCGATGTCGCGCATGGCCTTTTCACGCATGGCGGAGAGCTCGACGTCGGCCTTCTGCTTGAGCTCCGCGCCGATGGCCTGGGCCTGGGCGCGGGCCTTGTCGATTTCCTTCTGGGCTTCGGCGCGGGCCTGCGACAGGGACTGCTGGTACTGCTCCAGCGCGTCCTTGGCCTGCTTCCTGGCCATCTCGGCGGAGTCGATCTCGTTCCGGATCTTGTCCTCGCGGTCCTTCAGGCCCTTGCTGATGGCGGGCCAGACCTTGAGGGAGAGGACGGCGAGAACAACGGCGAAGACGACGAGCGAGACGATCGCCGGCACGATGGCCTGCTGCGCGGTCGGGAGCACGCCGGCCTTCTCGACGGCGTGGGCGTGGTCGGCGTGGGTGTCGTCGGCGAGTGCGAACGCCGCCGGCAGCGCGGACATGGCGAGGAACGCGGCGCGGGAGAGGAACTGCTGGGCCTTCATGCGGAACTCCCAATCTGTCGGGCGTGGGTCGCCCGGGTGGTGCTCAACTGGTCGGACAAAGCACCGCGGGGTCTCTCGACACCGCGGTACGCGTGGATTACTTGACGAAGCCGACCAGGAGGCCGACGACGACGGCGAACAGGGTCGCGCCTTCGACGAGCGCGGCGGCGAGAATCATGTTCGTGCCGATCGGGCCCTTGGCCTCGGGCTGGCGGGCGATGCTCTCGACCGCGCCCTTGCCGATCATGCCGATGCCCAGGCCGCCGCCGACGACGGCGAGGCCGGCGCCCAGAGCCGCGAGGCCCTGGCCGGTGGTGACGCCCACCGTGGTGGTCTGCGCCATGGCGACGGCGGGGAGGGCGAGGGTGGCGAGCGCCGCGAACTTGGAGATCTTCATACTGCGGACCTTTCTGGCTGGATCATCACGAGGGATGCTCAAAGTGGCCCCGTGCGGGGCCGGACCCGTTATGCTCGCGGACGCGGGTTAGGCGTGCGCGTGCTCGTGATCGTGTGCACCACCATGCTCGTGATCTTCATGGTGGTGGCTGAGCTGGGAAATGAACACGGTGGTGAGGAACATGAAGACGAAGGCCTGGAGGAAGGCGACGAAGAGCTCCAGGAAGTAGATGGCGATGGCCGAAACGACGGAGACGATGGAGATCGCGCCGCCGAGGACGACACCCCCAGCGCCGCCAGCGAGCATCTGAAGGCCCTTGACCGCGAACATGAAGAGCACGGCGACCAGGATGTGGCCGGCGGTCATGTTGGCGAAGAGACGCAGGGCCAGGGCGACGGGCTTGATGACCGTGCCCATGATCTCGATGGGGATCATGAGGGGCCAGAGGTAGAAGGGCGTGCCTGCGGTCAGGTGGTGCAGGTAGCCGCCGATGCCCAGTTCGCGGATACCGGCGAAGTTGATGACCAGCGCGGCGATGATCGCGAGGGCCGCGGTGACGAAGAGGTTCTGGGTCGCGGTCGCGCCGATAAAGCCGGAGAAAGCGTGGCCCACCTCTTGCTTGCCCTGTGCGAGCGCGGTGATGCCGTCGATGAGGTGTGCGGCGTCCGTGAAGGGCACCAGGCCCAGGATGTTGTTGATCAGGATGAAGAAGAAGACCGTCCATAGGAAGGGCATGAACTTGTCGGTGCGGCCTTCGAGGAGCGGGCGGACGGTGGTGTCACGCAGATAGAGGCAGATGACCTCGATCATGTGCGCGAAGGGGTTGGACGTGACGTACCGGTTGGTGCCCTGGCTCTCGGGGCCCGTCGCGATCTTGGTGCTCGCCCACCAGAGGACGATGACCGTCAGCAGGCCCGCAAGCAGCAGCGTGCCCACGTGCGAGGACCACAGCCACACGCCCTCCATGCCGAAGAGCTTGCCCACGGCCCACGGGGCGTGGGGGGCCGCGTTGACGACGTGGTCGACGGGGTTGCTCGCGGCCAGGGTGAAGACAGCGTCCATCATGAACCAACCTCCGGCCCGCTCGCGGCGGACGGTGAAGAAGCGGCGGAAGCGCGGAGCCAACGGATGGACCACGCGGTTTCGACAAGCAGGGACAGCAGCCCGCCCAGCAGGAAGGCGACCCAGAAGGTCTTGCCCTCGGGCTTCAGGACCAGGTACAGGCCCAGCCCCGCGACCAGGGAGAGCATCATGCGGGCGGCCGACATGGCGGTCAGGATCGTGGGCTGAACAGTCGGGCTCGGCGCGGCCTTGGTCGCGATCATGCCGAAGTTCATGGCGCGGAACGCGCCCAGAACCAGCAGCGAGGTGGCGAGCACGGCGGCACCAGCAAGGCCAGCCGCGCGGACCGGGTCGCTCTCCGCGCCCCAGCCGTTGAACGCGGCAACCCCGCCGCCAGCAACCGCACCGACCAAAGCGGAAACCGTGTACATGCCCACGAGCGACCAGACGCGCGCGCACGTGCACGAGGGCGTGCACGCAGGGGTCTGGAGGGTGGGCAGGGACATCGTGTCCACGGGGCGGAAACTCCGGGTGGGTACCCTCGGCCGGGCGTCCGGCGTGGGGGGTGCGATAGTAGGTGCGGGGGTCCGGGTTGGCGAGCGTCCCACAGGGCGTGTCAGCCGTTCGTCAGGGTCGGGTCGTTGCCTCGTTCAGGGGGGCCGCCGGCGAGTCCACTACTTCATGAGCGCCTTGGCGTCGTGGACGAACCGGACCGCCCCGACCACCAGACCCAGGAGCAGACCACCCACCAGAAGCCATGGGGCGGTCCCAGGCCACAGCCACTGCTGGAGGGCCCAGCCGATGAGGCCCAGCCCCATGACGGCGAGCGCGAAGTTGGTGCCCACGGCGCTGATCCGCATGAGCTGGTTGGCGGAGCCTTGGTCTTTGCCAGGGGCGGCGGCGCGGGGACTGGGGCCCGATTTTCGCAGGGTCTCGGGGATCGCCAGGCGGGGGTCGTTGGGCTCGATGGGGGGGAGGTGGATGGCCTCAAGCTCGCGGAGCTTCTCCTCGGCATCGTCGCCGGGGGAGTGTGCGGGAGCTTTGGGTCCGGTGTCCATGTCAGACCAGTGCCCGATGGGCGGCCTGCTCGGCGGTGCGCATGGCGTCCTTGACCTTGGCACCTTCGGTGCCGCCGCCCTGAGCGTTGTCGTCCTTGCCGCCGCCCTTGCCGCCCATGACGGTGGCCGCGTCGCGGAGCCATGCGCCGGCCTTGAGGCCCTTGGCGACCAGCGCATCGGGCACGCTGGCGTGGATCATGGCCTTACCTGTGTCGTCCACGCTGAAGAGCATGACGGCGGCGCGGGGGAGCGTGTCGCGGATGACCTTGACAGCGCTCTGGAGGGCGTTGCGGTCGTCGCCCGCCGCGACCTGCGCGACCACCACCATGCTGTTGGCGGCGAGCGCACCCTGGGCGAGGGCGCGGGCCTCGCTCACGACCTTCTCCTGCACGGCGGCGGACTGCTGCTTGCCCAGCGACTTGACGCGTTCCTGGAGCTTGATAACCTCGGCGCGAAGACCGGCCTTGCGGGACGAGGAGATGGTGGCCACGTCGATCTCGCCCACGAGTGTGGCGACGTTCTTCGCGAGGTCACTGTCGCTGAACGCGGCCACCTGCTTCACGCGGGCGTGGAGCGTCTCAGCCTTCGCGGCGGCGTCCTTGGCGGCGTCGCCGGTCAGGGCGGTGATGCGGCGGACGCCCTTGGCGACGGCCTCTTCGCTGACGATGGCGAAGGCGGCGACTTCTCCGGTCGCGGCGACGTGGGTGCCGCCGCAGAACTCGATGCTGTAGTTGGTCCACTCGGCGCTGCCGGGCTGCTGCATGAGGTCCGGCACGGGCACGCCGATGGCGACGACGCGGACGGGGTCGGGGTAGGCCTCGCCGAAGACGGCGCGGAGGCCGTGGATCTGCTTCGCGAGGGCGGTGGGGGCCGTCTCGGCGTGGACGATGAGGTTGTCGCGCACGCGGGCGTTCACGCTCTGCTCGACCTTGCCCAGTTCTTCGGGCGAGACGGGCTGGTTGTGCGAGAAGTCAAAGCGGAAGCGCTCGTGGTTCACGAGCGAGCCCTTCTGCTCGACGTTCGTGCCCAGCACCTCCCGCAGGCCCAGGTTGGCCAGGTGGGTGGCGGTGTGGTTCATTGAGGTATGCTGGCGGCGGTGCTTGTCGGTCTCCATGCTCACGGTGTCGCCCACTCTGAGTTCGCCGCGCGAGACGTGGCCGATGTGCAGGACGTAGCCGCCGAACGCCAGTGTGCTCTCGACGGTGAAGTCGCCGGTGTGGCTCATGCCGATGGTGTGGATGCGGCCGGTGTCGCCCTCCTGCCCGCCCATGGTGGCGTAGAAGTTGGTGCGGTCCACGACGATGCCGATGACGCGCCGGCTGGTACTGGAAAGGGCGTGCTGGTCAAAGTTGTGGCCGTTGAAGATGGCCTTGATGTGGGCCTTGACGGGCGTGGTCTCGAACTTGTGGGAGTCGTCGGTGGGCTGGACGTGGAGGTGCTTGAGGCGTGCGACGTTCTCGCCGGAGAGGATGATCTTGTCGTGGTCGGCCTTGGCGGTGCCGCCGGCAGATCCGCCGGGGCCGGCCTTGGAGACTTCCTTGGCGCGCTCGACTTCCTTCTCGTAGCCTGCGATGTCCACCTTCAGGCCGCGTTCCTCGGCCATGAGCATGGTGAGGTCGATGGGGAAGCCGTAGGTGTCGTAGAGCTGGAAGGCGTCGGCACCGGAGATTGCGCTGTCCTTGGCGTTGGCGGCGACTTCGTTGAAGAGCTTGATGCCGCGGTCCAGCGTTTTCCCGAAGGACTCTTCTTCTTCGAGGATGATTGCCTGCACGCGGGCAGGGTCCTTCTTGAGCTCCGGGAACGCCGGGCCGAAGTGCTCGACGACAATGGGCACAAGCTGAGCGAAAAAACCGCTCTTGGCGTTCAGCATCTGCCGTCCGTACCGGACCGCGCGGCGGAGGATGCGGCGGAGGACGTAGCCGCGGCCGACGTTGCTGGGGAGCGCCCCGTCGGTGATCGCGAAGGTGAGCGTGCGGATGTGGTCGGCGATGACGCGGTAGGCGGTATCGACGTTGTCCTTGTCGTCCTTACCGAGGCGACCCCGGTAGCCGGGTGCGCCGGTGAGCTGTTCGATGTGCTGGAAGATGGGGGCGAAGACGTCGGTGTCGTAGTTGCTGCGCTTGTTCTGGAGGCAACTGACCAGACGTTCCAGGCCCATGCCGGTGTCCACGTGCTTCGCGGGCAGTGGCTTGAGCGAGCCGTCGGCCTCGCGGTTGAACTGGATGAAGACGTTGTTCCAGATTTCGAGGACGTCGGGGTCGCCGCTGTTCACGAGCTTCGCGGCGTTACGCCCGCCGATCCTGTCAAAGTGGATCTCGGTGCAGGGGCCGCAGGGGCCGGTGTCACCCATCTCCCAGAAGTTGTCCTTCATGTTGCCCGGCAGGATGTGGTCGTCGGGCAGGAAGCGCTTCCAGAATTGGCGGGTTTCCTCGTCGGGCTTCAGGCCGAGCTTCTCGTTGCCCTCGAAGTAGGTGACGTAGAGGCGGTCCGGGGAGATCCCGTACACCTTCGTGAGAAGTTCCCACGACCAGGCCGTAGCCTCGTCCTTGAAGTAGTCGCCGAAGGACCAGTTGCCGAGCATTTCGAAAAAGGTGTGGTGGTAGGTGTCCTTGCCCACGTCGTCGAGGTCGTTGTGCTTGCCGCCCGCCCGGATGCACTTCTGGCTGTTGACGGTGCGCTTCCACCTGCCCATGGGCGTGGCGGGGTCTGCCTGGCCCAGGAAGATGGGCTTGAACTGGTTCATGCCGGCGTTCGTGAAGAGCAGGGTGGGGTCGTCCAGCGGCGCGCTGGGGCTGCTGGGCACGAACGTGTGGGCGTGCTTCTGGACGAAGTAGTCAATGAAGGTGGAGCGGACTTTGGCTGCGGTCCAAGGCATGGAGCATGGTACACGGGGGAAAGTGCCGGAGACCAAAGTGCCCAAGTCCCGAAGTACCCGAGTGCCGAAGCACAAGTGGGGTGGGCGGGGCGATTGACTGGCCTTGCTCCTGCGGCACTTCGGTACTTGCTGCTCACGCCGTCGTCGGCACGGCCTGAAGGTCCCATGTGCTCGTCTGGCCGGCGCGGAGGAGGTGCTCCGCCAGGCCGCCGATCATGGCGGCGTTGTCCATGCAGTACGCGAGGGCCGGGAGGCGGAGTGACAGGGCGTTCTTCTGTGCGAACGCGGCGAGGTCGGTCCGCAGGCGCGAGTTGGCCGTGACGCCGCCGCCGGTGAGGAGCGTGCGGTAGGTCACACCGCGCTCCCGCGACTGGTCCACCGCCCGCTGAAGCTTGAGCGTGACGGCGGCGCACGTCGCCCGCTGGAAGGACGCCGCGAGGCTGGGGAACTGGTCGGGCGTCGTTGGTGCGTGCGCGGCATCGTGCTTCTCGCGGCCGGCCCGCTCGGGCACGCCGCGGATGGCGTAGAGGACGCTGGTCTTGAGCCCGGAGAAGGAGAAGTCGAGCGAGGTGGGGCTGAGGCGGGAGATGGGGAGGTCAAAGACGCGTTCGTCAGCACCGGGAGTGCGAGCCAGACGGTCGACGTTGGGACCGCCGGGGTGGGGCAGGCTCATCATCGCCGCGACCTTGTCGTAGGCCTCGCCCATGGCGTCGTCGATCGTCGCGCCGAGGCGCGTGATGTCGGTCCACGAGCGGACCTCGTACATCGCGGTGTGGCCGCCGCTGACGACGAGGCCGAGGGCGGGGAATGCTCCCCCCTCCGCCCCGGAATGGCCGGGGAGGGGTGGACGGACGTCGCCGTTGTCCGGCGCGTTCAGCATTCCCGAATAGAGATGCGCCCGCACGTGGTCCACGCCGACGAGCGGCTTTCCCAGCGACCACGCGAGGCTCTTGGCCGCGGCCACGCCCACGAGCAGGCTGCCGATGAGGCCAGGCCTGTTTCCCACGGCCACGGCGTCGATCATGCCGAGGCCGATGCCGGCCTGTGCGAGGGCTTCGCGGATGGTGGGCAGGACGGCTTCAACATGGGCGCGGCTGGCAAGCTCGGGCACGACGCCCGCGTACTCGGCGTGCAGGTCGTACTGGCTCGCGATGACATTGCTCAGGACGTGCGTGCCGTCACGCACGACCGCAGCGGCGGTCTCGTCGCAGGAGGTTTCGAGGGCGAGGAGGAGCATGGGAGCGGGAGTAGTGGGCAGTGAATGGTGAACAGTGAATAGTGATTCGCAAAGAGCACGAGGGAGAAGATGCCGGCGAAGCTCGCAGCAGGCCCGCGATCCCTATTCGCTCTTCACCGCTCACTGCTCACTTTTTCTCTACATCCGCATCGATGAGCCAGCGCTCAACGTTGTTGCCCGTGACCTTCAGCGTCGCGACGACCTTGCCGGTCTTGTCCTTGACCTCGATGACGCCGTCGGTGAGGTCAACGTCGTCGGCCCAGAAGTCCTTCTTGTCGGTCACGGTGGCGTCCTTGGCCGCGGTTTCGAGGGCCTCGATCCGCTGATCCGCCTTGATGATCTCGCGGACGAGGCGGTCGCGGTAGTGGCGGCTCTTGACCAGTTCATCGGCGGCGATCGCGCCGCGCTGCGGCTGGTCGCTCCCGGTGCCCTTCCACTCGCCGGTTTCAAGGCGTGTCTTCATGGCCAGGTATGCGGCGGCGAGCTGCGAGTCCTTGAAGGTGGAGACGATCCACTCCGGGTCGTCCCAGCGCGGGGTGGCGAGGGCGTCGGCCTCCTGCTTGGCGGCTTCGGTCGTGGGCTCGCCTGTCGGTGCATCGGCCTCGGGCTGCGCGGTGCCGTTCTGGAGCCGTTCGAGCTTGCGGCGCACCTGGAGCATGGCGAAGAACTCGTCGTCACTCATAGGAACGTAGAAGCCGGGGCTGGGGTCCACGCCCCAGTCGGCGCTCGTGTCCTTGCGGGTGAGGCTGCGGCCGCTGGGGAGGAAGTACCCCTGCTCGGTCATCTTGAGCTCCGAGCCACCGCCCGCGCCCAGTTCAATGAGCGACTGGACGCTGCCCTTGCCGTAGCTGCGCGTGCCGAGGATGGTCGCGCGCTGGTTGTCCTGGAGGGCACCGGCAAGGATCTCGCTCGCGGAGGCGCTTTCGCCGTTGACCATCAAGATGATGGGGAACTCGGGCAGGGTGCCGGGGGACTTTGCACGCGTCACTTCCTCGGGCCGGGTGCGGCCACGGGTGGAGACGATGACGCCGTCCTTGAGGAACATGTCGGCGATGGCCTCGGCCTCGCTCAGCAGGCCGCCGGGGTTGCCGCGGACGTCAAGGATGAGGCCCTTGAGGTCGCCCCGCGCTGCGCCCAGAGAGTTGAGCGCGGCCTCGACCTCCTTCGAGACTGCGGGCGTGAACTGCGTCATGCGGATGTAGCCGATGCCGTGCTGGTGATCGAGCGTGAACGTCCACTCCTGCGGGTTGGCGGGGTCGCGGTGGACGCCCTTGACGCTTCGGGTCTTGATCTTTTCGCGCACGATGGTCGTGTCGAAGACTCGTCCCTTGCGGTCAATCTTGAGCGTGACGGGGGAGCCCGCCTCGCCCATGAGCAGGGAGACGCACTTCTCCACATCCATGCCCTGTGTGGACGTGCCGTCGATCTCAAGCACCTTGTCGTCGGGCAGGAGTCCTTCCCGGAACGCGGGCGAATCTTCGAGCGGTGAGACGATGGTGAGCCATCCGCTGCTGGTATTCACCTGTGCGCCGATCCCGACGTACTCGCCCAACAGGTCCTTGTTGAACTCGTGCTGCTGCGACGACGGCACGTACACCGTGTACGGGTCGTTGAGCGCCTCGACCATGCCCTTGATCGCTCCCTCGCGGAGCTTCTGCTCATCGACCTCGTCCACGTACCGGGAACTGATGAGATGCTTGACCTCGACAAGTTCGTCAAAGAACTTGTAGTCGGCCGACCGACCGCCGGCGTTCCAGGCGGCGATGCCCACCG
This sequence comes from Phycisphaerales bacterium, assembly GCA_036261855.1. GTDB lineage: Bacteria > Planctomycetota > Phycisphaerae > Phycisphaerales > UBA1924 > BJHL01. Next base: position 73 of record DATAKA010000129.1, on the reverse strand, counting down.
AAGCAGCGCTCATGGCAAGGAAGGGCGTCCAGAAAAAAGCGGCGCGGTTGCTCACGGTGTGCTCCGTCGTATT
>DATAKA010000111.1:0-8373 GCA_036261855.1 Phycisphaerales bacterium | reverse complement strand
GCCACAGGAGACTCCTTCCATTCCGCGGCGGCGTTGCGCCCCGCGTTGGTGTGCGAGTTGAACGATAGGTGCGCCTTTCCCGTGCGATGCAGCCGCGGTCAAGCGAGACTACACCCGCTCCGTCGCCCACCAAGCGCGGAGCTCCGACAGGCGTGCAAGGGCCGCCGCGGCGCGTGCGGGTGATTCAAGCCGGAACTCCGCCCGGGTGAACCCACTTCCGACCCGGACCGTGACTGGATCGGGCTGGGCGTGGATAAACATGCGTTCGTCCTCGTCATCATCTCCCATCACGAGAACTGCGGTCGGCTGGAACAGGTCGATCTCCTGCCGAAGGGCATCCGCCTTGTCGCTCTGGACCAGCGTGAAGTCCACGACGTCAAGCCCGGCGCGCGCGGAAATGCCGTGAAGCCCGGCCGCCGCGCGCCGGGCAGCCGTTGCAGCAGCCAATGCCTGCTGCCTGGAGACTCCGCGCGTGTGGACCGCGATGCCAAGGCTCTTGCGCTCAAGCCGCGCAGATGTCCCTTGGATCGCGCCCGCGAGGCGCGTGTGCAGGTCGTCGAGCGTCTGCGCGTGGGAGGAACGCGCGGCAGGCGCGTGAACTTCCTCGCCGTACGAACCACGGAGGACCAGCCCCGAAATCGGAGGCATGCAGCGCCACAAGCTGGTCAAGCAGCGCCCGGAGATGACGCACACCTGGGTATCGGGCGAGCGGCACAACGTGGTCAATGCGGCAACGGCTGTCGGTTCGGGCAACACACTTTGCGGATCCGTGTGCAAAGGCGCGATGGTCCCATCAAAGTCCGTTGCAACTAGCAGGCGCGCGGTGCTTGCCGCTGTTCGGAGCGCGAGGTCGAGCATCACTGCTGTGTCCGTTTGGGTTCACCGTGACACCGGTGCGATCGTACGCGGCGTCGGTGCTCGATTGATGGAGTGTCGCGACGGGGCCGAGGTGTGGTGGTGCGAGCGTGCGGCATGCGGTATCGTGCATTCCTGTCGAGGGCGGTCACGGAGGGCGCGGGGCACCGCGCGGGGAGTGGGGTGCAGGCTGCACGGGCCCGCGCCCTCCGCGAACGACCAAGGCTTGCGGGCAGGCCGCCCCCGCCCTTCCTCTGAGCGGGCACGACCTGCGGACGAGTAATTGATTGGCTTTTTGCCTTCTATAGGCCAACACTTACTCAGCATGGCAAGCATTGATATTTCCGATAGCGTCGCCGCCCTCCGACAAGTCAACCTCAACCACCTGGTCTACTTCTGGTCTGTGGCCCGCACCGGCAGTTTCACGGCCGCGGCCAAGGAACTGGGCGTGTCCCAGCCCAGCATCAGCGAGCAGGTCGCCGCGCTGGAGAAGCGGCTCGGGCGGGAGCTCTTCCGGCGCACGGGGCGCGGCGTTGAACTAACGCCCAATGGGCAGCGGACGCTCCGGTACGCGGAAGAGGTGGTCGGCATGTGCGCGGAGCTCGTGCGCGCCCGGCCCATCGATGGCGAACGCGAACCCGTGGTGCTGCAAGTGGGTGCCGCCGACGGCGTGCCCAAGATCATCGTGCGATCGATGCTACTCCCGGTCCTGCGCCACGCCTCGCAGCCGAGCCTGGTGCTGCGCGAGTGGCGCGTGGACCAGTTGCTGGGCGAGCTTTCGGTGCGCCGCCTGGACATGGTCATCTGCGACGAGGCGATTTCGGAGGTGGGCACCATCAAGATGATCAGCCTTGAGGCCGGCAGCACGTCCATGGTCCTGTGCGCTGCGCCGGCCCTCGCCAAGCAGCTCAAGCGCGACTTCCCGAAGTCCCTCAACGGTGCGCCCATCATCCTGCCCATGTCCGGCACGCCGACACGCGTCGCGATTGATCGCTGGTTGAGCGTGAACGGCATCACGCCGCGGATCGTCGTCGAAGCCGAGGACCGCTCTCAGATGCACCACTTCGCCGAGGCGGGCATCGGCGCACTGCCCGTGGCGTCGCTGATCCTCAAGGACATCGAACGCCAGTTCGGCGTCAAGCCCATCAGCCCACTCAAGGGCGTGACGGAACGCTACTTCGTCGTCATGGCGGACCGACCCGGCCGCGTCGAGGTGCTCGACGAGCTGCGTCGTTCCTTGGGCGAGCGTCAGATGGTCAGGGCCGCCGGTGCCAATGGTTCAGGGCGCCTCGGGAACGCTGGTGAAGCGAAGCGGGGCTGAGACTTCGGCGAGGTACGCGAGGTACACATCGTTCTGGTGCACGCTGCGTCCGATTGCATCGCCTGCGCCCAGCGAGGCTAGTCGCAGCCGCCCATCTGTGGGAGTGTTGTTTTGCGCCAGCATCGGGCCAAGTGCCGTGCCCACGTAGTGCACGCGCGAGGGTGGCTTCGACGTGCAGGCGGTCAGGACCGCAGTGGCAAAGAGAGCGAGCGGGATTCGTGCGCGGCGCATGACGCACCCATCGGCCAATGACGTTCACGGGTCCAGCGGAAGGTCTGGATATGTCGTGTGTGCGGCGTAGCGCGGAGCAAGGCCGATAAAAACAATACCGGCACCCGCTGCCCTGGGCAAAAAATAAGCACTCGGGTGGCACGCCCGCGGTTTTGTGGTAGGTTGTGGTCAGGAGTCCATCGCATGACGCAGAACGGACGCAGGTGTGGCAAGGCCGCCATTTGGGCGTTGGTCGCTGTTGCCGGCATCGCCGCTGGCGTGGGCGGCGGCATCGCCATCGCGCAGGATGCTCCGCCGACGGCGCTCGCGGATGTCGCATTGGACGGTGAGCGTCGCGCCCTGTCGTCCCTCGAACTCCGGTACGCGAGGGAGCACGCCCGCCACCCCGCGGTCGAACAGGTGATGCAGGGCACAATCGTGCTTGGTCGGCTCGCCGACGGCTACACCGCCCCGCGCGAAGGCGTTGAGAGCGTCCGCGTCCGTTTCGATGAACTCGGCGCACTCGGGGGAATCTACGACGCGGCGATCCCTGTTCTTTCCGCCGCGGTCGCCGAACGGCTGCGTGAACTGGGCCTTCCCACGGCGTACGTCGCCCCGGACCCTGCCCAGTTGCACCTCGAAGATGGGCTGGTCATCGATACGCGGGCAGGCTCGACAGGCCTCACGTACCTCATCACCACCGGCAAGGTGACGCAGGTGCGGACGCAGGGCTTGGGCGAGCGCGTGGACCCGGATTCCACGCTGAACAACCCCGCGCACGCACGCATCCGCTACCGCTCACCCATCCACGCCGGGGACGGCGCAGACCTGCTCGAGGTTGGTCCCATCGATGACTATGTCGCGCGTCTCAACCGCCACTCCGGTCGGCGCGTTGATGTCGCAGTCGCCGCGACGGGCGAGGAGCCCGGCGCGGTGACACTCGACTATCTGGTGACGGAGAACCGTCCTTGGCTGGTCTACGGCCAGGCGAAGCGAGACGGCAGCCGCGCGACCGACGAATGGCGGTACACGCTGGGGTTCCTCCACAACCAACTGACCAACAACGACGACGTGCTGAGCGTGGAGTACCGCACCAGCTTTGACAACGTCAACTCCCTGGGCGCCAGCTACGAAGCGCCGGTCGGTACCAGCGACAGGCTGCGCTGGCGCGCTCAGGGCTCGTGGTACGAGTACACGAGCGCCGACGTCGGTCTGCCCGACGCCACGTTCGAGGGCAGCGGTTGGGCCCTCGGCGCTGAACTCATCTGGAACTTCTACCAGCGTCACGACCTGTTCATCGACGCTGTCGGCGGCGTGCGTGTTGAGCACCTTTCGGTGGAGAACACCCTCGCCGATGTCTCCGGCGATGACGAGTTTGTGATTGGATACATCGGTGCACGCATGGAACAGCAGCGCGAGTCCTTCCGCACCTTCGGCGGCGCGACGGTCGAGTTCAGCCTCGACGGCGCGAGCGACGAGGCGCAGCAGGCCCTGGGCCGCACCAACGCCGACAGCACGTGGGCCATCGCCAAGGGCGACATCACCCATTCCTTCTATCTCGAGCCGTTCCTGGATCGCTCGCTCTCCGAGCGCACGGGCTTCGCGCACGAGTTCGCCCTCCGCGCCGCGGGCCAGTACGCCTTCGGGAGCCGCCTCGTGCCGAACTACCAGGAGGTTCTGGGCGGCTTGTACAGCGTCCGCGGCTACCCGGAAGCCGTCGTTGCGGGTGACTCCTCGTTCGTCGCGAGCGCGGAGTACCGCCTGCACATCCCGGCACTGCTGCACGCCCGTGAAGAGCCCGGCTCCTTCTTCGGCAAGCCCTTCCGGTGGCACCCTCAGTACGCCTATGGCCCCACCGATTGGGACTTGATCGCCCGCGCGTTCGTCGACGTGGGCCGGACCATGAACAGCGACCGCGAGAGCTTCGAGGTGGACCAGACGCTCGTGGGTGCGGGCGTGGGCTTGGAACTCTCGCTGACTCGGCGATTCAACATCCGGGCAGACGTCGGCGTTGCACTCGAAGACCTCGACAACGGTGACGGCTCGACCCTCGTGGAGCGGGGCGACATCCAACTGCACTTTGTAGGCACGATCGTGTACTGAGAACCGCGTGTGTGTGCCGCGGCGGGCGGCGGAAGGAAGCCGAAGAATGGAACGTGCAGCCACATCCCCTCGCATCGCCGCGAGCCTCCTCGCGGTCGCCGCGGGCTCGGTCCTGAGTGTCGAGGCCGCTCGCGCGCAGATCGAGGGCGCGCAGGTTGCCCGTGGCTCAGCAACGTTCCAGAACAACGGCGCCCGCACCGTCATCACCGCCGCGAACAACACGGTCATCAACTACCAGCGGTTTGACATCGCCTCAGGCCAGACGGTCCAGTTCGTCCAGCCCTCCGCCGATGCCCGCGTCCTCAACCGGATCACGAGCAGCGCCCCCACACGCATCGACGGCTCGCTGCTCGCCAACGGCCAGGTGTACCTGGTCAACCCTGCCGGCGTCATGTTCGGCCGCAACGCCGTGATCGACGCCGCGCGGTTCGTGGCCGCGTCCGCCAAGATGAGCGATGCGGACTTCGTCCAGGGCATCGACCGCTTCACCAGCGTCGGCGGCTCGGTGGTAAACGAGGGCTCGATCACCGGCGGCAGTGTCCACCTCATCGGACGCATCGTGGAGAATCACGGCTCGATCGTGTCCCCGGGCGGCGTCGTGACGATGATCAGCGGGACCGATGTGCTCCTCCGCGAGCAGGGCTCAAAGGTCAGCGTGCGTATCGACGGCAAGGACCTTGAAGCTGCCGCGACCGGAGCAAGTACTGCGACCGCGGGCGGCCCAATGAAGCCCCAGATGCAGAACACAACCATGTCCCAGCCGCGACGGTTCAAGTCGCTGGGCGCGGGCGATGTTCTCTCGGTCGCGATGAGCAGCGCTGGCGTCAAGAACACCGGGTCTGTCACTGTGGGGTCGGGCAGCGCGGTGCTCGCGGCGCCCGGTGGCAGCGTCACCAATAGCGGGACAATCCGCGCCGATGTCCCATCCGGCGCAGCGGGCGGCGTCCTCGTGCACGGCCGCAATGTCAACCACGCGGGCATCATCACCGCCATCGCCGACAACGGCCAGAGCGGTCGGATCATCCTGACGTCCACCGCCGGCACAGTCCTCGCCGACGGCAGCGTGCTGTCGGTCGCGGGCGGCGCGGGTCTTTCCCATGCCGGTCGCATCTTGGGGCATTCCTACGGCGGCTCCACGCTGTTCGCCCCCGGCGCCGTCATTGATATCTCGGGTGGTGCCAAGGGTGGCGATGCCGGCTTCGCCGAAGTCTCCGCGACCGGGTCCCTCGGCTTCCGCGGCACTGTCTACGGACGGCGTGAAGAAGGCTACGCCGACGCCGAGCTGTACCTGGACCCGCGCGACGTCTACATCACGAGCGCTGCGCTGCACGATGCAGACCTTCTCGACGGCGTCATCGAGGCGTACGAGTCCCTCGACGACTACTTCGTCTCCGCAGAAGCAATCGAGGCGTTCCTGGGCAATGTCCGCATCGATGCGACTCGTGACATCCTGATCTCCCAGAGCATCCACAAGACGAATGGCGACCTGCGTCTTGAGGCCGGACGCGACATCATCTTCGGCAAGGCCCCGGATGTGTGCCCTCCCGACCCGTGCGACCCGCCCAAGCCCTGTGATCCACCGGACCCGTGCGCGCCCCCGCCCTGCCCGCCGCCGCCCTGCGGATCCGGCGACCCCAAGCACGACGGCAAGCACGATGGCAAACCCCGTGGTCGCGGTCACGTCCGCAACGATTGCGAGGACCGCCCAAGGGGCCATGCTTGGGGCCACAAGTCCAAGTCCTCCGGCGGGTACGACACCAAGCACGATGGCAAGCACGACGGCAACCCGCGCGGCCGCGGCCATGTGCGCGGTGATTGCGATCCACCGCCGCCCTGCCCGCCGCCCCCGTGCGATCCACCCCCGTGCCCGCCCCCACCGTGCGAACCGCCACCCTGTCAGCCGCCTGCGCCCATCGACTCCCTCGAGATCGAGGCGAACAACGTCACCCTCGTGGCCGGCCGCAGCATCCTCGACCAGACGATCAGCGGCACCAACATCCAGGCGTACACGGGCGACATCGTGCTCCAGGGCACATCCGGCGTTGTAGATTTTGGTAGCGTCCGCGTCCCCAGTTGGCAGGCCGTCACCATCAATCAGGGCGAGAGCCGCGTGCAGGGCACAGGCCCCGGCGGCGTTATCCACAACTCCATCGAGACGTTTGTCAGCATCAAGAGTTTCAACGGCTCCGTGACGTTCGACACGCCCGACGGCGCACGCCAGGACTTCGCGTACATCAACGCCCAGGCCGCGCAGGACGTCGTGATCAGCGACCCCATCTTCACCTGCTACGACGGCATCTTCAAGGCCGGTGAGCACGTGCAGGTCGGGGCCGACGTCACCTCCGATGTGGGTTTCCTGCTGTTCAACAGCGGCCTGAACGGCAACGGCGGCGACGTTTCATTCACCCAGCCCGGCGCCATCATCGGTGCCCGCGACATCAGCCTCATCGCAGGCGGACTTGGCATCGGCGGCGATGCTCGCGTGGACGCCGTCACAAACGCACCCCAGTTCCGAGGCATGCTGGGTGCCGAGGGCACAAGCCCGCAGCGGTTCCTCTTCGCCCAGAACCCCACCGTGACCAGCGACGACCTGCCCCTCTACGAGCAGTTCGGTGGCGGCCTCTCCTGCGACACGCTCTACGAGGTCCACAGTTTCGAGGGTGACATCGTCCTCAACGACGGCTCGCCTGTGCAGCATTCCAATCTAGCCCTCCGCAGCGCCAGCGCCTTCGATAGCTTCAGCACCGCGCGTTCCATCGTGAATGCCGACCTCGACCTGTGCCAATTGCTGGTAGAGGGCAACGCGACGCTCAACGCCGACGTCACCACCATCCACACGCAGACGTACGTCGGCCCCGTACTGGTGCAGGACGTGATCACCCTTACCGGCACCCAGGTGTTCTTCAAGAGCACCGTCGACGCCACCGGCTTCGGCGTCGGAGGCCTCACCGTCAATGGCGAAGTCGTGTTCAACGCCGACGTCGGCGGCGCGGCCCCGCTGGGCTTTGTCACGATCAACGGCCCGACCACGCTCGGCGGCGGCGGCCTCGGCCAGGTCGTTGTCCGCACCACCGGCGATCAGCGCTACAACGGCACCTTCTGGTTCGTCCAGGACGCCGTCATGACCAGCCTCGCCGGCGGCGTCATGCGGTTCGGCGGCACGCTCGACGGTGCCCACCGCCTGCTCCTCCGCTCCCCCGGCGGCCTCATCGTCTTCGGGGGCGACGTCGGCACGCTTGCGCCGCTCACGTCCCTCATGATCTGCACCGATGCGCTCGGCGACGAGTTCGTGCCTTTTGACATCGGAGCCGACCGCGTCCTGGGCATCCCCCGCCGCGCCACCATCGTCGGCGAGGACGACCTCACCATCAACGTCGGCGACTTCGCCGTCTGCACCGGTGAAAAGTTCACCGTGCTCGGTGACCTCACGCTCAACGCTACCGGCAGCGCCGCCGTGGGCGACATCACGACAGTGGGGGACATGCGTATCACCTCGCCCACCATCACCATCCTCCGCCGCCCCGCCGCGGACCTCTTCGCGAGCGACGGATCCCTCCGCGAAGACCGCGGCGTGGACTTCGTCGCCGGCGGCTCCATCAACTTCGACGGCGCCATCACGCTCGCCGGCAGCGACAGCCTCCCCCCGCCGCGCTTCGGCAGCGCAACGGGGAACTTCAGCGAGAGCCTCTCCCCGTTCGAACGCCGCGAAATGGACCCCGCCGAAACAAGCATCGAGGCCCTCATCGACGACCTCAACCGCGTTCTCGACCAGCGCGTCCCCTTCGGCGACGTCCCACCACCCCCGCCCCCGCCCCCGCCGCCCATCGCGTAACTCGAAGACGCGCGCCCGCGTGATCCCCGCTTCACCGACAGCGTCATTCCCA
>DATAKA010000081.1:0-14481 GCA_036261855.1 Phycisphaerales bacterium | reverse complement strand
AATCGGTTGCGACGACGACTTCTGCGGCTTCGCGGCCGGCAGCCAGGCCCGCGCGGTCCTGGCCAGCGGCCAGCAGGTCCGGGTCCGCGTCGCGGGCTGGGGCCAGGCCGACGAGGGCCAGACCAGCCTTGAGGTCACGCAGGGCGTCGTCCCCGCCAACGACCTGTGCGCCAACGCCGTGCCCCTCACCGTGGGTTCGGCCGTCGCGTTCGACAACTCCTGCTCCGGCACCGAGGGCGCCGCTTCCTGCGGTTTCGGCGGCGACGCGGGCTCCAACGACATCTGGTTCTCCTTCAACGCGCCCTCGACGGGCCTCTTCCGCATCGACACCTGCCAGAGCGGCGGCCTTGACACGATCCTGAACGTCTACGACTCCTGCGGCGGCTCCGAGATCGCCTGCAACGACGACGCCTGCGGCCTCAGCAGCGCGGTCACCATCAACGCCGTCCAGGGCACCACCTACCTCGTCCGCCTCGCGGGCTGGAACGGCACCCAGGGCGCCGGCCAGATCAACGTCGCCGTCCCCGCGGCCAATGACCTCTGCAGCGGCGCCACCCCGGTGGTCATCGGTTCCACCAACTTCGATACCTCCACAGCCGCCAACGATGATGCCACCAACTGCGGCGGCAGCGGCCCCGAGCTCTTCTACTCCTTCACGCCCGCTGCCAGCGGCGGCTACCAGATCGACACGATCGGCTCCGGCTTCGACACCATCCTCGCCGTGCTCGAGGCCGATTGCGTGACCGAACTCGTCTGCAATGACGACAACGGCACGCTCCAGAGCACCGTCAGCACCTTCCTGGCCGGCGGCACAACCTACATCATCCAGGTCGACGGCTTCGGCGGCGCCTTCGGTGCGGGTGTCCTCAACATCAACGGCCCCATCGCCGGCCCCGCCAACGACCTCTGCGCCAACGCCACCGCGGCGACCATTGGCTCCAACCCCTTCGACAACCGCTTCGCGGGCAACGAGGGCGCGGCGTCCTGCGGCTTCAACGGCGACCCCGGCTCCGCCGATGTCTGGTTCTCATTCGTGGCCCCGGCCAGCGAGGTCTACCGCTTTGACACCTGCCAGAGCGCGGGCCTCGACACCATCGTGAGCATCTACGACACCTGCGGCGGCTCCGAGATCGCCTGCAACGACGACTCCTGCGGCCTCAGCAGCGCCGTCACCTTCAACACCACCCAGGGCACAACGTACTACATCCGCGTCGCCGGCTGGGCGGGCGCTCAGGGCGCCGGTGCGCTGAACATCAGCTCCCCCCTCGCCAACGACGTTTGCGCTACAGCTTCCCCGGCCGCGCTCGGCTCCAACCCCTTTGATACGTCCGCCGCGGCCAATGACGACGCAACCAACTGCGGCGGCAGCGGCCCGGACATCTTCTTCACCTTCGCCCCGACCCAGACCGGCGGCTACCAGTTCTCCACGTGCAACGGCACCGGGTATGACTCGATCCTCGCCATCCTGAGCAGCGACTGCGTGACCGAGCTTGCCTGCAACGACGATGCGTGCGGCCTCCAGAGCACCGTCGTCGCGAACCTCACCGCGGGCACCACCTACATCGTTCAGGTCGACGGGTTCGGCGGCGGCTTCGGCGCCGGCAACCTTGAGATCACCTTCCTCGGCGGCGGCGGCGGCAACAACTACACCGTCTGCGACTCCTCCCACGCCTTCGAAGACATCAGCAGCACCGGCACGCTCGCCGCGACCATCTCCGGCTGCGACGACTGCACCGAGTCGCTCCCGATCGGCTTCTCCTTCGACTTCTACGGCACCGCCTTCACTGATGTGCAGGCCTCGTCCAACGGCCTCGTGGCCTTTGGCACGCCCAGCGCCGTCTTCGGCAACGTGGCGATCCCCAACGCCGCCACCCCCAACAGCTTCGCCACTGCCTTGTGGGATGACCTTTATCCCACCGGCGCGGGCGACATCTACTACCAGACCACCGGCAGCGCGGGCAGCCGCGTCTTCACCGTGTCGTGGCAGGGCGTGGCCCCCTTCCCGACCACCAACCCCGAGTACAACTTCCAGGTCCTGCTCTACGAGGGCTCCAATAACATCGAGTACCGCTACGGCAGCATCACGCCCGACGCGGGCGGCGACTATTCCGTCGGCTGCGAGGACGCTACCGGCCTCAACGGCACCGCCATCAACAGCGCCGACCTGGGCTCCGGCAACATCGCCAAGTTCCTGATCCCCGCCGGCGGCACCTGCCCGCAGGACTGCGACAGCATCGACTGGAACGGCGACGGCCTGTTCCCTGACATCCAGGACATCGCCGACTTCATCTTCGTCTTCGGCGGCGGCACCTGCCCCACCGGCACCTGCAACGACCTGGACTACAACAACGACACGCTGCTGCCCGACACCACGGACATCCAGGCCCTGGTCAGCGTCTTCGGCGGCGGCCCCTGCATCCGCTGATAACCTGAACAGACCCGTCCACTCAAGGCCCCCTCCGCTCGGAGGGGGCCTTTTTCATTCCCTAGTCCATGTGGCTAACAGGACGCTGGCGCCACGCCAATGAGCCACAAAGTTCGTTGATCTCCACACCTCCCATATTGACACCTTCCCGACTTATGGTCTAATGATCTGCGTTGCGTGGGGTGTTGGCCGGTCCCGAGCCGTGGCCACCGCACCGCTCGTGGAGGAGAGTCGTTTGACCCTGAACGTGTCTTTGATGGTGGTGACTGCGCTCATGGCCTGCGCGGGCTTGGGGGTGCATCGCGCTGGAGCGCAGGTCTTCACGCGCAGCTCCTCGCTCAACATCCCGGATACGCCCACCGTCACCGACACACTCGTCGTGAGCGGCGGCCCCGCGGCCATCACCGACGTCAACGTCACCATCACGCTCTCGCACGCCGACCTCTCGCAGCTCGACATCCTGCTGATCCCGCCCGGGGGCTCGCAGTACCTGGTCCTCTGCGCAGACGCGGCGTCCATCCCCGGAACACTTGACCACACACGCTTCGATGACGCCGCGTGCGGCGGCCTGTACACCGGCACGGCCCCCTTCCACGCCTCCTTCCGCCCCAAGGGCGGCATCGTGATCCCGTACCTGGGCACCATCCCGCCACCCCCGCAGTGGATGACCTCGCTCGCTGCACTCAACGGCACCGACGCGAACGGCCCGTGGACACTGCTCATCGACGATGACACCGACGGCGGCACCGGCGTCCTGCAGTCCTGGTCGCTCGAATTCAACGACGCGATCGACCCCGCAGGCCCCGCCGACCTCTGGAAGCTCTGCGCAACCGGCACGGTCGTCCCATCGGTCTCGCGCCATGGCCACAACGTCACGGTCCGCGTCGCCGTCACACCGCGATCCAATCCAACCTCGACAGGCATTACTGTTTTCGCGATGCCCGACACCCTCGGTGTCCCGGTGCTTGAACTCCGCGACGACGGGTTGTCCGACGACGGCGCCGCGGGCGACAACGTCTTCGGTGGAGCGTTCATTGTCCCGGCCACCGCCCCGCTGGGTGTGGCCCCCATCAACTTCCTCGTGCAGGACGCCCAGTCGCGCTTCGGCACCGGGTCCGTCAACGTCGACATCGCGCCCGACTCCGCGTGGTTTGAGAGCAAGGACGGCGGCGGCGATGCCGGAGACCTGCCGCCCACGGCGCAGCCCGTGCTGGCCGCCGGCCGAACGCAGATCCGCGGCCGGCTCGACACGCCCACCGACGTGGACATGTACGCCATCTCGATCTGCTCCCCCAGCGTCTTCCGCGTCTCCACCGAACAGGTGACCACGTTCGACACCCAGGTCTTCCTCTTCACGCCCGACGGGCACGGCGTCGTCATGAACGACGACGCCTTCGCTTCCTACCAGTCCACCATCACCAGCACGTTCGTCACACAGCCCGGCGACTACATGCTCGCCATCTCCCGCTACGACTTCGACCCGATCGACGCCGGATTCTCCGAAATCTGGGACGACGCCAACTACATCTTCGAGCAGCCGCCCGACGGCCCGGGCGCGCCCAACCCCGTCGCCGGCTGGTGGGGCCTCACGTTCAACCCGGTCGGGCCGTACACCATCACGCTCGAGAGCGTCGAGCCGCAGGGCACCTGCGCCACAAGCCAGTGCGATTCCATCGACTTCAACAACGACGGGCTCTTCCCCGACACCAGCGACATCGACGACATGCTCAGCGTCTTCAGCGGCGGCTTCTGCTCCAACGACCCCGACTGCGGCGACATCGACTTCAACAACGACGGGCTCTTCCCCGACGTCTCTGATATCGCCGTGTTCCTGCAGGTCTTCTCCGGCGGCCCCTGCGCGTGGTGAGGGCAAAGGCGGGGCCCGGACCACGCCGCGAACCGTACAGTCCATCATGCTCTACCGGGCGGCCTGCCTGCTCTTCATCATGCTGTGCGTGTGCTCGTGCGCCTCGCCACGCGCCCCGGGCACTTCGCCGCCGCGGGACTTTTCTGCCCACCTGACGGTCCTGGGCGGTCCCGACGCATCGCCCGCGTGGTACGCCGTCGGCGCCGACAACACCCTGCGCATCAGCCGTTCCCTCCGGACCGCGTCCACCCCGGTCCCGCCCGCGGCGCGGGTCCTGTCGCGCGGCGAAGTCCTGGGCGTGTGGCAGCGGTCCGCGGCGCTGGAGACCGCCGACGGCGCCGCGCGGATCGCCAGCGAAGCGGCGGCCCTCCCGGCCACCGCTTCCATCGCCTACGCCGGCGTTCTTCTCTCCACCACCGGGAACGGCGCAACGCGCTGCTACGTCTTTGTGCCCCCGACACGGGGCAACGCCGACGCGTGGGATGCCTGCCTGCGCTTCGCGCAGCACATGGAATCCCTGTCGCAGGCACGCGACCCATCGCTGCCGTGACCGCCCCCCCCGTACCCTCGGATCATGGCACGCCCGGAAACACATGAGCCGATCGTCGGCATCGACCTGGGCACCACCAACAGCCTGGTGGCCATCTGCGACGATGCCGGCCCGCGCGTCCTCCCCGTGCTGCGCACGGATGATGGCCAGACCCGGGACGACCTGCTGCCCAGCGTCGTGCGCTACGAGCCGCCGCGCACCGGGGACCAGCGCCCGTTCAGCACCGTCGTGGGCACCGAGGCCAGGCGCGCAGCGCCCGATCACCCTACCACCACCATTGCCAGCGTCAAACGCCTCGTCGGCCGCAGCGCGGCAGAGGCCGCATCCGACGCGTCGTTCCTCACCTACCGCGTCGTCGCGGGAGACCGCGGCAATGCGCGCATCGAAGTGCCGCTGCCCGGCGGAACGCTGATGCTGTCTCCCGAAGAAGTGTCCGCCGAAGTGCTGCGCACCCTGAAGGCCGCCGCGAGCGCTGCTCTCGGTCGCGATGTCGTCAAGGCCGTCATCACCGTGCCGGCATACTTCGACGATGCCCAGCGCCAGGCCACGCGCACCGCCGCGCGGCTCGCGGGGCTTGATGCCGTCCGCATCGTTCCCGAGCCCACCGCGGCGGCCCTTGCCTACGGCATCGGTCTGGACCGCGCCGCGGCGCGCAACCGCACCGCAGAGTCCACCGTCTGCGTCTTTGACCTCGGCGGCGGCACGTTCGACGTCTCCATCCTGCGCCTCACACCCGCCGACGCCGACAACGCCACCAACTTCTACCAGGTCCTCGCGACGTCCGGCGACACGCACCTGGGCGGCGACGATATCGACCACCTCCTGGTGGGCCTCTTCACGCGGGAGATCAACACAAAGCTCGGCACCACCGCGGACCTGCCGGCCGAGAGCCGCCGTGGTCTGCTCGCCCTTGCCGAGCGAGTGAAGATCACACTCTCCGATCGCGATCAGGCGCAGGTCAACATCGACCTTGGCCCAAGCGGTTCCTACGCGCGCACCGTGACGCGCCAAGAACTGAACGCGCTGATGGAGCCGCTCCTCGCACGCATGGCCGCCTGCTGCGCCACCGCGCTCCGCGAAGCCCGCCGCAAGAACCAACTCGCCCCCGCGCCGGACCCGTCCTCGCCGCACGGCATCGACGCCGTCATTCTTGTCGGCGGCGCGACCCGCATCCCCGCCGTCCGCGCACGCGTCGCCGCGGTCTTCGGCCGCGAGCCCTACACCGCCATCGACCCCGACAAAGCGGTCGCCCTCGGCGCGGCGGTCCAGGCAGCCATCCTCTCCGGCACCGTCAAGGGCTCCCTCCTGCTGGACGTCATCCCGCTCTCCCTGGGCATCGAGACCGTTGGCGGCGCGGTCGCCAAGCTCATCATGCGCAACTCCGCCGTGCCCGCGAGCGCCAAGGAGATGTTCTCCACCAGCGTGGACAACCAGACGTCCATCCGCCTCACCGTCTACCAGGGCGAGCGCGAAATGGCCGCGGATTGCCGCAAGCTCGGCGAGGTCCACGTCCGCAACATCCCGCCCATGCCCGCCGGCGTGCCCCAGCTCGAAGTCACGTTCCTTGTGGACGCCAACGGCGTGCTGAACCTTTCCGCCACCGAGCGCCGCAGCGGCCGCCGCGCATCGCTCCAGGTCATCCCCAATCACGGCCTCACCCCCGACGAAGTGGACCGCATGGAGCGCGACAGCCTGACCCACGCGCGCGAGGACATGACCCGCCACCGCATCGTGGACCTCGTCGCCAACAGCTCGCTCGACCTCAAGTGGATCGAGGGTGCGCTCGCACGCCACGCCGTGTCACTCGATCCCTCATACGCCACCCAACTCCGCACCCGCATCGAAGAACTCCGCACACTGGTCACCGCGGCGGACCACGACTGGAAGAGCGTGGATGCTGCGACGTTCCAGCGGATCAAAGAAGCCCTCGACCGCGACTCCTTACGCCTGCACGAGGTCTCCATCACAGCCTCTCTCCGCGGCCCGCAGGGCTCCTGACCAGCTCGCCCACGCCGGATAACCAGCACGCCCCTCGCCGCATCCTCGGCGACCCGGCCCGATGACATCAGTGCCGTCAGTGCCCGGCCGATCTTCCGTACATGTGCTCCCCCCGTACGGCTTTCCGGACGTGCCTCGCGATCGCCTCCATCAGCCTCGCCGTGACGCCCTGCACCGCCGCGACACTGGGCACAACAACACCCGGCACGTTTGTCTACGCAGAGGCCTCCAGCCCGTCGACACCGGTGTACCGCCAGTTCGTGGACCCCTCCTGGACTTCACAGGCTCCCGCGAACAGCGTGTCTTCCGCCGCCGAGTGGCAGGTCGTCCGCAACTGCCCGACGCGAGACGAGATGGCGCTCCTTTCACTCTGCTCCGATAAGGGTCTGCGGCTCCAACTGCGTGATACCGGATGGGGCAGCACATCCACCCTCGCGACCGACTGCGGCACTTCCAACACACGCACCTTCGACGCCGCGTACGAGGCCGCCTCGGGCGAACTTCTTGTCGCCTATCGCAAGACGACCAGCACGAGCATCTTCTACCGCTCCTTCGCCACCCCATCCCCTTCCGAGCAGACCTACGCCGCCGGTTTCAACGACGAGCCCCGCTGGGTCGGCCTGACGCCCGTTTCCGGCTCCGACCAGATCGTCCTGCTCGTTGCCACTGACACCCGCCTCTACGGCGCGGTCTGGAATGGGACATCGTTCGGCAGCCTGACCACCCTCGAAACCAGTCTCCCACAGGGGGGCTTCCCACGCGCCGCAGCCTCGCCCGGCGCTGGTTCCGCGATTGTCGCCTGGGGTTCCACCGCCGTCACCAGCGCCCGCTACGCCACATGGAACGGCACAACGTGGTCCTCGATCGCCGATGCTCCCGCCGCCTCGGGAGTGGTCTACGGCGTCGTGCTCGCGCCCAACCCGTCCTCGTCTGGCTCGGACGTCCTCATGGCGTGCGTGGATGCCGCCAACGACATCAGCGTCTCACGCTGGTCCGGTTCCGCGTGGGGCAGTGCCACCGTCGTTGAGACCAACGCGGGCAGCTTCACACAACAGCGCGTCGGCCTCGCGTACTGCCCCAGTGGCGCCACGGCGCTGCTCGCGTGGCACCGTGCCGGCCAGACCGCACTCCGCTCTCGCACCTGGGACGGCACCACATGGTCGTCCACAGCCACCGGCACGGACATGGGCAACGAAACCACAGCATTGCTCGCCGAAGCCGGTCCCGCCGCTGGCGAGGTCTCGCTCGCCGTGCGGTACCGGAACGCGGGCACCACGCTGGGCGACTACAGCGCGTACGCGCAGACCGGCACCGCCACCGTCAACGGCACCGCCTCGGGCCTCGTGGACGACCAGGTCACGGGTGTGGTGCTCCCGCCAGCGCCGACAAACGCCGCAGGTGCCACCGACGTCACGTACGGCAACAACGCGACCGCAACGCTCGCGCCGGGCGCGCGCAAGAAGCTCACCGCGAGCAACGGCCTCACCATGAACCTCACCAGCGGCACCTACGTCTTCACCGACGCAACCATGGGCAACGGCGCCACGTGGAATGTGGACACATCACTGGGTGATACCTCGATCATCCTGACCAACGGCAACCTCACCGCCAACAACAGCTTCCGCATTACAACCACCGGCAGCGGCCAGGTGATCGTGCACGTGGTCAACGGCAACTTCGACGTCCGGAACACCACGAGCCTGCGCGCGTCCGTCGTCGTGTACAACGGCAACCTCCTGACCGGATCGTCCCCAACTGTGCACGGCACGCTCCTCGCCTCCGGCAATGTCACCACCGGGAGCGGCGCGGTACTCACCCACGCCGACCAGCCGTTCACGCCGTCCAACGCGCGACTCATGCTGCTCCGGTTCTCCGCCGGATCAATGGGCGGCGCCACGCTCTGCTCATCCTCCGTCGCTGGCTGGGCCAACCGCAGCAACTTCTCACTCATGCCTGTTAGCGGCGACACCTCTGTGCGCGTCACGAGGTGGCGCGAAAGTACAAGCGACGAGTAACCAGCTCCCCCTACCGCCTCGGATTCCGCGGCGTCCCCTGCCGGATCGACGCCGGCGGCTTCGGCGGGAACGGAGACCGCGCAGGCCGCTCGGGCTCCCCAGGGTTCACGGCCGGCGCAGCCGGCGCGGGAGCACTTGTTGGCGCACTCTCCACCGGGGCCTGCGCGGGCGGCTCATCCCCCCCAGGCTCCTGGCCGATCCGCGCGAAGATCAGCCGCCCCGCGCTCGTCTGGAGGGAACTCGTCACCGTCATCTGCACGGTCTCGCCGACGTAGCCGCCCCCATCCTCCGCCACCACCATCGTGCCGTCGGGCAGATAGCCCACGCCCTGCCCACGCTGCTCGCCCGGCTTCATCAGCCGCAGCGTGATCGTCTCGCCCGGCACCAGGCTCATGCGCGTCGCGTTTGCAAGGTCGTTCAGGTTCAGCACCATCACCGAGTTGATCGACGCCACCCGCGCAAGCCCCACGTCCCCCGTCAGCACCATCGCGCCCGTCACGCGCGCCAGCTCCACCAGCATCTGGTCCACGGCCTTGCCCGAGACGTACGTGTCGTCGATCGACACGTCCACCGTCCCCTGGCGTTGCAGCTTCGTGATCACATCGAGCCCGCGCCGCCCCTTGCTCCGCTTCATCGCGTCGCCGCTGTCGGCCAGCGTCTGCAGCTCCTGCACCACGAACCGCGGGACCACCAGCGGGCTCTGCACGAAGTTCGTCGCCGCGATGTCCGCGATCCGCCCGTCCACCAGCGCTGACGTGTCCACCAGCACCGGCCGCACGCCCCGGATCTGCTTGCTGAACTCCACGTACGGGATGACCAGCCGGAAGTCGTCCTGCGTCTGCAGCACCGTGATCACGCCCAAGTAGGTGAGGCAGATGCCCATGATGAGCTTGACGGAGAAGATGATCGGCCGCAGCGCCTCGAACGCACTCTTCTCCGGCACCCACGACTGCAACAGCAGGTCGAGCAAACCCCCCAGCGCCAGCGTCGCCAGCAGGCCCGCCAGCGCCCCCAGCATCGTCCCCGCGATCGTCGAGATCTTCTTGTAACGCGTCAGCTTGTCGACGGCCAGCACCGTCGCGATCATCAGCAGCGACGTCGCCCCCACCACCCACGTCGACGTCGGCAACCCCAGCGCCGCCCCCTCCGCCTGGGTCGCGGAACTGAGCGCGTTGTAGATCGCGAGCGCCGTAAACGTCGTCACCATCACCGCGAACACGCCCCGAACAATCTTCAGGATCAGCGCCCTCTGGCGCAGCGCCTGCTCGTGCGGTGAAAGCACCGTGACCGCGGAGGGTGCCGCTGATGATTGCCGTGGGGGCGGTTGTTCCGAGGGGGCCTGATCGGCGTCCTGCTGGTCCATAGTGAGTACCCGGATTGATCGGCATCAACAAACCACAATGAATAAGCCACGATGAATAGGGAAGTCTACGAGAAACCACACCCTGTCGGTGCAGCCCACCACCGTTTTTCGCGGGAAATCAGCCCATCCAAGTGCCCTCGGGCGGTGGAACGCCCGCCCCCGGCCCCGTAATGTTCCCCTCACGGGTTTTTTCGGTCTTGAGTCGCGCTGGTTGACGGGCGGGCCCGGTGCACGGGCGTGTGCGTGAACCTGGTCAGAGCCTGACCGCAGCAGCCATAAGCGTTTCGTGCCCGGTGCTGTCGGTGTCCTGCCCGTCAACCAGCTCGACTTGGACCAGCCATCCTCGCCCCGAACCCTTGCCGGGAGTGCACCATGGCCCTCATCGTCGCGATCTGCCTGCCCATCCTCGCCACCACCCTCGCCACCATCTGCATGATGAACGCCCGGACACCCCTGGCCGGCGACGAGCACTGAGCCGTGGCGCACGGGCACGCCCGTGAATTGCCCCTCCACACCGCCCCTCGTCACCCCATCCCGTACGATGGGCCATGGCCTACACCGTCCTCGCCCGCCGCTACCGCTCCCAGGACTTTGACGAAGTCATCGGCCAGGAGCCCATCGCCCAGACCCTCCAGAACGCCATCAAGGCCAACCGCGTCGCCCACGCCTACCTCTTCTGCGGCACGCGCGGCGTCGGCAAGACCACCATGGCCCGCCTCTTCGCCAAGGCCCTGAACGGCGGCAGCGCGGAAGTGGACAAGGCCATCATGGCCGGCCAGGACACCGACACCATCGAGATCGACGCCGCCAGCAACACTGGCGTCGACAACGCCCGCGACCTCATCGCCAACAGCATGTACCGCCCGCTCCGCGGCAAGTACAAGGTCTACATCATCGACGAAGTCCACATGCTCTCCAACAACGCGTTCAACGCGCTGCTGAAGACGATGGAAGAGCCGCCCGAGCACGTCAAGTTCATCCTCTGCACCACCGACGCCCACAAGGTCCCGCCCACCATCCAGTCCCGCTGCCAACGCTTTGACTTCCGCAACATCCCCGCCACGCACATAGCCAAGCACCTCAAGGACGTCCTGAAGAAAGAGAAGTACACCGCCGACGAAGAACTCGTCCACCAGGTCGCCGTCCTTGGCAACGGCTCGATGCGTGACGCCCTCACCATGCTCGACCGCCTCATCGCAGGCGGCGAAAAGCACCTCACCCTCAAGGGCTTGGAGCAACTGTTTGGCCTGCCCGACCGCGTCCATGTCGGCCGCATCATCGATGCCTTCTCCGCGGGCGATCCCGGCTCCGCCCTCGCCGCCTCCAGCGAACTGATGCAGAAGGGCACGAGCATCGACCAGATCATCGAGACCCTCATCGCACGACTGCGCGACCTCATGATCCTCGCCGCCTGCGGCCCCGCCACCACCCTCGTAGACCTCTCCGACTCCACCCGCAAGGAAGAAGCCGCCCGCGCACAAAAGTTCGACGCCGCCGGCCTCGTCCACATGATCGCCCTCTGCGAGAACGTCCAGCGCGCCGCCAAGAACAGCAGCGTCCCCCGCGCACTCTTCGATGCGCTCCTCGTCCGCCTCGCGATGACCGAGAAACTCGCCGACGTCACCGCGCTGCTTGCGGGGCGGGGGCTTTCAGCCCCCGCGGCCACCACGACAGCCCCCGCCGCCCGCCCGGAACCCACCGTAAAAAAACGCTAACGGGCGAGCCACTTCCTCCCCCTCCCCCCCGGGGGGAGGGCCGGGGAGGGGTTGGCAATCCACCAGCGACCACGCCCGCGCTGCCACCCGCCGCTACCACCGCACCCACAGCCCCACCAGCATCACTCGAGGAACTCTGGACGCGCCTCCTCGCCCTCGCCGCGCCCAACCGCCGACTCCGCGCACTCCTCGACGCCGCAGCCCCCGTCTCCTTCACCAACAACACCCTCGCCGTCTTCGTCCCCGCAAACGTCTCCACCTCCTTCAACTCGTACCTGCCCGAGATCGAACCTCTCGCCAGGAAGGCCGCGTGCGCGGATATCACGGTCCGCGTCGAAGCCCCACAGGTCGCGCTCACTGATGCCCCCAGCGCCCAGCAACGCATCGCCGAACACCCGCTCATCAAGCAGGCCGTCGAACTCCTGAACGCCAAAATCGTCGGCGTCCAACCCCGCGCCCAGAAGCCTGAAAGAGGCCCGGGCACTTCTTCGAGCACTACGCAGGCTTGACCGCGGTTCTTACCGCTTGGTCCCAGAGATATCCAAGCTCGTGATGAAGTCCCCCGGCTTCGTCCCCGCCGGCAGAGACTCCACGACTTTCCGGTACAGAGGATCCTCCCAGCTCGTCATCGCCTCGATGTACTCCGGCTTGGGCGTCAGCGCAATGTCCGACATCCCCGCGTCCATCATCTGCCGGCGCGTCTCTTCCACCGGCACCGCACCCGCGATGCACCCCACCAGCGCCTCAACGTCCTGACGCACCGCCTCCGGCAGCAGCCGCAGCAACGCAAGGTCCGACACCGCCACGCGCCCGCCCGGCCGCAGCACCCGCGCAATCTCCTTCCACACCCGCCCCTTGTCCGGCGACAGGTTCAGCACGCAGTTGGAGATCACCACATCCACGCTCGCGTCCGCCACCGGCAGGTTCTCGATCTCCCCGAGCCGGAATTCCACGTTCCGCAGCCCCGTCTGCGCCATGTACGACGCCGTGTTCGCCCGCGCCTTGCTCACCATGTCCGGCGTCATGTCCACGCCGATCACCCGCCCCGATGCGCCCACCTTTGGCCCCGCCACAAAGCAGTCGAACCCGCCGCCGGACCCAAGGTCCAGCACCACCTCGCCCGGCCGGAGCGACGCGATCGCCGTCGGGTTTCCGCACGACAAACCCATGTTCGCGCCCTCCGGTGTCGCCGCAAGGTCGCTCTGCGAATACCCGATCGCCGATGCCAACTGCTCCGGCGAGAACGTCGCCGGCCCGCAGCACCCGCCGCCCGCCTTCGCCGCACCACCCCCACCGCAGCACCCCGCCGCCGGTGCCGCCACCCCAACCTGCGCGGCAGACCACGACCCGCTCTGCGCGATCTTCGCGTACCCCTCCCGCACCTTCTGCCGCACGGCATCGCCGGTGTCCACGCCCGCAGCTTCCGCGCCCGCCGCCCCGCCGCAGCACTCCGGGCCACAGCACGATGTGTTCTTTGCAGTCGTCATAGACATCTCCTTGAGTTTGAATCCACCCGAATCAGCGTCCAGCTCACGCGAATCAACAAGCCGCCCGATCTCGCCCGGCAGCCTCTCCACAAAGTCGCGAATCTCATCCCGCACACGCCGGTAGTGCACGAGTGCGTCCTCGTCGCTCTGCGCCCCCGTAGCCAGCCGCGGCGGATCATCAAACGTCCTCGCAATCATCCTCGCCCCCGGCACGACCGGGCACCCGCCGTGCGCCGCATCGCACACCGTCACAACCACGTCAAACGGCCCGCCCGCGTCTTCCACACGCTTTGACGTATGCCCTGAAACGTCCACACCGGCCTCCGCCATTACGAGCACCGCCAACCGGTTCAGCCCCTGCGGCCTCGTCCCGGCGGACGCGGCGCGCAACCCGCGCGGCCACAGCGCACGCGCCCACCCCTCCGCCATCTGGCTCCGGCACGAGTTCCCTGTGCACAGGAACAGCACCCGCACTGGCCGGTCAGCACGCGCCACAGCAACCCCCCGCGCACGCCGCGCGCTCTTCCTTCGGGCAGCACTGCTCCAACGCATCCGCCAACCCGCGCAACACGCGGCACAACTCCGCGTACTTCACGCGATACATCACCGCCCGCCCCTCCCGCGCCGCCGCCACTACCCCCGCGCGCTCCAGCGCCTGCAGGTGCCGCGACACGACCGAGAAGTCCACCGAGCAGCACTCGGCAACCTCACTCACCGAGCACGCCCGCCCACACTTGGCCAAACACCCCACCAGCTTCGCCCGCGTCGGGTCGCACAACGCCTTGAATAGTTCCGGGTCCAGCAGGTCATCAATCGGCCCACAACACGCCGCGGCCTGCTTGGGGGTCAAAGGTCTACGTTTGCGTACTTGCGTCATAATGCAAGTATCGGCACGTGAAGCCTCCATGTCAAGCCCAATCTTCGCCAAGGTCAACCACGCCCCCGTCCAGTCGCCCACTCAGGTGCCTGACCGCGCCCGGCCTACGGAATCTCGGACACGGGAACCCTTCTGCACCCCCGCCCCGCCGAGTGCCTAGCGACCAACTCCCGTCGCACTACCG
>DATAKA010000059.1:0-5354 GCA_036261855.1 Phycisphaerales bacterium | reverse complement strand
GAAGAGACGAAGAGACGAAGAGACGAAGAGACGAAGAGACGAAGAGACGAAGAGACGAAGAGACGAAGAGACGAAGAGATACTTCCCGTAGGGGGGAAATGAGAGAAGCCCGGGCTTGCGCCCGGGCCTCTGTAGAACAAGTGGAGCCGCGGGGAATCGAACCCCGGTCCCGTGACTGGAGAACCCGTCGCATCTACGCGTGTAGCTGATGGCTTGATCTCGGCTTGGGGGCGATCACCAGCACACTCCCCTTTTGCCATACCTGCGGAAGTTTCTCGCGGGGTGACCCCCGAAGGTCTCGGGTCTCCGCCAGCCTGAAGTCTTTGACCCCCGCCCTATCAGACATCAGGCGGGGATCACGCAGCTTGTATTAAGCCGCGAGAGCGTAGTTGCGCTCAGCAATCAATTTTTTGCACGCTTTTTACGAGGCCAGCGTGCGCCTCGACGCGCCACGACGGGCTTCGCATGCCCGGTCGAGTCCAGTTCGGCCCCAGTCTGTCAAAGAGCGGGGGAGTGTAGGGGGAGTGACGGAGTGACGAAGTCAGGAAGTGGGGGAGGTAGAAACGGAGGGTGAAGAGGTGAAGAGGTGAGGAGGTGAGCAGGTCTAGAGGTGAAAAGCGGCAGAATGGGGGCCCGGACCTGCCTTCGCGTGGAATCGGGTATGCTGTGTGCGCCACTCTCGAAGAGGAGCCTTGCCGTGAAGAATCTCCGTTGTGCCGTGCTTGTATCGCTCGCCGCGTTGTGTGCAACTGCCATGACCACTCCCACCGTCCGTGCCCAGGCGTCCGCCCCTGTTGCGTACAAAGTCCCGCCCGCGGCGATCAAGGCGGCGCTGGAGGCCGCACCGCTGCCGAGCGTGTCGCTGGACCCGTTGCGGAAGACGATGGTGCTGATTGACCGGGTGACGCTGCCGCCGGTGGCGGACCTTGCGGCGCCCATGCTGCGGCTGGCGGGGGACCGGTACAACGCGAAGACGAACGGGTCGTTTGGGCCGCGGGTGTTCGTGGGGTATGTGATCAAGGACATCACGACGGGAGTTGAGCGGCGGGTGGAGTTGCCGGCGGACAGCGACCTCTCGGGCGTGTCATGGTCGCCGGACGGGACGATGTTCGCGTTCACGCGGACGACCGCGGAAACGATTGAGTTGTGGGTGTGCGATGTCGCGAACACGAAGGCTAAGAAGATCGGCGAAGGGCTCAATGAGGCGAACGGGTCACCCCTGCGATGGATGCCGGACGGGAAGCGGCTCTTGTGCCGGTTTGTGGCGGGCAGTCGCGGCGCGATGCCGGTCGCGCCGGCGGCCCCGAGCGGGCCGGTGATCCAGGAGAGTGCGGGCGTTGTGGCGCAGGTGCGGACGTATCAGGACCTGCTGGCGAACGCGCACGATGAGGCGGTGTGGGACTGGCTGATGGCGACGCAGCCGGCGTTCGTCGATGTGACGACCGGCGCGCGCACGGACTTTGGTGCGCCGGCGAACTACGGGCGGCTGGACCCCTCGCCGGATGGCAAGTACATCTTCGTCTCGGTGACGCAGAAGCCGTACTCGTACGCGGTGCCCGCGGGGCTCTTCCCGGAGACCAACGAAGTGTGGGACGCAAACGGGAAGTTGGTCGCGAAGTTGAACAATTACCCGCTGCGCGAGGACATCCCCATCGAGGGCGTGCAGAAGGGGCCGCGTGGCTATCAGTGGCGTGACACGGCGGACGCGACACTGGTGTACGTCGATGCGCTGGACGAGGGCGACCCCAAGAACAAGGTGCCGCACCGGGACCAGGTGTTTGTGCTGGGCGCGCCATTCACGGGCGTTGGGCAGGCGTGGTTCAAGACCGAGCACCGGTTCAGCGGCATCTCGTGGATGGACGAGTGCCCACCCCTTGGCAACGCATCGGCGGGCCCGGTGGGCGGCAAGGGCCTGTGCATGGTGAGCGAGTATGACCGCGACAAGCGGTGGACCAGGACGTGGCTGTACGACGCGGACAGGCTCGATGTCCCGCCGCGGCTGGTGTGGGATCGGTCGATCCGCGACCGGTACAACAACCCGGGCTCGCCGCTCACGACGCGGCTGGCGAATGGTCGCAGCGTGGTACGCGTGATGGCGGGTGATGCGGCATCGGCGGGTGCGCCGTGGGTGTACCTCGCGGGGCAAGGGGCAACGCCCGAGGGTGACCGGCCGTTCCTGGACCGGATGCCGCTCAATGACTTCAAGGCCTCGCGGATGTGGCGCAACGACGGCGAGTGCTACGAGACGGTGATCGATGTGCTGAGCGATGGGCGGGTGATGACGAGCTACGAAACCAAGACCGAAGTTCCCAACTACTTCATCTGCGATATCGCGAAGGGCACCAAGGACGCCGTGACGGCGTTCGTGGACCCCGTGCCCGAGCTGCGGAAGGTGAAGAAGGAGCTGGTGAAGTACACGCGGGCGGACGGCGTCGAGCTCTCCGCCACGATGTACACGCCCGCGGGTTGGGAGCCATCGCAGGGCGCATTGCCGCTCTTCATCTGGGCGTACCCGCTCGAGTTCAACGACAAGAGCACCGCGGGCCAGGTCGCGGGCAGCTCCAACCGCTTCACGAGCATCGGCGGCATCAGCCACCTCTTCATGCTCACGCAGGGCTACGCGGTGATGGACGACGCGACGATGCCGATCGTGGGCGACCCTGAAACCATGAACGACACGTTCATCGAGCAGATTGCCCAGTCCGCGCAGGCCGCGATCGACAAGGCGGTGGCCATGGGCATCGCCGACCGCGAGCGCGTGGCGGTGGGGGGCCACTCGTACGGCGCGTTCATGACGGCCAACCTGCTCGCGCACACCACGCTCTTCAAGGCCGGCATCGCGCGGAGCGGCGCGTACAACAGGACGCTCACGCCCTTCGGCTTCCAAGGGGAGCGCCGCACCTACTGGGAAGCGCGCGATACCTACGAGCGCCTCAGCCCCTTCACGTTCGCGGACAAGATCAAGGCGCCACTCCTCATGACTCACGGCCAGATCGACAGCAACCCCGGCACGTTCCCCGTGCAGAGCGAGCGGCTCTACGCGGCCATCAAGGGCAACGGCGGCACCGCGCGGCTGGTAATGCTGCCGTACGAGGACCACGGCTACTCCGCGAAGGAGAGCGTGTTCCACGTGCAGGCGGAGATGGTGGAGTGGCTGGATACGTACGTGAAGAATGCCGGGAGCGCGAACCCGTAAGGCGGTGAGCTCCGACCGAGTCGCTCAGGGCTCTGTCACTTATGCGCAGCCTTGCGTGGTTACTGCTGGTCGCCCGGAGACTGCGGCTGCGCGGGCGCGGCACGGGGGGCAACGGTGTTGATGAGTGGAGCCTCGGCGACCTGGGTGGGGGCACCGGGGGCGTCGGGGGTGGGGGCGGTGGGCAGCGTTAGCGTGAACAACGTGCCCACGCCCAGCTTGGATGTGACAGAGAGCGTTCCACCGTGACGTTCCACCGAGTTGCGGGCCAAGTACAGGCCCAGGCCCGAACCGACGTTCTTGGGCTTGGTCGTGAAGAACGCTTCGGTGCACCGACGCACCGTGACCGGGTCCATCCCGGGGCCGTCGTCGCGGACACAGAGGAGAACTCCATCCGCACCCGCCGCACCGCCGGAGGGAGGGAGCGCGTTCGCCAGCCCCGCGGTGATCCAGATGTTGCCGCGGGGTTTGCCCGAGGGGTTGGCCACGCGGCGGGTGCCCAGCGCCTGAGCCGCGTTCTGCACGAGGTTGAAGACCGCCTGCATCAGGACGTAAGGGGGGAGGTGCACGGGCGGCAGCGGGGTGTCCGCGCTGAGGCCATCGACGTGGAGGACCACGCCCCGGGGGAGCGTCCACGTGAACGGGGAGACCGCAGAGGCCCACCATTCGTGCAGCACGGTGGTCTCGGGCGATGTGCCAACGTCGTCCGGGTCCAGCGAGAGGGCGCGCAAACCTCTGGTGAGGCCGGCCAGGTGGTCGACAGCGCGGCGGACGGACTCCACCAGCGGGGCGGTCTCGGGCGTGTAGCCAACTTTGATGACCGAATCGAGGTTTGCACGCATGGGCAGGAGCACGTTGGCCATGTCGTGGCTCAGCCCCGCGGTGAGGGTGCCCAGGGCCTCCATGCGGCGGCGGGCCTTCGCGGCAAACATCTGCTCGATGGCGAGAGAATAGGTCTTGACGGAGTCGGCCAGGGCCTCGTCGATGGCCTCGTGGAAGCGGATCCGGTCGTCGGCGGAATCGAGCGTGGGCGTGGGGCGCGGGGTGGCAACTTCCTTTGCCCACATCCGCAGAACGCTCGCGCGGAGGGCCCGGTATTCGGAGATCATCTCCGACAGGCTGAAGCCCTCTCCCGCGCGGACTGTGCCGTGCGACGTGGCCGCGCTCTCCGGCAGGTCCGCTGGACGCGCAGGGGCGTGGCCCGTCGACTTGACCTGCTCCTGCGCGCTGCTCTGCGGGGTCTCAATGTCGGCGGCGATGGCGCGGAGGATCAGCTCGGCGTGGTCACGCAGCGCCTCCGCGTCCATCCCGTTGGTGGTGGCTCCTAAGGAACGGGCGAAGTTCTCCCACTCCTGGAGAATGTTCTCCATGTTCGCGATGATGAACCCCGAGAGCCGCATGCGCGCACTCTACACCGCGGGCCGCTGAAACGCCCCGCGATAGCGCGCCATTCAAGAGAATATCTCCCCGGCAACTGTAAGAAACTACGCATTCCCCAAGAGCTCGGGAAACTTCCCTACATAGCAGTGTGGCTCGCGAGCCACCCCTGCTCCTACGACCGCGCCGACCTCGCTGCGTCAGCTCCCTGCCCCGAGCGTGTGACATCTGCGTGAAGCGATCGCGCCTACGACAGCAACCACAGCGCGAGCACGCAGAGCGCGAACATGAGGATGTGGACGCCCCAGACCGCCGCGGCGAAGGTGGCCTGGCGGCGGGTTGTCCACGCCAGAATGCGGTGGCGGTGGCGGTACATGAACCAGACGGACGCTGCGCTAAGGTAGCCGAAGGCGTCGCCCACCATCACGGGCCACGGCGCGCCCTGGCCTTTGGGCAGCTGCCGCCAGACGGTCACGAAGATGGGGACCATGACGAACAGCGCGGCGACGCCGGAGAAGCAGCCGGGCGCCATCGCGAGCACGAGCCACCCGAAGCGGACGCGCGACGAGGCGATTGTGAGCTCCAGCGGGTCGCCGCACTCGGGGCATGTGGCCGTCTGGATATCGCGGAGGTCGTAGGCGCAGCGCGGGCAGGGGACGCTGCGGCCGGCGAGGAACGCGACGACTTCTGCTTCAGGGTGACGGCTTTCGGGGTTGCGTGGGGAGTGGGGCGGTGCCGCCGCGGGTTCGTCAACATTCATGCAGGAGTTCCGGTAGGGCGTGGG
>DATAKA010000043.1:0-6352 GCA_036261855.1 Phycisphaerales bacterium | reverse complement strand
GGACTGAAGACCCGCCCGGGCCACGAAAAGGACACCGGCAGTCATGGACAAGAATGCACACAAGTCCCTGCGTCGCGCACGGCGCCGCATCGGCATCAGGAAGCGCATCAGCGGCACCACCCAGCGCCCGCGCCTCGCGATCTACAAGTCCCTCAACCACATGTACGCCCAGGTCATCGACGACCTCGCCGGCAAGACCCTCGTCGCCGCCTCCAGCCAGGATGAAGCGCTCAAGCTCAAGGCCACCGGCAACAAGGACGCGGCTGCCGCCGTCGGCACCCTTCTTGCCCAGCGGGCCAAGGACAAGGGCATCAAGGCCGTGGTCTTCGACCGTGGCGGATTCATGTACCACGGCCGCGTGAAGGCCTTGGGCGACGCGGCACGCAAGGCCGGGCTCGACTTCTAAGCACACACACCAGGACACACCCACGCGGGTCCCCCCGCGAATCGAGAGTGAACCAATGGCAGAAGCGATGGAACAGTCAGGTCGGATGGACTCCACGAACCTGGGCGTTGACCGCACCAGCGCCACCGTCAAGGGCGGTCGGCGCTTCTCCTTCGGCGCGCTCGTCGTCGTCGGTGATCGGCGTGGCAAGGTGGGCTTCGGCTACGCCAAAGCCAACGAAGTCCCCAACGCCATCGAGAAGGCCGAGAAGTACGCCAAGCGCGTCCTTGTCGAGATCCCCCTCGTCGGCTCCACCATCCCCCACGAAGTGGAAGGCAAGTTCTCCTCCGCCAAGGTGCGCCTCGTCCCCGCCGCTCCCGGCACGGGTGTCGTCGCCGGCAGCACCGTCCGCGCCATCCTCGAGATGGCCGGCGTCACCGACTGCATCACCAAGTGCTTCGGCACCACCAACCGGAAGAACGTCGTCAAGGCGGTCTTCGACGGCCTCTCCCGTCTCCAAAAGAGCGAGAAGATCAAGGCGGTCCGCGGTGTTGAACTCGGTGCCACCGTTATCGAGGACAAGATCGAGCGCGGCAAGCGCTTCATGCCCGTCGCCCCCAAGCGCGACAAGGCCAAGGGCCCCATCAACACCGTCGGCGACGACCGCAAGCGTGGTCGTGGCGGTCCCCGCCGTCGCGGCGGCCCCGGTGGTGGTGGCGGCGGAGGTGGTGGTGAGGGCGGTGGCGGCGGCGCACCCGCTGCCGACGGCGGCGCTCCCGCAGCCCCCGCGACCGAAGCCAAGGCCTGATCCAACCAGAACACGTTTTCTGAACGCAACACAGTGAGAACCAAGCCATGATGATTCACGACATCACCGCCCTCGCAGGGCGATACAAGGACCGCAAGCGCGTCGGCCGCGGCGAAGGCTCCGGCCACGGCAAGCAGTCCGGCCGCGGCAACAAGGGTGCGGGCTCGCGCTCCGGCACCTCCGCCAAGAAGGGCTTCGAAGGCGGCCAGATGCGCTACTTCCGCCGCCTCCGCAAGTTCGGTTTCACCAACGCGCCGTTCAAGGTCCAGTTCTGGACCGTCAACATCGGCGACATCATCGGCCACCCCGCGTTCAGCAAGGGCGGCGACGTCACCGCGCAGTCCCTCATGAAGGCCGGCCTCGTCCGCGACGACAGCCGCGACCTCAAGATCCTGGGCTCACTGCCCAAGGGCGCAGCGGGCGTCAAGGTCAAGCTCAACGTCACCGCTGCACGCGTCACCGCAAGCGCTGCCAAGATGATCCAGGACGCGGGCGGCAAGGTCACGCAGACCGGCACCCGCCGCGACCGCACCCGCGGCGTGGATCTCTTGAACCCCGAGGCCGCGCCCAAGAACCTCACCAAGAAGCTCAAGCGCAACACCGCCAACCAGGCCAAGCTCGCCGCCCTCCCCAAGGGCAGCCAGAAGGGCAAGGAAGTTGCGCAGGAAGCCGCCGCTCCCAAGGCCGCCAAGGCCCCGAAGGCGGAGAAGCCCAAGTCCGAACCCAAGGGCGAGTGATTGAAACCAACTTTGACCGTCAGGATCGCATAACATCGTCGGCGCTCGTGCCCCCGGCATCCAAGCCCGGAACGCACGAACGCCGACGATTCGTTTTGGAACAGCCCGCCGGACTCCCAGCCCATGCTGCAGACCTTCATCAACATCTTCAAGATCCCCGAGCTCCGCTCGAAGATCTTGTTCACGCTCGCCATGCTCGGTGTCTTTCGGATCGGCCACTGGATCCCCATGCCAGGCGTCAATCAGGAGGAACTCCGCAAGGCGATGGAGTCCGCCACAGGCTCGGGCAACCCCATCGGGGCGCTCGCGCAGGCGGTGTCCATTTTCTCCGGCGGCACGCTCAACCACTCCACCATCTTCGGCCTGGGCATTATGCCCTACATCACGGCCGGCATCATCTTCCAGCTCCTGGGGCAGGCCATCCCGTCCCTCAAGAAGCTGCAGGAAGAGGGCCCCACTGGCCGCACGAAGATCATGGAGTACACCCGCTACGCCACCGTCGGCCTCTGCCTCGTGCAGGGCTTCGGCTGGCTCGCGTACCTGCGGTCCATGGGCCTGATCTACCCGGAGTACGCCACCCTGCCGCTCTGGTGGGTCATGGCCATCGCCTGCCTCACCGCCGGCTGCGTCTTCCTCATGTGGATCGGTGAACAGATCGACAAGCACGGCATCGGCAACGGCGCGTCCATGATCATTATGGCGGGCATCATCGCCGGCATCCCCAACGCCATCAGCTGGATCGTCAACAACTTCGACCCCGCGACCCAGGGCAAGCTCGGCTACATGGGCATCATCTGCCTGGCCGCCGGCTTCGTCTTCGTCATCGCGGGCAGCGTGCTCATGACGGTCGCCCAGCGCCGCATCCCCGTGCAGCAGGCCAAGCACACCCGCGGCCGGCGCGTCTTCGGCGGCCAGCGGTCCTACCTCCCGCTCCGCATCAATCACGGCGGCGTCATGCCGATCATCTTCGCCAGCAGCCTGATGATCTTCCCGCCCATCCTGTTCCAGCAGATCACGGCCGTCATCGCCGCCCGCTGGCCAGGGTCACCCATAACTCCGGTCTCGCGGTTCTTTGAGCAGAACTTCGCCCAGGGCGCCTTCCTCTTCATCATCCTTGAAGTCGCCCTCATCTACTTCTTCTCCTACTTCTGGATCACCGTCCAGTTCAACCCCGAGGAAATGAGCAAGCAGCTCAAGGAAAGCGGTTCCTTCATCCCGGGCCTCCGCCCCGGCCCGCGCACGGCGGAATACCTCGAGACCGTGATGAACCGCGTCACCTACGTCGGCGCGGGCTTCCTCGCCCTTGTCGCCGTCCTCCCGGTCGTCATCAACCGCTCGCTCAACATCGACTTCGCCGTCACGCAGTTCCTGGGCGGCACGGGCCTGCTCATCGTCGTCAGCGTCTGCATGGACTTCCTGCAGCGCGTCGAAGCCAACCTCATGATGCGAAACTACGCCGGCTTCCTGAGCAAGGACGGCGAAGAAGGCGGCCCCCGCTTCCGCGGCACCCGCGGCTGATCTAGCATTGCCCCCGTCCCTTACCGGAGTTCTCCCACCGCATGCCCAAGCAGGACGACAAGTTCACCTTCGAGGCCGTGGTCCTTGAGGCCCTCCCCAACGCCATGTTCAAGGTGCAGCTCCCCAACGAGCAGAAGACCGAGGTCCTGGCCTATCTCTCGGGCAAGATGCGGCAGAACTACATCCGAGTGCTGCCGGGCGACAAGGTGACCGTGGAGATCAGCCCCTACGACCTCACCAAGGCCCGCATCACGTTCCGCCACTGAACGTCGAACGCCGGCATGCCGCGGACCCAGCCGCGCGGCAGGTCCCTACGCTCACCCATGCCCCGATCCGCCACCGCGTTGTCTGTTGCCCTCGCGATCGCCGCCGCAACTGTGGCCTCATGCAACATCGTGGGACCGGTGATGGTCCTGGCCGAAGGCCCGCCGTCCCAGGACGCGTTGTACACGCTCGACCGTGAACGCCCGACGGTGGTCTTCGTGGACGACCGCGCCAGCGTGCTGCCCCGCCGCACGCTCCGCCAGTCCATCGCACAAACCGTCCAGAACGATCTCCTGGGCCAGAACGCCCTCAAGACGGTCATCGACGCCAAGTCCATCGCCGCCATCGCAGCGCGCGACGCGGCCGACACCCCCAGCGATATCACCACCCTGGGCAAGTCGGTCTCCGCCGAGATCGTCATCTACGTCTCCCTCGACCGCTTCGGCATCACGCCCGACGGCCAGGTCAACCAGCCCTTCGCCGATGCCCGCGTGAAAGTGCTGGACGTTACCAGGGAACAGCCCCGCGTCTGGCCCGAGGACCGCGAGGGATATTCCGTGCGCCTAGTGCTGGACCAGAAGCGCCGCGACCTGCCCAAGACCGCCTCCGCCCTCGCCGCCGAGCAGGAAGCCACCGCAAAGGTGCTGGGCGAGAACATCGCGCGCCTCTTCTACAAGCACGAAGCCGTGCTCCGTCCCTCCCGCGAGCGAAACTGACGACGCCCAGGAGGCTCCTCGTGCGCGTCCTGCACATCGCCCAGCCAACCACCCCCACCCCTCCCTGGTTCGCGTTTTCGCGCCAGACCCACCACTGCGCCGGCGAAGGTTCGCTGCTCGCCATCCGGTCGCTCCTCCGCGAGTCCGCTGCGGTTGCGCCGGATGATGCCCACATCGTCGCGCTGCTCGGCGCATCACACCAACACGCACGCTCTGCGGCCCTTGAAGTCCGCGGCGCAGCCCGCATTTCGCCGCCCTTGGGCCAGCCCCACCGCGCAGCTCCGGCGCTGCGCAGGCTCGTCGCCACTGCCGGCCCGCTCGATGCCGTGGTGTGCTGGGGTGCGAACCTCCGCCGCCTCGCCCGCCGCACAGCCCACGCGTCCCACCTCTGGCTCGAGGTGGACATGCACTCCGGAGACCTCCACGCCCTGGACCCCCACCGCGGAGCCGTGGGACCGAGCATCGGCAGCGTCGTACCCGATCTGCCACCACTGTCGACCAACGCCGCCGTACTGCGTGCGACAGCAAGGAACCAACTGGGAATCACCGAATCCGAGCCTGCGATCGCCCTGGTGACCGACGCCGCGTGCCCCGCGTCCGCAACGGACCTGCTGGGCGCAATGGCGATGCTCCACGTCGCGGGCATCCGTGCGACGTGCATCATGCCGACCGCCACAAACGAACTCTCCCGCGCCCAGCGGCGCGTGCGTGAAGGCACCTACGTGCAGCGCGTCGTGTACAGCGACCACGGGGCCGCCGCCATGCACGCCGCCGATGTGGCTGTGTGCGCGCCCGGTTCAACCGACGCACTGAGTGCACACGTGTCGCTGGCATGGCTTGCCTGCGAGGCGGCCCGCGTGGGCACGCCGATCGTCGCGCCCGAAGCATGGATCGGCGCGTGGTCACACGGAGCCGCCTCCCCCCACCTGCTGCTGGTGAGTGCCAAGGCCGGCACGCCCACGGACATCGCCCGCGCGATCGTGCCGCTCATGACGGGCCACCGCCCCACTTCCATCTCAGACGCCGCTTCGACATCCAAGTCCCTGCTCACGATGCTCCGCTGCGCTGTCAGCACACACGCCGCGCCCGTTGGTTGAACCGCCCGCCATGCCTCCGATCACCGCCATCCTCTTCGTGTGCCTGGGCAACATCTGCCGCTCACCGCTCGCGAAGGGCGTCCTCATCCACCAGGCCAGGTCGCGGGGCATGCTCGACCAACTCCGCATCGACTCTGGCGGCACCGGCCACTGGCACGCCGGCGGCCCGGCCGACCCGCGCACGATCCTCGTCGCCGAACGCAACGGTGTCCGTTTCGAGCACACCGCCCGCCAGATCGACGCCGCGGCGGACTTCCACACGTTTGACCTCATCCTGCCGATGGACAACCAGAACAAGCGCGACCTGCTCCGCCTCGGTGCCCCCGCCGACCGCGTCCGTCTGTTCCGCTCGTTTGACCCCGCCCTCAAGGACGCCCCCGACCACGCCCTCACCGTCCCGGACCCCTACTCCGGCGACGAACGCGCCTTCCAGCAGGTGTACGACATGCTCTGGACGGCAAGCACCGGCCTGCTCGACCATCTGCAGTCAACCCGGTAGCCGCGGCCGACTCAGTTGCTTGTGAAGAAGAAAGAAAGCGGTGCCTGCCGGACACCGTTCGAACTGGCTTGTTGTCCTTGATCCGCGAGTTCTTCATGGCAAACCCGGGCTGGGAGGGGTTCCCCACACCCTTCCCCGCACGGGGGAAGGGTGAATCGTCGGAATCCCCTTGTGCCACTGGTGATTCTGGCTGCGAGACCTCCCCGACTTCGGCCTGGTCCCGCTCACGCGGCTCACGGTCCCTTCGTGTCTCACGCACTCCGGGACTCCCAGGCCTCAGCGTCCGCGTCACCGCGTCCGCTCCCGGTGTTCCAGGGGGGATGGGCGA
>DATAKA010000041.1:0-2188 GCA_036261855.1 Phycisphaerales bacterium | reverse complement strand
GCAGCTTTCGTCCTGCTTGCGCCGCCGTTCTGGATCGGCGGAGGGTTCTCGCCCATGCCTCTTCGTGTTGGCGTGGTCTGCGGCTGCGGCGTCGTGCTCGCGATCGCCATTGTGGTGTCTCGACGCCTGTACCGGGTGGCGACGGTCCTGACGATCGTGACCGGGTTCGCCGCGCTGCTCCTGATCCCGGAACCGACGAGCCTGAAGCGCACGCTTCTCAACGTCGTTGTTGTCCCCATCCCATGGTTGATCACACTGCTCGGAGCCATGCGCTACGACACATCACCGACCGGCTACCTGGATGTGCGGAAGGGCCAGTGATCGGGTGGCAAGGGACTGCGTCCTGAACTGCCAAAGTGTTCTCCGGCAGGTGGCCGCACGATCGTGCCCATGACCTCGCGTGCTCTGGCGAAGGGGGGGCGAGGTCGGGGGTTGGGCGGTCGTCCTGCCACAGCCGCGACCTCGCAATGCCGAGGTCGCAGGCACGAGGTTTAGGCCACCTGCGGGTGCAAGGAGCGGCTCGGCGGCGTCACCAAGCACTACACGAGGATGGCGGCTTGACGCGAAACACTCAGAAACACCGGCGCTCGTGTGCGACGTGATATCTGACCAGGATAGAGTCACGATCACGAGATTCTGGCCACCTGTCCGCATTCAGGGCAGTCGGCCATTTCCTTAAGACCGCTCATGTCATACCCACAGCTTATGCACTGATTCTTACGTACAAGAATATTATAATGTGCTACTCGGCGCCAACTGTGCACCACAGTGACAAGTGAAGCAATCGAGATTATCCAGATTGGGAATATGACAATAGTTATAAATCCAGCCCGGCCGATTGAAGGTTTCCATGAGTGGAAGGGCTTTGGCAGCCGATTATGCTGCCAAGTCCAGAAGACCTGCCGATGATCGCTTACGCGCTCTAAATCAAGCTTAAGTGTAATGCTTCCATAACTTGCTGTAATTCCAGCACGACATCTGCCGCTTGATAGATGCAAGTACATGCCATAGTAGCGCGTCCATGCAAGCAAAATACACCCGCATGTCAAGATAATTATCGCGAGCGATCTAACGACAGCCCAGTAACGGCGCCTGCACACATACCGTGATTGACAGTGGTGTGTCAATTCGCTGCTGCTCCGCCGATTCCTCTGCAAAGCTGCCAAACGGAGTTGGCGAGACTTATGCACTCGGCTGGACGCTGAGCATCGGCTGGCCAGCAAGTATTACATGCGCCGTTGTTTTGGGCAAGCTGCAGGTTGCCGTGCATGTCGCTTGCCGCAGCATCACTTCCGGCGTCGGGTTGTGTCATATTCAGCTCGCACTCGAATGGACGTCGTAGTCGCGCAAGATCACGGTATCAATGTACGAGGAACTGCCGCTGCCCGCTACCCCGTCCCTGCTTTCGCCACGCTCTGAGCATGCCCCGCCCCTTGGGCGGACGCACCCACGCGTCTCCACTCCACCTCGATACCCGCGGCCACGGCAAGCCCCCTCCTCCCACCCCACCCTCCCTCTCCGCGTCCCTCCGCTCCCCCTCTGCCCCCTCCGCGATCTGCCATTTTCAATTATCCAAACAAAATCCAACAATCACACTTGACGCCCACAAAAAGCGCCGTACATTATCCGTACTCGTGGTCGCCGCCGTCCCCATCCCCGTCCACCCCTCGCTCCCGCCAGAGCAGGTCTCCCGCGCCCTGGAAGTCCTCCAAAACCCGCACCTCTCCCTCCACGACGCGGCCACTTCCCTCGACCTCACCCTCGAGCAACTCACCCTCTTCCTCACCTCCGACGCCGGCGACCAGCTCCTGGCCCTCGCCCACGCCGCCGCCGCGGCACGCACGCGTTTCTGCGCTGTCGCGAGCCTCCCCAAGGCCGTTGCAACACTCACCAAAGTCCTCGACGAGTGCAACGCCGCATCCGCGCCTCCTCCCGACGCCCCGCCCGAGGCCCACACCCACCGCGCCCGCCAACTCGCCGCCGCCTGCCGCGCAAGCTCCATCCTCCTCCGCCTCGCCAACCTGTCGGTCAGTGCCATGGGTCCCCGGCCCATCAAGCCGTATCACGGGCCTCCGCCCCGTGCCGCACGCACCGAGCCACGCCACGAGCCACACTACGAGCCACCCCACGAGCCCCAACTCATCACCCCCACGCGTCTCACCCCCAGTTCCCACCCCACCACAGGCGC
>DATAKA010000039.1:0-2648 GCA_036261855.1 Phycisphaerales bacterium | reverse complement strand
TCCAGAACTCCCAGCGGCCCGGCGAGGCGATGCCGATGACCCAGAGCGAACGGAGCAGCGCGAGCGCATCGGACGGGTGTGCGCGGGCGCGGGGGCCGGTGGGGCGGTACTGGGCGAGGAAGGCCAGCACGCGCTGATAGTACGCGCGCGGGGAGTAGAGGTCCTTGACGAGCCGGCGGTAGCCTTCGATGAGGGTTGACGGCGCGAGGGTTGGGACGAAGTTGAGCACGGCGTCGAGGTTGTTGCCTGTGCTACGTGCGGTCATGCGGCCCTCGGTCGTGAGGCGTGTGAAGAGGCGCGTGCCGGGGAGGGCCGTGAGCATGCCGACCATGGCGGTGGCCACGCCGGCCTCCTGTATGAAGCAGCGCTGCTGCTCAAAGATCCGGTCGGTGTCGCTGTCGAAGCCGACGATGAAGCCGGCCATGACCTGGATGCCGGCGTTGTGGAGCTTGTGCACCGAGGCCACGAGGTCGCGCCTGGTGTTCTGCACCTTGCGGCACTCCTTGAGGCTCTCTTCCTGGGGGCTTTCGATGCCGATGAAAACGTTCTTGAAGCCTGCCTCGACCATGAGGCTGACCAGCTCGGGGTCGTCGACGAGATTCATCGATGCCTCGGTCGTGAAGTTGACGGTGGCTTTGCGGTCTGTCCGCCATGCGATGATGGCGCGGAGGAGGGCCTTGGTCTTGACGCGGTTGCCGATGAAGTTGTCGTCCACCACGAAGATGCCGCCGGTCCAGCCGGTGGCCAGGACGGCGTCGAGCTCGGCGACCATCTGTTCGGGCGACTTGACGCGGGGGACGCGGCCGTAGACGGCGGTGATGTCGCAGAACTCGCAGTCGAAGGGGCAGCCGCGCGAGGACTGGATGGACATGGTGATGTAGTCGTTGGCGCGGATCAGGTCCCACCGTGGGAGCGGGGTCTTCGAGACGTCCGGGCGTGCCGCGGCCTGGTAGCGGGGCTTGAGGGTGCCCGCGGCGAGATCGGCGGCAAGGTCGCCCATGATCTCTTCCGCTTCGCCGATGACACAGCAGGCGACCTCCGGGAAGCGTTCAGCCCCGGTGGTGAACAGCGGGCCGCCCGCAACGACGGGCTTGCCGAGCGCGTTGCTGCGGGCGATGACTTCCCGGGCCGACGCCTCATGCACGATCATCGCGGAGATGAAGACGGCGTCGGCCCAAGCCAGGTCGGAGTCGGTCACCTGCTTCACGTTGAGGTCGACGAGCCGGAGGTTCCAGTCCTTGGGCAGCATGGCCGCGACGGTGAGCAAGCCCAAGGGCGGGAACGCAGCCTTGCGGCCCGCGATGCGCAGGACATGGCTGAAGCTCCAGAACGTGTTTGGGGTCCGGGGTGAGACGAGGAGGATGTTCACGCGGAGCGCTTTCCTAAGCGGGGTGCGTGGTGGACGCTAGCGGGGGGCGCGTTTTCCGGTGATGAGGCTGTAGATGAGGCCAGCGATGAAGATGACGAGGAAGACGAAGAAGAGGATCTTGGCGATGTACATGGACTGGCCGGCGATGTTGGTGAAGCCCAGCAGCGCGGCGATGAGGGCGAGGACGAGGAAAATGAGTGCGTACTTGAGCATGACTGGACTCCTGTGCGTGCGCGGGTGCGCAGGCGGTGTGGGCGGGGCCGCGCGGGCGGCTGGATTGACGGTGGCCGATGTCACTCGATCTTGGACTTACTCGGCCTGGTATGCGAACTTCTGGCCGCCGACGGAGGCCTCGAACATGAGGCCGGCCTCGGCCATGGTGAAGACGGCGACACCGTTGGAGTACTTGGCGTTTGCGCCCGCGCCGGACTTGAGGGCGACGGCGGTGGCCTGAGCGTCAAACGCGAAGTTGCCGGACCTGAACTTGGTGAGCGCCTCGGGCGTGGCGAAGGCGATGATCTCGGAGTAGGCCTGGCCGCCGAGTTGCAGGCCGATGGACGCCTGGGTGAGGTCGCAGTAGCCGGTGAAGTCGCCCTGCTCGTAGAGGACGCCCTTGCCGTACGCGCCGCCGACGCCGATGCCGCCCTTGCCGACGGTGGGGAAGACGGCGTAGCCCGTTGCGGCGTCGAGCACGGGGCCCAGGGTGGGGTCGTTCTCGCGTGCCGTGGCGAGTGTGTCCGCGGCTTTGGCGCGGATGTTGGTTCTGCCGGACTCGGAGCGCGGCGCGGTGGAGCAGGCGGCGAGGAGCGTGGCGGCCGAGAGGCCGAGGGCGAGGATGATGGGCTTCATGTTGATCTCCTTGGGTACGTGTGCCTGGGTGTGAGTGTGTCTGGCGCGGGTGCTGCCCCAGGTGGATGCACAGGGCCGTTGTGGATGCAGGTCTGCCGGCAATCGCCGGGTCTGGAAAGAAACTCGTTCAGCGGCGCGCGGTCCAGTAAGCGTCCGCTTCCGCCTCGAGGCGATCGAGGCGGGCGTAGTAATCCGGGAACTCCTTGAGGTGTGCCCAGGCGATTTTGCCGGTGAGGATCGGGTCGTCATTCGTGACGTTGGTCTCTTGGTCGCGCGAGCCGTGCTCAAACTCGACTTCGAGCCCTCTGCGGAACTGCTCGGGGTCGATCTGGCTTGGCTCGATTTGGCCCGGTTCGATCTGGCCCCAGGTGATCCCCAACTGGGCACCAATCCGGCGGGCTTCCGCTTCGGTGATTGGTCGCTTGGGCAT
>DATAKA010000008.1:0-16819 GCA_036261855.1 Phycisphaerales bacterium | reverse complement strand
GGGTGCCTGTGCGAGGGCTGAAGCCCTCGGCTCCGAGGGGGAGCGCGGTGGTGGTCGTGCAGGTGTGTGCGGGGGCGGGGGCGGGGGCGGGGGTGGGGGTCAGCGGACGGCGTTGAGTTCCGCCTTGTTCAGTTGGCCGTTGCCATCCGAGTCGATCTGCTCGAACTTCTCCACGATCTCCGCCGCGCTCCAGCGGAGGTGGCGCTCCTCCCGCGCTGCTCTGCAGGCGGGCAGCAGGGCCAACGCCGCGAAGAGGCAGAGGAGGGGTGCGGTCCGGCGGTTCGCGGTGTGCTTCATCGTGGTCCTTTCGCGCGGGACGGTGGCTCAGGAGTGTACCGGGTTTGGCGGGCGCATCTGGAGGCGAGGTCGGGGGCGGTGCGTCGGACGGCGTGGCGGGGGGCTGAGGTTTGGCGCGTGCGGGGCGGTGGAGGAGGAGGAGGGTGGTGGCCGCGCGGCGGGCGGTCTCGGGGTTGTTGGCGGACTGGAAGATGGTGCGGAGGCGCGCGTGGGCGAGGACGCGGGACTCGGTCTCGAGCAGGTGGGCGCGTTCGTCCATCATGGTGCGGAGCAGGGTGAGGAACTGCTGGATGTGGGGCGAGGCGTACCACTCGGCGACCTGGGGGAGCTTGATGTTGTTGTCCTCGCAGAGGTCCACGAGCTGCGCGCCGCCGTTGCACCAGGCGTCGAGGAGTGCGTAGTCGCGTTCGGTGAAGTTGAACTGCATGGCGTGTCCTCCGGTGGCCGCACGGGCGTGCGGGAGGAACGCGCTGGTCCCTCTATATCCACAGGCGACGACCGCGTTTGTGCGCGCCGGGAGGGGGATTTCAGCACAGAGACACGGAGACGCGGAGAGGGATGAGGGGAGGTAAGGAACGAAACAACAACGACTTAGAACAGGGCGGCGGGGAGCAAAGAAAAAGTTGGAAGAAAGTCCCGCGGTTCCGGTTTTGGAGCCACGGCGCGCGCACAAACGCGGTGATAGCAGGGCGGGGCAGAGCGAGGGAGCGAGGAAGCGAGGAAGCGAGGAAGCGAGGAAGACAGAAAGGGAGGTGTCTGCCGATGGGGTGAGCTGCAATAAGCGCGTCGGCTCGCCTCGCCAGGGGGCGGCGGCGGAGCGTGTCGTCTCGCGGCGGCTGTCTGCCTAGTCCTGATCCCAGCTCCACCATGCAGCGCTGAAGGAGCGTGAACGGATGCTGGCTTCGCTCGCGCAGAGGAAGAACTGGGTGCCGTCGTAGCCGCAGGCGCTGTCGGGTTCGGCAGAGAGGTCGAACTGCAGGAGGAGGCGCCAGGGTCCGTCAGACTGTGGTGCGGCTTGGGCGAGTTTCTGGTGTTCGAGCCTTCCAATCTTGGTCGTCACCGCGAAGTGCCCGCGTGCTGCCCGTGCGCAGTCCGATCGCGGGTCGTACTGTTCTGGCGCGGCGTAGCCGCCGAGGCGGTGGTAGGGCTCGCGACCCGTCTTGAATATCTCCCGCCACCAGTCGTGGCCATAGTCGTAGTCGGGATTGTCGTTTTCGCCATCCGGATCGAACGCAAAGCCGAACTCGGACTCTGGATCGAAGGCGTACTCCGGTTCGGGCAGCGTCCAGCCTGGGCGGAACGCGATGCGGCGCGCGCTGAGTACAAACTTGCTCGCGTCGCTTGGCGTGGGCGGCGTGTGCGGTGGGGCGTGCATGCGCTGGATGGGTGTGCCTGCGGGGACGTAGAGCAGGCGGAGGCCGGCGGCATCAGCGGGGTCATACAGGCCGTTGGGCATGCAGATGCTGTCGAAGAAGAAGAGGAGCGTGCCGTCGCTGGGCCAGAGCGGGTCGCTCTTCAGGCACGGCGCGGCCTCGGCGAAGTTGACCTGGGCGACGAACGTGAGCGGGTAGACAAGACCCTCGGGCTTGTGGCCGCGGCGGGTGGCGCATGTGGGCCACACGAAACCGGCGGGCACATCGGGCTCGCCGCCGTACCGGCTCGCGCCTGTTGGGATGCCCTCGGCCGGGCAGGCTTCCAGCGCCATGTGCGCGGTGGGGAGGGCGAACTTGATGAGCTCGGCCGCGGCGGCGGAGCCGAACTCGGTGGTGAGTGTGGTCTGGAGTTCTTCGCGGGTCATGTTTGGCATGCTACAGGAAGTTGGGCGGGAGTTCCAGTGCCAGGTGGGCGTCCCGTTCTCGCCGCCGATCGCTCTTTGAGTCAGCGTGCGTGGGGTGGTGGTGAGCGGCGTTCAAAGACCAGTGAGTCTGTATCGCCGGTCCAGGAATGGAACATCGCTTCGGAGGCGTTGGTGAGCAGGCCGGCGTTGTGGCCGAGGAAGCCGTGCGCGTCCGTGCCGCTGGCGGGGTCAAAGAGCGAGTCCTGCACGCTCGGGCGCACGGGGCCGCTCATGCCGACCTCGTGCCAGGTCACGATGCGCAGGAGGAACCGCTGGTTATTCAGGATGAGTGCGGCGACGGAGGCAATGTGGGCGGCGTCGGCCTCCGGCTCGTCCACCCAGGGTTGGCCGACGCGTGCGGTCTGCTGCTGTGGCGTCAGGCGGTTCCCGCCTTCGGTTCTGTAGGTGCCCCAGGTGAGGATGCAGCGGCGGTTATAGATCTGGACCTTGAGGTCGATGCCGGGCACGGGCTTGATCTGGTGCTCCTGCACCTGGATGGGGCGCGGGCATGCGGGCGCGGGGATGAGGAAGTCGGCCTCGGCGCGGCGGTCGCCCTGGCGTGTGAGGCTGGACGCAAAGCGTGCCACCATCGCGGCGGATGCGCCGAAGACGCCGGCAAGGGATGAACCGATCTTCATGGCGTCTGCGTAGGACATCGTGCGCTGCGGCTGGAGGGGCGCGCGGAACGGCTTGAGGCGCGGCTCGGCGCGGAGGAGGGCATGGAGCGCGGCGGTGCAGTAGGCGATGTCGGGGGAATCGGGGAGGGGCATGCGGTGGTGGGGACTTTGGGGAAGATGGTGGGGCGATCACATGTGAAGACAAGCGTTGTCGATCACTGCGTGCGAATGGAAGGTGGTGGCCGGTCTTCGCGTTGCGAACCAACCGCGCACCTGCTCCATCAGTTCAGTTGTCGGGCTGAGCGTCGAGATCGCGGGTTATCTCCTGGGCGAGGAACTTGTAGACGCGGCTGATCTCCTCGGGGCGGCCCGTCGTTCGCGACCTTTCTGTGAGGTCGTGGGTGAGTGTGTAGATCTGCTTTGGGTTGATGACGTGGACGCCGTTCACGTTCTTCGCGGAGGCATCGACCCACCAGCCGGGGAATGCCACGACCATGTGGATGGGGATGTTGGAGGCATCAGGCAGCGGGCTCAACATACGGCGAAGCTGATCGGCACAAGCACGGACCTGGGCGATGGGGTCGCGGTCCATCGGAAGGCCGTGGCGGAGGAGCTTGCCGTCCTTCGCCGTGATGAGCGGGCGCTCACCGGGCTTAAGGGTGCCGGGTTTGGTGAGTGTTTTCGTCTCGATGACGAAGATGCCGGGCGGGCCGATGAGGACATGGTCGATGTTGGCCTTGGCGTCCTTGGCCTCGATATCGTTGATGAGGGTGTAGCCATCCTTGCCGAGTTCGGCCAGCAGCGTGGCGACGGCGCGCTCGCCGCGGTGGCCGAGTCCGTAGGTGTGCATGTCGCGCGTAGTTCTGCGCCATGCGATGGTGAACCAGACGATGCCCGTGACCAACAGGAGGCTTTGCACGCCGAGCTGCCATGCCGGGCTATTCGCCCTGAGTATCGACGCGAGTGAGGCAAAGAAACCGCCCAGCGCGATCATGAGGAGCGTGAACGGGTATGCGAGGCGGGTGAATGACTGCTGAAACAGCAGCGACAATGCGGATTGTCCGGAACCGCGTGTGCGGTGGAGGGAGCGGAGGGGGTCGCGTGTGTGGGACATAAGCAGAATATTAGATAGTCATCGTGATCATCGCTGTGT
This sequence comes from Phycisphaerales bacterium, assembly GCA_036261855.1. Classification (GTDB taxonomy): domain Bacteria; phylum Planctomycetota; class Phycisphaerae; order Phycisphaerales; family UBA1924; genus BJHL01. Next base: position 12,915 of record DATAKA010000008.1, on the reverse strand, counting down.
ACGAAGGGGAGGACTGGTCGCCCTTCCTTTGGCAATCCCATCCTGCGTGAGCCGCCACAAGCACCGCCGCTCAGAGCAGCGGCGGAGCATGTGGCACGGAGCCGTGCCGACATGGCGCACACCTAGGGCCGTTCCATCCAATCCCATATGGGTTCTACGGCGAGTAACCACGCCGGCGCTGCCAGCACCATGCCAACGACATCCGATCCACCTGCGGCTCCGTTCCGCACGCATACTCGCGATCAGGATTCGCATCAGTGGAATCAAGAAGAGCAGAGTCTGCACCACCGTCCGTGCTCGGTTCGCCGCCCAGCCGTCCAAGGATGCAGTTATGACGCCGATGATGATGTAGCAGACAGCCCACACGGCTAGCAAAGCCAGGACTGGCCATGCGTCTTGGGGCGCTGCGGGGTGCGCAGGCCAAGTTGTTGGTTGCTGTTCACGATGCGGAGCGTAAGCCGTTAGCGATCGGCGTCTCAGAAACGAAGGCGGTGGTCCGCCACAAGCACCGCCGCTCAGAGCAGCGGCGGAGCATGTGGCACGAAGCGAGGTTGTGACACCCCGCCCGATTGGTCTGGTACAGTCGTGCGATGGCGATTGACCGAACCGCAAAGCTCTATGTGGTCTATGACCTCCGGATCACGCCAAACGGGATGAACGATGGGACACGCGCGCTCAGACCGCTGTGGCGGAAGCGAACATTCTGGAATCGGGGTGACGCGATTGCTACCCGATTTGGGTTTCTTCTTAACGAGGCACGGTTCCAGTTGCCCGGTTTTCACAGCGTCTATTTTGTGCCCACCGCAGGTCGTTTGCGGATGCTGCCCATGATGGATCCTGAGTTTTGCTGGTGGTTTCGAGAGGTCGAAGTACCGATTGATCTGGCCGCGTGGAAAAGAGCGGCGGCCCAGTCGTCGGGCATTGACGCCGATCGGCTGTTCATTGACATGATCGAGCGAGGGCTTCTCGCCTTCGCCAAGAAGCACAAAACAGCCGGCACCGTCGTACGAGAAGTCGCACAAACGCTGCGCGACAAGGGTGAGGATGCGTTGGTGCCGATTCAGAATGTCACAAACCGCCATGGCAGCGCCCGTGTAGACCTGCGTGTTGCCGTTGCACAATCCCGCTGCGAGCTGATTGTGACGGTTAAGTCGGCAGCCGAACCGGGTGTGACTCGGCGGGCGCGTGTGCGCCTGCGGCAAGCTGGTCACGTCGCGGTATTATGCCGCGGAATCAAGATCAGCGAAGAGGAGGTTGAACTGACGCGGACGGGGTCGCTTCGGACGAGGGTCTTTTCTGAAGGTTACCCGCGGCGGTTGCGGTTCAGGATCAGGAAAATGCCGGTGGTTCAGGACGGCGAGTAACGAAACGTCGCGGTGATCCTTTGCTTGGTACCAAGATCGATCGCACAATAGACGTTGGTGGCATGTTATTGTGCTACCTGCTGGTGCCGCGAGACGGGCACGTAGGACGAATAGAACACATGCGACTCATGGGTGAGGCGGGTTGCCGCGGCGGTGGGTGAGGCGGGCCCGGGTCATGCGTTCGCGGAGGCCGCCTTGCTGGACGAACTCCTGTTCGAGGTTGCGGAGTTGCTGGTCGAGGAGGTAGTTGGCCTGGTGGATAACGCAGATGGCGATGTTGGCGACGGTGTCGGCGGGGCGGGTTTCGATGAAGGGCCTATAGGACTCATAGGACACAGGGGACCCATGGCCGAGGTTGCGGGCGAAGAGTGCCTCTTTGGAGTCTTTGGGCCAGAGAGGGAGGTCGCGGACGCGGAGGAAGTCCTGGTAGTCGATGAGGAGTTCTTCGAGGCTCGCGCGGGCGACGTTAGTGAGTTTGATTTCAGTCTCTTTGGAGGTGCCGGATGCCTGCGAGCCTTCGGCGATGTTCTGCTTGCCCGAGCGGGCGGCCTGGATCATCTGATCGATGGTGCGGTCGCCCTTGCTGAGAAATCGCTGGCAGAAGCGGAAGGTGATGTCGTAGATGACTTCGGCCTTCTGGTAGGAAAGCAGTTCGCGGTAGTGGCCGTGCGCGGGGATGAACGGGCGGTCGGGCACGGGGAGAGTGTACCAGAAAGGCAGATAGGACCAATAGGTCGTATGAGTCGTATTGGTCTTATTCAGTCGCCCTGGTCGAGGACGGCCATGAAGGCTTCCTGCGGGATCGTGACTGACCCCACGTTCTTCATCCGCTTCTTGCCTTCTTTCTGCTTCTCCAGCAGTTTGCGTTTGCGGCTCACGTCGCCGCCGTAGCACTTGGCGAGGACGTCTTTGCGGAAGGCCTTGATGGTCTCTCGGGCGATGACCTTGCCGCCGATGGCGGCCTGGACGGGGATTTCGAACTGGTGGCGGGGGATCTGTTCGCGGAGTTTGGAGCACAGGGCACGCCCGCGCTGCTCGGCCCGTTCCTTGTGGACGATCGTGGCGAGCGCCTCGACGGGGTCGCCGTTGATGAGGATGTCGAGCTTGACGAGCTTGTCGGCGCGGTAGTCGATGACCTCGTAGTCCATCGTTCCGTAGCCGCTGGTCAGGCCCTTCATCTTGTCGAAGAAGTCGTAGATGATTTCGGCGAGGGGGATCTCAAACTGGAGGGTGTCGCGCGTTGCGGAGACGTAGGACTGGCTCTTGTAGACGCCGCGGCGGTCCATGACGAGCTTCAGGATGTCGCCGATGTACTCCTTGGGCGTCATGATGTCGAGCTTGCAGATGGGCTCCCTGATCTCGACGATGTGGCTCATGTTGGGGAGGTCGCCGGGGTTGTGGACTTCGAGGAGCTGGTGGCCGGCGGGCACATCGCGCTTGTAGGGGGATTCGGCGTCGACGGGCTTCAGGGCCTGGCCGTTGGCGCCGGTCATGGTGTCGGTGCCGCGGACGAGCACGTGGTAAGAGACGGTGGGGGCGGTCTGGACGATTTCGACGTCGCCCTCACGCTCGAGGCGTTCCTGGATGATGTCCATGTGGAGGAGGCCCAGGAATCCGCAGCGGAAGCCGAAGCCGAGGGCCTCGCTGTGGACGGGGGCGAAGGTGAAGGAGGAGTCGTTGAGGGAGAGTTTCTCGACGGCGTCGCGGAGGTCTTCAAAGTCCGCACCTTTGCCCTCTTCGTCGGTGGCGGGGTAGAAGTCGCAGAAGACCATTTGCCGGGGAGGCTGGTAGCCGGGGAGGGCTTCTTCGGCGGGGTTGTTTTCCAGCGTGACGGTGTCGCCGATGCGGACGTCTTTCAGTGAGCGGATGGCGGCGACGACGTAAGCGGTTTCGCCGGGGCCGACCTCGGTGACGCGGACGGGCTTGGGCGTCATCTTGCCGATGTCGTTGCACTGGAAGGTGCGCTGCTGGCCCATCATGCGGATCTTGTCGCCGACCTTGAGCTTGCCGTCCAGGATTCGGACGTAGACGATCACGCCGCGGTAGTCGTCGTAGACGGCGTCAAAGATGAGGGCGCGGAGTTTGTCGGTGACGGGCTTGCGCGGGGGCGGGAACTTCTCGCAGATGGCGGCGAGGAGCTGGGGCAGACCGACGCCGGTCTTGGCGGAGACGAGGATGCACTCGTGGGGCTTGAAGCCCAGGGTCTGCTCGATCTCTTCCTTGACGGCGTCGGGCTGGGCGCTGGGCAGGTCGATCTTGTTGATGACGGGGACGATGGTGAGGTTTTCGTTGACGGCGAGGTAGGCGTTGACGAGGGTCTGGGCCTGGACGCCCTGGGTGGCATCGACGACGAGGATGGCGCCCTCGCAGGCCTTGAGGGCGCGGGAGACTTCGTAGTTGAAGTCCACGTGGCCGGGCGTATCGATGAAGTTCATCATGTAGAGGTCGCCGTGCGTCTCCGCCGACTCCCCCTTGTTGGTCGTGTGCGCGCCGGCTTCGTCGACGGTTTCGTACTCGGTCTCGAGTTCATCGCTGCCGGAGCCGGCCTTGTGGCGGTGGTAGACGGTGACGGCGGAGGCCTTGATGGTGATGCCGCGTTCGCGCTCGATGTCCATTGAGTCCAGGATCTGGTCCTTGGCCTCGCGCGCGGAGACGGCGTTGGTCGCCTGGAGGAGCCGGTCGGCGAGGGTGGACTTGCCGTGGTCGATGTGGGCGATGATGGAGAAGTTGCGGATGAATTGGGGGGAAGGCTTTTGTTCGGACATTCGGGTCGATTGTAGGGAAGCGGCACAGGCCGGTCGGCGGCGTGCGCGCCGGATCATTGCGGCATGAGTGCCACACTCAGGGGGCCGTGTTCGCGAGGAACGCCGCCTCTTCCGCGGAAGTTGCGCCAAGTGCCCCGCGCATGGCACAGCAGCCGCAGCGTGCGTTCTGGTGGGCCGCGAGCTTGGTCACCGCATTATCGTGAGCGGCGGGGTTTGCCACGGAAGCCGCTCGCAGAGCGCGGTGCGGGCTTCGAGTGCCCGTGCGCCTTGGGTGCTGGCTTGGAGTGAGAGCCGTGGGATGGCTTGGGGTGTGAGGGGCGGGCGGAGTGCGCGGGGCGCGGGCTGTCGCCGGTGTGGCGCGGGGAGTGGGGGGCGTGGGGCTCGCGGTGGGAGCGCTGCTCGCGTTGCGGGTGCTCGTCGCGCGGGGCGTAGCCGTTGCCTTCGGCGTGGGCGGGGCGCGATGAGTGGGACGGGCGCGGGGCGTGCGAGGAGCGGGGGGCGGACTGAGGCGCCGACCGGGGGGCCTGGCGTGCGCCGTGGCCGCCACGCTCACCGCGGGACGTGCTGGCGGGACGACGGCGGTCGTCCTGCTGGGCGTTGTGGCCGTGGGACATCCTGACCGGCGCGTGGGCCGGGTCGGAGTAGTCGGGCTGGTCGTTCTTCACGGGGATGGGCTTCTTGGTGAAGCGTTCGACGTCGCGGAGGAGGATGCGTTCCTCGCCGGAGCAGAAGGTGATGGCGTGGCCGCTGGCGCCGGCGCGGGCCGTGCGGCCGATGCGGTGGACGTAGGTCTCGGCGACTTCGGGGATTTCGTAGTTGATGACGTGGGAGACTTCGTCCACGTCGATGCCGCGGGCGGCGATGTCGGTGGCGACGAGGACGGGGATGTCGCCGCTGCGGAAGCCGGCCATGGTGCGGATGCGCTGGGCCTGGCGTTTGTTGCCGTGGATGGCCTCGGCGTTGATGCCGACGCGGACCAGGTCGCGCGCGACGCGGTCGGCGCCGTGCTTGGTGCGGGTAAAGACGACGACGCGGGTCATGAACTCGCGCTGGAGGAGGTGGCGGAGGAGGGCGGGCTTGTTGATGCGGTCCACGTGGTAGACGCACTGGTCGATGCGGTCGGCGGTTGGCTTGTCGTGCGCGACCTTGACCTGCACGGGGTCGTGCAGGAGGGAGTGGGCCAGTTCCTTGATGTCCGCGGGCATGGTTGCGGAGAAGAGGAGGGTCTGGCGCGGGTGCTTGGCGTCGCGCTTGGGGAGCTTGCCGACAATGCGGCGGATGTCGTGGATGAAGCCCATGTCCAGCATGCGGTCGGCCTCATCGAGGATGAGGACGTTGATGTGCGACATGTCGCCGTATCCCTGGTTCAGCAGGTCCAGCAGGCGGCCGGGCGTGGCGATCAGGATGTCCACGCCGTGCGTCATCGCACGGGCCTGGGGGTTCTGGTTCACGCCGCCGAAGACGGTCGCGTAGGTGAGCGTGGTGAACTTGCCGTAGACGCGGATGCTCTCGGCGATCTGCGCGGCGAGCTCACGCGTGGGCGTCAGGATGAGGGCCCGGATGGGGCGCATCGTGCCGCGGGGGAGCTGGGGTGTGCGGCCCAGGATGTCGATGAGCGGCAGGGCGAACGCGGCGGTCTTGCCGGTGCCGGTCTGGGCGAGGCCCATGAGGTCTTTGCCCGCCAGAATGTGGGGGATTGCCTGGGCCTGGATGGGGGTGGGGGTGTCGTAACCCTCGGCCTTGACGGCCTGGGCGATGGGCTCAGAGAGCCCGAGCTGAGAGAACTTAATAGGTGGTACTCGCTTGGAATCACGGGCAGACAACCGGTGGGCCGGAGAAAACCGGCTCGGGGCACCGTCGCACGTCCAACAGGTTGGAGGGCGTTGATCCGGTGGCTGCCCGGCCACGGGAACGGGACAGTATAGGGGCGCTGCGGGCCGAGTGCGTTGCGCCCTTAGTCCAAGCATCGCCAAGGGATGCGCGAAGGTGTGGGGAGGTTGTGGAGCCAGGCGACGAGCCATTCGTAGGCGTCGACGATGCCCGGGCCGGGGCGGTGGAAGGTCGCGGTGCCGGCCACCAGGGCGACGCCGCCGGTTCGAACCGCGCGCAGGGATCGCCACCAATCGTGAGTTGAGAGGTTCGCCGCCCACTCGGCGGCGGTGTCGAGGGTCCCATCCTTAGGGCACAGAATGACCCGCGGGGGGTTGAGGGCGGTCAAGACTTCGATGGGCACGCGCACAGCGCGGCCGGCGGTGCGCTCGGCGAATTGGGGTCCGGAGGCGATTCCGGTGTGGGGCTTGGGCGTGGTCGGGTTCAGGGCGTGGATGGCCCCAGCGCGCTCCACAAGCTGAGAGATCCAGTCGCCCGAGCAGATCAGGGGGTCGATGGACTCCAGGAACACGGTGATGGGGCCATCGTCGTAAGGGTTCACAAACTCGTTGGCCGCGAAGAACCGCTCGCGGAGGGCCACGACCAAGTCGGTGGCCTGTTGTGCCCGATCCACTTCGCGACCGACGGTGAGGATGGCGTCCCAGATGCCCTCGATGGTGCGGGGGGCGATCTGGACCACCCTGATGCTCGCACTCGCCTGCGCTGGGTTGGGCACGGTCGCATCCCCCACAAACACCAGCCCGGCCCTGAGCGCACCCGCGGCGGCGGCGAACTCATGTTCTTGTGCGGCGAGCGTCTCCACGACGGGGACTCTGGCCGCGCCGGGGTGGTCGCAGGCTGCGGAGCGACCGACCAGAAGATCGGCCGCGCCCAGGGCGCAGAGGATGTCGGTCACGGCGGGCGAGGTGCTGATGACCTTTCCCGGAGGGCTCGTGGCGGGTGGTGTGCTCGCGTGCGTCTGGGACATGGACGGAGGTTGCGTCATCGCGGTCGGGAAGGCCGATAGTGGGGGCGGGGCGGGGTGATCGTGGGGTTTGGTTGTGGGGCGTTCGGGCGGCGTGAGCGTAGTTCCTCTACGCTTTGGACCCCATCCATGGGGCCGCGCGACAAGGATCGAGAGTTTGGGAGCACGACGGATGCACAGCAGCACAACCGGCCAGATCAGGATGGGTTCCCGCGCATGGATGCTGTGCGTGTGTTGCGGCCTGGCGGTGCCTGCCGTGGCGCAGGAGAAGCCCCGCGGCAACGAGCCCGGGCGGCCCGCGACCAAGACCTTTGAGCAGCCGAAGGTTGCGCCCCGCGGCAACCCGCAGGCGGTGCCCGTGCCGGGCGCGGTGCAACCAGCGCCGGCGGTGCAGCCGGGGGCGCAGCCCACGCAGCCCGCGGGGCCGCTGGAGAGCGCGGGCGACGAGATGGTGACGCTGTCGGCGTTCACCGAGCCTGTGTCGCTGGCGTCCCTGGTGGACATGGTGGCGGAGACTCTGCAGATCAACGTCGCGACCAAAGGGGACGTGCCGGGCACGGTGGTGTTCAACGCGCCGGTGCCGGTCAAGAAGAGTGAACTGATCCGCCTGCTGGACCAGCTCCTGGAGCAGCAGGGGTGGACGATCACGAAGGACAAGTTCGGGTTCTACACCGTGGCTCCGTCGATGGACGTACGGCCGATCGTGAACAGCGAGCTGCCCACCACGCGTGTCTTCAGTATCCCCAACATCCGCCCATCGTCCCTCAAGACGGCGATCGAGGGGCAGTTCTTGGGCAACCCGCAGGGGGGCGGCGTCCGCCAGTACACGTACATCGACGAACTCGGCGTGATCGTCGCGACGGACACGCCCCGCAAGCTCGAGGCGATCCAGGACATCATCGACCAGATCTCGCAGCACTACCGCAACCAGTCGAACATCCGCCTGGAGCTCACGTACATCGCCGCGCCGGTGGCCCGCGAGCGGGCGCTGCAGCTCATCGGGCAGATCGCCCAGCCGCTGCGGAGCGATCCCAACCAGCCGGTGCAGCAGGTGCAGAACTTCAACCCGCAGGGGGGCGGGCAGGTGGGGGCTCTTTCCAACCTTGGTGACCGCCTGACGGTGGACCCGCAGGGCAACGCCCTCATCTTCCGCGGTCTTGAGGAAGAGATCGACGGCGTCCGCAAGCTGCTGAGCATCATCGACCGGCCCAACACGCTGGTGCCCCGCCAGTACTTCGCGGGTTCCTCGGCCAAGCAGATCGCGGACCTTGCACGCGGGCAGGGCCTGGGCGAGGTCACGACGATCGCCCGCAACCAGGGCCAGATGTACAACTTCCAGCAGGAGGGCCTGCTGGGCGCGCAGCGCACGACCACCATCGGCGGGCCGGTGATGGTGGTGGACGAGTCCAGCGGCAACATCATCTATTACGCCACGGCGGAGCAGCAGGAACGCCTCGCCGCGCTCATCAAGGAGCTGGACACCAAGGCCGAGCGCATCGTGCTCGAGACGTACAAGCTCAGGAACAGCGACGCGGAGGATGTCGCGGACATCCTGAACAACCTGATCAACAACAGCCAGCCGCTGGGCACCAGCGCCATCCTGCCCGGCGGCGGCGCAGCGCAGCCGGTGACCCGTCGCGCTTCCCGCGCGCCGGTGAACCCCGATGGTTCAACCTCGTCGTACGACGAGTCCTTCGGCTTTGATCCGGACTCGTTCGTCATCGCGGATATCTCGAACAACCAGGTGATCGTGAAGGCCCGGGCGGGGCAGCAGAAGGAGTTCCAGCGTCTGATCCAGAAACTGGATCAGCGCAAACCCCAGGTCTACGTCGAGGCGATGATCGTCGCGGTGACGACGGACGACCGGCTCCGCCTCGCGTTCGAGACGCAGCTCATCAACGCGAACGGTTCGGGCGGCGTGCTCAACACGAACTTCGGGCTTGGATCGTTCGGCACCACCGGGCAGCCAATCTTGGGGGACAAGTCCGTCTCGACCGCCCTGTCGGGCATGACGGCGGCGATCATCAAGAGCGACTATGTCCCGATCATCATGACCGCGCTCGCGAATGAGACGGACTCACGGATCATGTCGTCGCCCCAGCTTCTTGTGGATGACAACGAGGAAGCCGAGGTCGTCAGCATCGACGAGCAGCCGACCACGACCATCAGCCGCGGTACCGGCGGCTCGGGTGACGTCATTGCCCAGGGCCAGAGCGCCACGGCCGGCACAACCCTCAAGGTGACGCCGCAGATTTCGGACAGCTCTGCGCTGCGGCTCAAGTACAACATCGAGCTCTCGAGCTTTACAGGCGAGGCCCAGACCGTGGGTGGCACGGTGTTGTCCCCACCCAAGCAGACCAACACCATCAAGAGCGAGAGCATCACGGTGCCCACCGATTCCACGGTGATCGTGGGTGGGCTCATCGTGTCGCAGGACACCAACACCGTCGCGAAGATCCCGCTCATCGGTGACATACCGATCATCGGCAAGCTCTTCAGCGACACCCGTACCGGCGACCGCAAGACGCGTCTGTACGTCTTCATCACCCCCCGCATCATCCGTGACCCCAACTTCGAGGACCTGCGCCTTTTGAGCCAGGGGCCGCAGTCGGCCAGCAAGCTCGCGGCGGAGTTCCCGGCGCTCGCGCCCCGGTCGATGGAGCTGTGGCAGACCGAATCCGCCGTGCCCCCGCCCACGCTGACGCCGTCGGTGTCTCCCGCCCCCATCCAGGAACCCCTCGAACTCCCGCCCATTGCGCCCGAGCCTGAGCGCGCTGCTCCCTCGCCGCGTCCCATCACCCCCGTCCGCGACAGCGACAAGCAGGAAATGAACCCCGACTGAGCGCGCCCCGTTTGTTCGACCGGAACCCCATCTGTTCATGGCACAGCCCACCAACAAACCCAGCAAAGCGGCCAAGGACCTGGCGAAACGCGCGGCCGTCGCGAACGGCGGCGGGCCTTCCGCCGTTGAGTTGTCGCGACTGTCGCAGGCATTGGCCCCGCTGCCCGTCACGGCCGAGCACCTGCGCCGCTTCCCGGCCATCGAGGGCAGCGACGAGGAGCCGTGGGACGTGCTGCTGAGCGTGCTCGCGATGGACGAGCACCAAGGACTGGAACTGCTCGCGCAGCGCACGGGCCTCAAGTACGTCGCCGAGCCGCGCCTCGCCGAGTCCGCGAGCCGGTTTTACGAGCTTGTGCCGCCGGACATCGCGCGTGCGAGGCTGGTTGCGGGACTGGAGAGCGACGGTCATGTGATGACCGTGGCGACCGCCCAGCCCATGCAGCCGGCGGTCTTCACCATGCTCGAGGACATGCTCGCGATGCCGCTGCGGTGCGTGTTGAGCCCCAGGGCGGGCGTCGCGAACCTCATCAACCGCGGCTACGAGCAGAAGCAGGACCTGGTCACCGAGATCGTCGAGGAGATGCCGCTGGACGAGCGGGCCATCGCTTCGGCGGCCGGCGCTGCGGGGCAATCGACAGACCTGCTGCAACTCGCGCGCCAGGGGCCGGTCATCCGCCTCGTGAACATGATCCTCTTTGAGGCCCTGCGCCGCCGCGCTAGCGACGTGCACATCCAGCCCGAGGAGAACAAGCTCGTCATCCGCTTCCGCATCGACGGCTCGCTCGTGGACGCGTTCAACCCGCCCGCGTCGCTCGCGAGCGCGATCTCGTCACGCCTCAAGGTGATGACGGAGCTGGACATCGCCAACCGACACAGCCCGCAGGACGGGCACACCAGCGTGCGCGTGGGCAGCCGCAAGGTCGATATCCGTTTCTCGTGCATCCCCAACGTGCACGGCGAGCGGCTGGTGCTGCGCCTGCTCGACCAGTCCAGCACCCAGTTGTCGCTGGACGAGATCGGCATGACGCGGGACATGCAGGCGCAGCTGCTGGACCTCGTTGACCGCCCCAACGGCATCGTGCTCGTGACAGGCCCCACGGGCAGCGGCAAAACCACGACGCTGTACGCCGCGTTGTCACGCATTGACCGTGCCAGCCGCAACGTGATGACCATCGAGGACCCGGTGGAGTACCGGCTCGAGGGCATCAGCCAGATGCAGGTGAACCCCAAGCGCGGCGTGACGTTCGCGACGGGCCTGCGGGCGCTCCTGCGTCAGGACCCGGACGTGATCCTGGTGGGCGAAATCCGCGACAGTGAAACGGCGGACTTGGCGGTGCAGGCGTCGCTCACGGGCCACCTGGTGCTCGCGACGCTGCACACGAACGATGCGCCCACGGCCATCCCGCGGTTGATTGACCTTGGCGTCGAGCACTACCTCATCACGAGCTCGCTGCTCGCCGCGATGGCCCAGCGCCTGCTCCGGCGCATCTGCACCGGCTGCGGCGGCGCGGGCACCAGCAAGGCGGGCGGGCGGTGCGAGGCGTGCTTCGGCATGGGCTACCGCGGCCGGATCGCGGTGTACGAGATCATGGCGATGAACGACGAGCTGCGCGCCATGACGGCGACCAACGCCGACGCCGTGAGCCTGTACGAGTGCGCGAAGCGCCAGGGCTTCAAGCCGATGCGTGAGGATGCGCTGGAGAAGGTGCGGCTGGGGCTGACGGACGAGGCGGAAGTGTTCAGCGAGCTGCACTGAAGAACATCACCACGAAGGCACGAAGATCACGAAGAACGCCCCGGCAGGATGGAACAGCGAAAACTGAAACCACGACTTGAGTCAGGGCGTCGTTATCCCGTCGCAGCCAAAGTTCGCCACTCTTTGTGCTCTCTTTCCTGATCGCTCCTTCGTGCCCTCCGTGCCTTCGTGGTTACGCCTTCCGCTGCACCTGCGCCTGCGTGGGGTACGCGAAGTCGATCCCTTCCTTCTCGAAGCGCTCGAAGATGGCGAGGTTGATCGCCTGCTGCGCGTCCATGAACGCGAGGTAGTCGCTGGTGGTGACAAAGTACACGCACTCAAAGTCGAGCGAGTACGCGCCGAAGCTCTTGAAATGGCAGCGGTCAAAGCGCACCTTGGACGCCGACTCCACCGATTCCTTCACGAGCTGCGGCACGCGCCGCAGCTTGTCCGGCGACAGTTCGTACACCAGACCCAGCGTGAACGCCACGCGGCGCTCCTGCATCCGCTTGAAGTTCTGTACGCGGCTGCTGAGCAGGTCGCTGTTGCCGAAGACCAGCTCCTCGCCCGAGGTTGCGCGCAGGCGCGTGGTCTTGATGCCGATGCGCTCGACCGTGCCGGACTTGTCGCCGACCGTGATGGCGTCACCGACCTGGAAGGGCTTGTCGAGAACAATGGTGAGGCTCGCGAAGACATCGCCCAGGATGTTCTGCACCGCGAGCGCGACGGCGATGCCGCCGATGCCCAGGCCCGTCAGCAGCGGCGTCACCTTGATGCCGAGGTTCTCCATCGCGACGAGCACGATCGCTATCGAGAGGCCCACCATGATGATGAACCGCATCACCCCCATGCTGTTCTGGATGGCGGGGTCCGGCGTGCCGTCGGGCTGGCGGTTCTTGCGGAGCAGGAAGTCCAGCGTGTAGTTGACCACGATGCGAATGGCCAGCAGGAACTGCAACGCCGTGGTGACCACCACGATGACCCGCGCCCATTGCGGCAGCGACCCGGCCTTCTCATTGGGGGGGATGACCAGCAGCAGCGCACCGATAGCGAGCGCAACGACCAGCACCCACCACCAGCGGACCTCCTTGAGCAGGTCCGCCAGCATGTCGTCCGCGCGCGTCTTGGTCTTCTTGGAGAACTTGCGCAGCAGCCGGAAGGCGATGGGGCGGAGCAGGTAGAAGATCAGGAAGATCCCCGCGGCGGTCGAACCCGCGGAGATGATGTCCGGCATCGGGTTGTTCTTCAGGAACGCCCGGCCGAAGGGTTCGGCGGGCACCTTGGTCCCGGTGGTTTCCGTGGTCTTCGCGGTCTGCGCGCCCGTCTGGGTGTCGGGCGCGTTCGTCGCTGTTGAG
>DATAKA010000168.1:0-48928 GCA_036261855.1 Phycisphaerales bacterium | reverse complement strand
GGTGATCTGGTGCACGCGAAGGCGCGTGGGAGGAAGTTGTGCCCGTGCTGAAGTACGGGGCTCTGAGGAAAGCGTTGCTGCGGTGGTTGAGTTGAGGGCCGCGGGTTTCAACCCGCGCGCGAACATCCCGCAACGCACGATCGTGCGCAAGCCCCAACATCCTCACCACTCTCTCCTTCTCTTCCTCCGCGTCCCTCCGCTCCCCCTCCGCACCTCCGCGATCTGCCTTCCCCCGGCACCCGGCACTCAGCACCCGGCACTACTCCCTCTCCACCTCATCAATTACCGTCCGCCGCACCTTCACCGGCCCATCCGGCGTGTGGACCTCCGCCTCATGCGTCTCCCGCCGCACGTGCGTGCGTGGTGCCTTCGGCCCCTGCACAGGCATGCGCACCGCCTTGATGATCTCGCCAAAGAACGCCCCGAGGTTGTACATCAAGGGCCGATCGGGGTCCGGACCCGGTGCGCGGACCGGTCGGGGGTGCGCTGGAGTGGACGGAGGTTGGGGCGGCTGGTGGGTCATGCGACAGGGATTCTTGGCGATCCGGCGTCAAGACCGCCGACGATCGTCTGCCATCCAAGAATGGCCGGGCAACACCCCTTCCAACAAGGGGCCGACCATGCACCCCAGGAGACGTCCATGCGCACCGGCGGTCTCATCACAGCATTCTCCGTCGGCACCACGCTGATCGCGATGTCCGCCGCGCACGCCGCGGGCGTGAGCGCCCCCCCCACGCAGAACAAAGACTGGCGGCAGGCCTGGCGCGCAACCCGCGACGCCCAGGTCGAACGCAACCCGCGCCTCGCCTACGACCCCACCAGCCTGCTCGTGCGGTTCCGCACCGATGCCGACAAAGCCTGCATCGACGCCGCCAAGGCCTCCGCGGGCCTGCACCCCGAGCCCATCGAGACCTGGAAACTCGTCCCCAGTGCAGAGCACCTCGCAGTGCTACCCGGCGTGCGCGTCGAGCATGCCATCAAGGTCCTGACCGCGTCGCCATGCGTTGAGGTCGCCGAGCCCGACCACTTCGGGTCGGTCAACGTCATCCCCAACGACTTCTACTTCTCCAAACTCTGGGGCATGCACAACACCGGGCAGTCGGTCTACGGCAACCCCGGCACCGCCGGCGCCGACACCGATGCCAACCTCGCGTGGGACATCACCACCGGCAACAACGTCGCCGTCGGCGTCTGCGACACCGGCATCCGCCGCACCCACGCGGACCTCGCGGCCAACATCTGGTCCAACCCCGGCGAAGTCCCCGGCAACGGCGTCGACGACGACGGCAACGGCCGCACGGACGATACCTGGGGCTGGAACTTCTGGAGCAACAACAACAACCCCACCGACGACCACGGCCACGGCACCCACGTCGCCGGCACCATCGGCGCCAAGGGCAACAACGGCATCGGTGTCGCCGGCGTCGCGTGGAACGTCAAGCTCGCCGCCCTCCGCATCGGCAACGCGAGCGGCACCATCTCAACCTCCGCCGCCATCGGCGCCATGGACTACTGCCGCTCCAAGGGCATCCGCATCTCGAACCACTCGTGGAGCATGACCGGCTACAACCAGATCTTCTACGTCGCCATCAACAACTGCCGCACCTCGGGCCACATCCTGTGCGCAGCCGCGGGCAACGGCGGCAGCGACGCCCGGGGCGACAACAACGACTACCGCCCCGCCTACCCCGCCTCGTACAACCTCGACAACATCATCGCCGTCGCCGCCGTGGACAACGACGACCGCCTGTGCTCGTTCAGCAACTACGGCGCGGCCTCCGTGGACATCGGCGCGCCCGGCGAGACCATCCTCTCCACCTCCAAAGCCCACGACAACGGCTACGTCGGCATGACCGGCACCAGCATGGCCACGCCGCACGTCGCCGGCGCTGCGGCACTGGTCTGGGGCCGCTACCCCTCATGGACCTACGCGCAGGTGCGCACACGCATTCTGAATAGCCGCCGACCAATCCCAAGCCTCACCGGCAAGTGCACATCCGGCGGCTGCCTCAACCTGAACAACGCCGTGCAGTAACCCAGCGCCGACCGCAGCATCCCACCAAGCCCGGGCGCTGCGTCCGGGTTTTTCATTCCACCAGCCTACCTGACACCCCTCAACACCCGCACCTGAACCGCACCCCGTGAGCAACTCCACCGTCATCACCAGTTCGCCCCCACGAACCTCGCTGGGCGTCATGGCACTGCACCTGCTCGGTGTCGCCATGGTGCAGGCCGTGGGCCAGGCGATGATCTTCATCCTGCCGATGATCGCCCAGAAGCGCTTCGGCGCTTCCGAGATCCAGACGGTGCTCATCACCGCGCCGCCGACCATCCTCTTCGTCCTCTCCATCTTCTGGAACGACCTCTTCACCCGCGTAGGCGGCGTCAAGTGCTTCATCGCCTACTGGCTCCTCGCCTGCCTCCCCATGGCCACGCTCTTCTGGGCAACCAACTACTGGTGGATTCTGGTGCCCCACCTCATCGCCTGCGCGGGCGGCGCGGGCTGGCCGCCGATCTCCGGATCACTACTGAAGAGCTACTACACGCCCGCGCAGCGCGGCCGCGCGTACAGCCTTGTGTGGGGCGGCTCGACGGTGTTTTGCGCATTGATGACCTACGCCATCGGCGAGGTGCTCACCCACGACCCCGAGGCATTCCGGCTGTACTTTGTCATCGCGGTCGGCGTGCAGCTCGCCGGCATTGTCCTGCTGCTCGTGCTCACGCGGAGCACCGGCCACCTGCCGGACCTCGCGCCGGCCCGCGAGGCCAACTACCGCCCCTGGTCACTCACGTCCGCGCTCGACCCCATCCTGCACATGACGAGTGTGCTGAAAGCCGACCCGGTCTTCGCGCGGTACGAGGGCGCGTACATGACCTATGGCATCGGCTGGATGATCGGCTCCGCCCTGCTGCCCATCATCGCCGTCAAACGCCTCGACCTCAACTACGACGAGATCGCAAAGGCGACCCAGGTCCCGTACCAGATCGCGATCGTGCTATCGATCTTCCCCGCCGCCGTCATCATGGACCGCTGGGGCGCACTCCGCGCCACCGGCCTCTCGTTCTTCCTCCTCGCCCTCTACCCCATCGGCCTCGCCGTCGCGTGGGACAAGACCAGCCTGATGGTGGTGAGCGTGATCTACGGCATTGCCCACTCGGGCGCGAGCGTCGGCTGGATGCTGGGCCCCGTCTCGCTCGCGCCAACGCCCGACCGCGTGCCTACCTACGTCGCCATCCACGCCACGCTCGTCGGCGTGCGCGGCGCACTCTTCCAGTTCCTGGGCGTTGGCATCTACCTCCTCTGCGCACGAGTGTTCAAGCTGCCCCTGACCATCGCCTTCGCCGTCCCCCTCGCCATCGCCGCCGGCGCGTACCTCTGGGCCGGCTTCCAGATGGCCACCCTCCGCCGGATGATGCAGGCCCGGGAGCAACCGGCCCAGGCCACCTCGACCAGCGAACAATGAAAAGTCTGGAGCCCACCCATGATGCGCCCCATCCTTTCTCTATGCCTCGCGGCTTTGCTCGTGCTGTGCGCTGGCCCGCTCGCCGCCCGCCCGCCCGTGGGCAGCGAGCAGGAGCCCGCGGTGTCCATTCCCAACACGAGCGCGGGCAAACAGCTCCGCTGGGTGCTCCGCACCATGAACGGCGAGATCGAGTCCCAGACCAAAGAAGACATCGAGTCGCACTTCACCGAGTCGTTCCTGGAACGCATCTCGGCCGACGACGTCACCGGCGAACTGGCGGACATCCGTTCGAGTGTCTACGACAACAAGAAGGTCCGCGCGATCTCCGCGGAGCAGGGTGACCGCGACGACACGATGACGGCGGTGCTGGCCGCCAGGGGCATGCGCCGGTACATCTCGGTCTTCATCATCGTGGATGACAAGAGCGGCAAGATCGCCGGCCTCAAGTTCGAGGCCGCGGGCGGCGGCGGCGATGGCGAGACACCGACGCGCAGCCGCGGCGGCACGTGGGAAGAAATGGACAAGGCCCTCGACGAGATGGAGGGCGACATCTCGTTCGGCTGCTACGAGATCGTGCCCCGCGACCCCAAGAACCCCGCGGGCGAACTGGTGCTCATGGATATCGCCGCCAAGAACGAGAACCGCACCCTCGCGATCGGCAGCACCTTCAAGCTGTACGTGCTGGGCGCACTCGCCGAGGACGCCGCCGCGGGGACGCTCAAGTGGACGGACGAACTGGCGATCGAGGACGCGAAGAAGAGCCTGCCCAGCGGGCGCATGCAACTGCTGCCCGACGGGACGACCAAGTCCCTGGAGGAGTTCGCGACCAACATGATCGCGATCTCGGACAACACCGCCACCGACCACCTGATCGCCCGCGCCGGGCGCGAGCGGATCGAGAAGTACGCCAACGCCCTCAACGACAACCTCACCCGGAACACGCCATTCCTCACAACGCGCGAGGCCTTCGCGCTGAAGCTGGCCGCGTCCCCCGAAGTTGCGGAGCGGTACGCCGATGCCGACGACGCTGCCCAGCGCACCATGCTGGCAGGCGAAGTCGCCGACTTGGAACCGACTTTGGAGCAGGCCTCCGAGTGGGGCGAGCCGCGCCTCATCGAGAGCGTGGAGTGGTTCGCGAGCGCAAAGCAACTCGCCCAGGCCATGCTCCGCCTGCGGCAACTCGAACAGGCACCGGGCAACGAAGCGGTGCAGCGCATCCTGCGAAAGAACCCGGGGCTTGCCCTGGATAGCTCGATCTGGAAGTCCGTCGCCTTCAAAGAAGGCAGCGAGCCGGGCGTCCTCAACATGACCTGGCTCCTGCAACGCGACGACGGCCGGTGGTACGCCTTCAGCGTCGGCAAAAACGACCACGAGAGCGACATTGACCAGGAGGAGTTCAACCGCCTCTGCTACCGGGGGCTCGCCATCCTCGCCGATGACGGTCGGACTGCTCCCGAAACCCCCGCTCCCCTACCAGCACCACCCGCCAAAGACCCGTTCATGGACACCGGCGACGAGCCCGCCACACCGGTGGACGACGGGACCTGACCACCTTTTTTAGCGCCAGAACGCCGGCCGCGTCGATATTCCCAGCAACGGCCAAACACCGTCCATTATCCATTGCCCGCCATGCACCGCATCCACCACAAAACACCCGCCGCGCTCTTTGATCCGGGGTGGCTATTCCTCCTCGCGGGGCTGGCTCTGCTTGGCGCCACGGCGTGGATCACCGCGTCCAACGAGACCGCCGAAGCGCGGATTGCCCGCGACCGGCTGCTCGCCGCGGAGACGCACCGGCAGGAGCGGATCGGTCGCTACGAGGAGTTCCTCGGCGCGATGGACCAGCAGCAGCCGGCACTCATTGAATCACTGGCGGCGGCGCAGCTCAACCAGATCCCGGCGGACCGGGCGGCCATCCCCGGCACCGTGCGGGACAACCTGGCGGACGCGAGCGTCTTCCCTGCGCTCGAACCGCCCGCGCTGCGGCTGCCCACGAAGCGTGATGTCGATTCCCGGCTGTCCCGCCTCATCGCGAGCGACACAACGCGGATGATCCTGCTGGCGGGCAGCGCGCTCATGATACTGATCGGCCTCCTGCCGCCCAGCCGTGGCTGGGGCAAGTCCCAGAGCGCCCTGCGGCCTGTGGAGCACGACCTCCACGAGCCCGCACCGATACAGACCCCACATGCACCGGTGGCCAGCGTGACGATCGAGGCCAAGCCCGCGCAGGCGTCGCCAGTCGCAGCAGCATCTGCCTGAAGAACGGGCCGCGTGGTAGGGTTGGGCGTTCTCTCCTACCCTTCCCGCCCATGTCTGAGCCCCGCATTGTCATCATCGGCACCGGCCCCACCGGCCTGGGTGCCGGCTACCGCCTCAAGGAACTCGGGTACACGAACTTCGTGCTGTACGAGCGCAACCCGTACATCGGTGGGCTTTCTCACTCGTTCGTCGATTCCAAGGGCTTCACGTGGGACATCGGCGGGCACGTGATGTTCAGCCACTACACGTACTACGACCAGTGCTTTGAGAAGCTCATGGGCAAGGAGTTCACGCTCAACAACCGCGAGAGCTGGGTGCGGATGTTCGACACCTGGGTGCCGTACCCGTTCCAGAACAACGTGCGGTATCTGCCCAAGCAGGCTGCGTTTGAGTGCATCGCGGGGCTGGTGAAGGCGCAGGGCGGGAAGGGCAAGGTGGCGAGCGCCGCCGCGGCGCGGAACTTTGGGGAGTTCATCGATGCGGTCTTCGGCGAGGGGATCGCCAAGCACTTCATGCGTCCGTACAACTACAAGGTGTGGGCGTACGAGCCCGAGCGGATGAACAAGCACTGGATCGGTGAACGCGTCGCGGTGATCGACGTCGAGCGGGCGCTCAAGAACGTGATCCTGGGCACCGACGACTTCGGCTGGGGGCCCAACAACCAGTTCAAGTTCCCGATGAAGGGCGGCACGGGCGAGTTCTACCGGCGGTTTGGGCCGGAACTGGGCATGGTCCGCGGCAGCGACGGGGATCCGCTGAGCGATCGCGAAGGCCCACACTCTTTCATCAAGCTGAACAAGCAGGTCAAGAGCATCGACGTGGACGCGAAGGTGGTGGCGTTCACCGATGGGACGACGGATCGGTATGACGTGCTGATTTCGACGATGCCGCTGGATGTGCTGTGCGGGAGGGTCATAGAGACGAAGAGACGGAGAGACGGAGAGACGGAGTGGAAGGACGTGGCCGCGGCGGCGGGGCGGCTGCTGCATTCGTCGGGGTACATGGTGGGAATCGGGCTCAAGAGCAGGACGCCGGGCGGGGGGACGCCGGATACGAAGAGCTGGATGTACTTCCCGGAGGCCAACTGCCCGTTCTACCGCGTGACGTACCTCTCGAACTACTCGCCGTTCATGACGCCGGACAAGGACAATTACTACTCGCTGCTGTGCGAGGTCTCGGAGAGTGATGCGAAGAAGACGCCGGGGCAGTTTGGGAAGAACCCGGGCGCCGTGATCGAGGACTGCATCCGGGGCCTGGAGAACGCAGGGCTGCTGAACCCGGGGGAGCGCGAGAACATCGTGAGCCGGTGGTGCTACTACGCGGACTATTCGTACCCCACGCCCAGTGTGGAGCGGGACGACATCCTGAGCGAAGTCATCCCGTGGCTCGAGGCCCGCGGCGTCTACTCGCGAGGGCGCTTTGGCATGTGGAAGTACGAGGTGGCGAACACCGACCACAGCCTGATGCAGGGTGTGGAACTGGTCAATCGCCTGCTGCTGGGCGAGGCGGAGACGACGATCGGGATGGTGTACAAAGTGACCGAGGACGGTCGCAACGCCGCAAGCCACGAGCGGCCCGGGCACGCGGGCAGCGGGGAGAAGCGGCTTGCCGCGTCGCGGCCGATCGCCGATGAGGGGCCCGTGATCGAGGTGAAGCCCGAGCCTGCGGTGAAGAGCATTCACCCGGAGCACGTGGGCGATATTGATGCGGGCGAGATCAGCGGGGATGAGTTGGCGGTGGGTGAGGCGTCGAAGGGATAACGCCGCGCGCACCGCGCGGTGATGTGCGTCCGCGTTCCGCCACTCGCGCCCCGCCGCGGAGCGGCGCGCGACTGTTGCCGGGGGTGGAGCGAGGCTTTGCGAGCGCAACCCCCGGAACGTGATCTATGAATGTCCTCCGCCCCGGCTGGGGCGGGCGAAGTGCTACGCCGCACGCTTGCGGTTGACGGAAACCGCTGTTGCAGCACCGGCATCGACACTTGCGCCTTCCGTCGTGGCCTCCGCACGCCCCCACAGCAGCATCGGATCGCCGAGGCGGCGTCCGCTGGCGACGACCGAAGCGCAAAGTGCGAGCGCTGATGGTCCGAGTAACCACCAGTGCTCCTTTGGTGTGACTCCGGATACCAGCAAGATGACGATGACGAAGAACGCAGCGGGGGCGCTCAAAAGCACAGCGTCCCGCACCCACGGGCGGTTGACGGCAGGAGAGTTGTGTCGTGACATGTCACGCGCCCTCCTTTAGTCCAAGGGCTCGCTCGACATCATCGAGGTACTGAAGGCTGCCCTCAACTTTCGTGAGTTCGCGCGTCTGCTGAGACACAATTTGACCCAGTAGTCCGCTCAGCAAGCGAGTGGCGTTCATTTTCTCTTCGACGGAACAGCTAAGCAGCGGCTTCCATTCGAGTTGATCGCTCTTTGTGTCGGACGACAGCTGGAAGTAGTAGAGCATCCAGCGATCCTGACCGCGAGCAAACCGAAGCCGTGGCTTGTGAGTGTGGCTGAAGTCCTCTACCTCAACCTCGATTTTTGACGGGAGGCTCTGCAGCCGTCTTTCGATGACAGCAAGCCTGTCAGACAGTTCGGTTGTGAGGGCTTTGTACCTCTGCGGAACATCATCAAGGCGCTGGAACAACTGAGGTACCGGTTCGATTGGCATATTCACCCCCGGGATGTAAGCCCGTGATGCGCTTCCTGGCGCGACGAGTCACCTCGTCGCCGGGCAGTCAGCGTGAACGTCACCGTTCACGCATTGCGTCTTACGACACATCAACTGAGTCCGGACACATGCCGAACCGTAAGTATTGTCGGCAAGGTGTGCGCAGAAGTCCACACTTTGCGAAGAAAATCACGACGGTGAAATAATGTGGCAGCTCGCCTCCCCCGTACGCTCCGCGTTCCACCCCCTCCGCCGGGCGGAGGGGGAGCGGGTCACGGTGCCCAGACATTTGCCGTCGATGTGCCCGCCGGTGCCTTCACTCCATTCCCGTTACCATTCGTCCCCGGCGCAGGCAGCACCTGCCCTGTCGGGTCCGCCTTGATCACTGCCACGGGGTTGACTTCCTTGGGGAATGCCGCGGCGGATGCGGGGGGGACGGTGACGCCGTTGAGGTGCATTTTGCCCGTGGAAAGGCCCGGAAAGTGCTCGCCCTGCCAAGAGGCGGGGTACTTGGTGTCGTCGAGTTCGAGCGCGGCCTTTGTCGGGAACAGAGGCCGGAACGTGTCGCACATCACGGCGAGTTCGGCGGTGTGGGTTGCGGCGAGGGATGCCTCGATGGTGCCCGGGTGCGGGCCGTGCGGGATGCCCTGCGGGTGCAGCGTGAGGGATCCGACCTCGATGCCCTTGCGGGAGCCGAAGTTGCCCTCGACGTAGTAGAGCACTTCGTCGCTGTCGAGGTTGCTGTGGTTGTACGGCACCTTGATGGACTGGGGGTGGTAGTCCAGCATGCGCGGGGCGAACGTACAGATGACGAAGTTGTGCGCTTCGAAGGTCTGGTGGATCGGCGGGGGCATGTGGAGCTTTCCGGTGATGGGGCTGAAGTCGTCCGCGTTGAACACGAACGGGTAGTAGCAGCCGTCCCAGCCCACGATGTCGAGCGGGTGGTAGTGGTACGTGTACGAGTGCACAAGATCGCGGGCCTTGATCCGCACCTCAAAGTCACCCTTCTCGTCCCACGTCATCGGGAACTCGGGCGTGCGGAGGTCGCGTTCGCAGAAGGGCGCGTGCTCCAGGTACTGGCCGTGCATCTTGCTGACGTAGCGCGGGGGCGGGCCGATGTGGCTGCCGTTGGTGGTCTCGATGAGGAGGACCTTGCCGAAGGGGCAGTCGGCGAAGGATGGGCCGCCGTCGGCGGGGCTGCCGTCGGCGCTGAGCTTGACCTTGTCCTGGCGTTTGTCCCAGACGATGGTGTAGATGACGCCCTTGGGGATGACGAGGTAGTCACGGGGGCCGAACTTGAGCGAGCCCAGCATGGTGTGGGCGACGCCGGAGCCAAAGTGGATGAAGAGGCACTCGTCGCCCTGGCCGTTCTTGAAGTGGTAGCTCATCTGCTCGGCGGGGTTGCACACCGCCATTTCGCAGTCGCTGTTGCCGAAGAGGACGACGCGGCCGGTGACGAAGTCGCCTTTGGGCGGCATTGGCGCGCTCTTCACGTGGCGCATGCGCATGATGTCGCGCTCGACATACTCCACCTTTGTGCCGTACATGGGCTTCCACCCATAGACCTGCGTCGGCGGGTGGATGTGGTACATCGTCGTTGTGGGGCCCACAAAGCCCTCGGTGCCGAAGACTTCCTCGCTGTACAGGCAGCCGTCCGGGCGGCGGAACTGCACATGGCGCTTCTGGGGCATCAGGCCGAGTTTGAGATAATGCGGCATGGGAATCTCCGGGAGGATGGCTGCATCCAACCGTGAGAATTCTACGCGCAGCGCAGGTGTCGCCACGAACACCCATCATCGGAGGGCCCCCCATGCACGTTCCCGCCGCACCCACGCCGCAAGGGCTGGAGAGGATCGATCACGCCATCACGGCCTGGATGGCCCGGCACGGCCTGACGGCCGTGCGGTGGTCGCTGGGCGTCGTGTTCGTGTGGTTCGGCGTGCTCAAACCGCTGGGGGCGAGCCCGGCCAACGAACTCGTAACCCGGACGGTGTATTGGTTTGACCCGAGGTGGTTTGTGCCGCTCCTTGGGTGGTGGGAGGTGGCGATCGGCGTGTGCCTGGTGGTGCCGCGGCTGATCCGCGTGGGGATCCTGCTGCTCGCGCTGCAGATGCCGGGGACGTTCCTGCCGCTCGTGCTGCTCCCGGACGTGTGCTGGACGCACGTGCCGTGGGCGCCGACGCTGGAGGGTCAGTACATCATCAAGAACCTGGTGCTGATCGCGGCGGCGATGGCGCTGGGCGGTACGGTGCGGCGGGACGTGCCGCGCCTTCAGCCGACGCCGAGCTGAGCGGCCGTGCTTTGATTTGGGGGAATAGCTTTGGGTGATGCACCGGGACGGCTGTTCTGTTGCCGCCAGCCCGTCGGTGCGGTGATCGTTCAGCACATCGCCAGGAAGCTGAGCAGGGCAAGGATCGCGATGCGTTTGCGGGTGTCCGTCATAGCCATAAGCAGGGTCATGAACGCCTCATCTTTCTTTGTGCTGACGACCGGTTGGTCGAGCGTCAGGGCAGAGAATGTGGTGCTGCCGGCGTTCATAGTTCAACCCGCGTGCCAGAGGACGGTCGTGCTCGCGACTGAAAGAGGATACCCGATGAACGCGCCGTCTGCGCGGCATAAACGCCCCCGGCGCTCCAAAAAGCACGGCCGACCCAAGTTCTGGGACCACGCGGGCGGAGGGCCGCGGCGGGCGTTGCGGCCTTTCACCACGCCGGGCGGGGAAGCGTGCAACGATGCTGCGTGGAAGCAACACGTCGAGGCTCTGTGTTCAGCCCGGTCTGGTGGTTCGTGGCGGTCGTTCTGGCCGCGGTGCCGGTGTACGCGCAGGTCGCGGCCGATGCACCGTCGGCGGCGTCGCTGTTGGGCGCAGTGAAGGCCGTGACGGAGCGGCTCGCCGCGGAGCGTGAGCCTGCGGCGGGCAGCGGGCTTGAAGAACTCACCAGCGAGTTGGTGGTTCCCGATGCGCCGGGCGCGGGCGTGTGCGTGTCACTGCGGATGGGGCATGAGGAGATCGCGCGTGGGGTGGCCATGGCGGGGCCCGCGAGCCTGCGGATGGCCGTGGACGAGGCGGTGCGTGCAGCGCAGGCGGCGATGCCCGAGGCGCGGGACGTGCTGCAGCGGAGCGCGCGGGCGGAGCAGTGGAAGACGATCATGGCGGGCGTGGAGCTTGCGGGCGGGCTGGTGGCGCTGGACCTGGAGACGTTCGCCGATGCGGGCGGGCGGGTGATGGTGGGCGTGGAGGGCGTGGCGGTTTCGCACAACGATCGCGTCGAGGCGGTGTTCCCATCGCAGATGCTGATCGCGAACGACTCGGCTGCGGCGGCGCTCATCGGGCTGGTGTCTCGCGTGACGGGCGACCCGACGCTGGCGATGCCGGGCGTGCAGGGGCACGAGGCGGGCGCGGTGGCGGCGTCGCACGGGCTGCGGTACTTCAAGTTCCGCGTGGCGCACGCGGTGCAGATGGAGCCGGGTGGGTCGGTCGTGCCGCTGACGCGCGGCGGGCGCGTGGTGATGGCGTCGGAGGTGACCGAGCAGAAGATGCGGGCGTTTGCGCAGCGGCTTTCGGGGAACATCCTGGCGCAACGCACGACTCTGGAGGGGCGCGAGGGGTTCTTTTCGTGCTATTGGCCGCTGCAGGATCGGAGCGAAGAGGTCGCCAGCGTACGGGAGACGGCGCTGGCGTGCCTCGCGCTGTGCGAGGGTGCACGGCTGGACGCGCAGCCGCGCGGGGACGGGGTGAACCTGCCCGTGCCGGTGAAAGCCGCGCAGGAGATGCTGGTGCCGATGCTGTCGATCGAGGGACGGGTCACGGCGGGCGACCGCACGCCCGCGAACGCGGCGATGCTGGTGGTCGCGATGAGCGAGCTCTTCGCGTGGACGGGCAAGCCCAAGGGTGAGTGGTTTGAGGGCACGCGGGCGCAGCTCAAGCAGGCCGCGGCATCGGCGGTGGATGAGACCGGCGCGTGGAACGACACGACGCGTGCGGGGGAGCGTGCGGTGGTGGCGCTGGCGCTCACGCAGCTTGCGCTGGACCCGGTGATGGGCGTGCAGCAGTCATCGACCGCTGCGATCGCGTTGCGGGCGCGCGCGGAGGGCGCGGTGCGGGCGCTGCTGCGGGACACGCCGCCGGCGGGGCTCGTGATGCACCTGCCGTGGCTGGGGCGGGCGGAGTTGCTGCTGGCGGGGGAGAAGGAAGTAAAGTCTGCCACAGCGCTGCGGCAGGTGCGGGACCTGGCGTGGTCGATGCAAGTGGGCGCACAGGAAGCGAAGCTCGCGGGGAGCGACATGGAGGGCGGGCTGATGCTGGCGAGCGCGAGCGGGGACGCGACGCCGACTGCACAGTCTGCGCGGGCGTTCGCGTGGTTTGGGCAGGCGCTGGGTGATGCGCGGCTGACGGACGCGGCGGAGCAGAACGCGCAGCGGGCGCGGATGGCGCGGGCGCTGCGGTTTCTGCGGCAGTTGTCGCTGGATGATTCGTGGGACTGGTGCGTGCCGGACCCGGCGCGGGCGCGGTGGGGTGTGCGCGTGAGCCCGACGGACCAGCGGCAGCACCTGGACGCGACGTCGATGACACTGATCACGGTGAGCGCGACGCTGCGGGGCATGCAGGCGAAGTAGATGTGGTGTGCGCGTGATCGTTGTCTGTGGCTACTTGCCTTGAGCTTTTACTTGCCTTGGGCTTCCGTGTACTTGCCGTACGCGTACATGACCATGACGGCGGGGATGAAGGTCATTTCACCCGCCCGGCGCGAGACCGAGGAGAGGGAGGCGTGGCGTCCGTCCTTGATTTCCTGGTTGAGGTCCAGCACCATTTTGTCGAGCGTGACGACGAGCTTGCCCAGGATGTCCCACTGCTCCTTGTCCTTGGGCATGAAGCGGTCGGCGCCGGGGACGTTGGTGGGGAGCACGAAGTACCAGCGGTCGTCTTCTCCCTTGCGCATGACCATGCCGAGGGGCGCAAGGACGGGCTTGCCGTCCCACTGGAGCGCGGCGATCTCGTCGTCCACCTCCACGACGGTGAGTCGGCCCTCGGCGTCGTTCAGGAACGCGTAGGGGTCGGTAAAGAGGCTTGTCAGGGCGTCGCTAAAGTCGCCGCGGGTTTGTTCGCGGCTGGGCTGGCGGGCGGTGCGGCGGCCGCCGAACCCGGCCTGTGCAGGCCCTGCGGACCTGCCCTGTTGCACGAGTTGGCCGATGATACTGGTCGCGCGACCTTCTTTGGCGGCTTGCTCCGCGCGGGCGCGGAGGGCGGCGACATCGGCGGGGTACTTCTCGGCGACGGTGGTGGAGAGGGTTTCCATGTCGCCCAGGAGGCGGCCCAGGGTGTTGAGCCAGCGGCGCATCTCGGGGCTGTCGGCGTGGATAAGGCGCGGGAGCTTTTCGGCCTCGCCGTTCTTCACCATGAGCTGGGCCGAGGCGAGGGTGTCCTGCGGGGTTGCCTGGGAGTAGGGGTCGCGCGAACACCCGCAGAGCACGAGGAGCGTTGCACAAAGGAGAGAGATGGCCCGGGCAGCGCGGTTCACCTGCGGACTGTACGGGAAACGGTGTCGGAAGTTACGCGGGCGGTGCCGGTGATTCTGCCTAGTCCGCACAGCCCGCACGCCCGCACCCACACTTTGGGCGATTCCGTTTACCGGACGGGCAGTTGGCACGGAAGCGGCCGATGCCACAGTCCACGTGATGGCGTTGCGCGCTGTCGCGGGTTGAGCCAATGAGACCACCAGTGCCCGAAGAGGAGCGAAGCATGAACCGCCAGTCCGCCGCTGTCACCGCCTCCGTTGCCGCCGCGATGCTGCTCGCGGCGTGCGGTTCGCAGAACCCGGTTTCGACCGGCCGCTGGCCCAGCAACCCTGAGAGCGTGCCCCAGCAGGCGTTTGTGACGACGCCCGGGGCGGCCGCACCTGGTGTGGTGCGCGTGCCGACCAAGCAGCAGGCTGCTGCGGGCACGGTGACGCAGAACACGACTGTGACTCACGCGACGAGCACCGGCGCGGCGACGACGGCGACTCCTGCACAGGCCGCGAGCTCGCCCACAGGAGCGAGCGCCCCCAACGCCGGCACCGCCCCGGCGGCTGCCGCCACGAGCGCGGCCCCTGCAGCGACCAACGCAGGCTTTGAGATCACGTCCGATGCTCGCGCGCTGCCCGTGCATCAGCATGCACCGCAGCTCGGCAGCGTTCCCAATGAGACCAAGCCCACCGAGGACGTGGACACGTCCGCGGTCTTCCGGCCCACGACCGCCAAGGCGGAGTCGATGGAGCCGAGCACGCAGAACGTCTCCCGCGTGACCTACGCCGAGGAGGGCGCGGACTTTGATCCCAGCCTCTCCCGCGATGGCGACTGGATGGTGTTCGCGAGCACCGCGCACCGCGCGACGTCGGATATCTACCTGAAGCGCGTGTCGTCCCGCGTGGTGACGCAGCTCACCAACGACCCGGCGCAGGACATGTGCCCCCGCATCAGCCCGGACGGCAAGCAGATCGCGTTCTGCTCCGACCGCTCGGGCAACTGGGACGTGTACGTGATGCCCATCGAGGGCGGCCGCCCCGTGCAGGTGACCTTTGACCAGGCCGACGAGATCGCGCCGTCGTGGTCGCCGGATGGCACGCAGGTCGTGTACTCGCGCATGGGTGAGAACAGCGGCCGCTGGGAGATGTGGATCGCCCAGACCAACCGGCCGGAGATCGCGAACTTCATCGGGTACGGGCTGTTCCCGCAGTGGGCGCCCGTCAGCGGCACCGGCAAGGACGGCGCGGACCAGGTCCTGTTCCAGGTGGGCCGCGAGCGTGGCCGCCGGACCTTTGGCATCTGGACCATCGACGTGATGGACGGCCAGGCCGGCAACGCGTCGGAGGTCCGCAGCAGCAGCCGGAACGCGCTGATCAACCCCTCGTGGTCGCCCGATGGCCGCTGGGTGGTCTTCGCGGAGGTGCCGGTGGCGGTGGGCGAGGCGAAGAACGCCCCGCTGACCGAGGCGTCACCCTCCGAGCCCTACCAGATGACCAGCACGCTGTGGCTGGTGAGCGTGGACAACGAGGCCCCGGTGCGTCTCACCTTCGGCAACCGCTTGGCACTTTCGCCGGTGTGGAGCCGCAGCAACCGGCTGTTCTTCGTGTCCAACAACACGGGCGTCGAGAACATCTGGTCGTTGGACATGACCAAGCCCCTGACGACGGCCGCGGCGATGATCCGCAGCGATGCCAGCCCGACGTACGCCACCCAGCCTGAGGATGGCGGCGAGGTTTTGAACACCGGCAGCGCGTCCGACCGATAGTTCAGCGGTCAGGCGAGCCTCGGGCGCAGGCCCCGGTCCATTCGCACTTCCGCCGGATTGCTGGCAGGCCGCAAGGCGGCCGGCACCCGGCACAAAGCCCTTTCTTCCGCCGCGGCGCGGGGTCCGGTGGGTCCTCGCGCCGCTTGCTTTTTCCCCTGAGGGAAGGGTTTTGGCATGGCTGGCAGGCGGGTTGCGATGGCGAGGGCGATGATGTCCATGCGTGGAAGCGTGATTGTGGCGTGTGCGTGCGTGCTGGCGTGCGTGGGCGGGTGTTCCCCGCGCCCGAAGGACGTGCTGCTGGCCCCGCGGACGCTGACCGCGCCGTATGACACGGCCCGCGGCGAGGTGCTGTGGGCGGTTGTGCCGCTGCGGAACGAGTCGGGGGCGTCGATCGCGAACGAGCACCTGTTGACGGACCGCGTCATCGGCGCGATCGAGGAATCGCAGGGCGTGCGGTGCCTGCCGCTCTCCCGCACGCTCTTGGCGATGGAATCACTGAAAGTCCGGTCGATCCGCACGCCGGGCGAGGCCCGGTCTCTGGCGCAGGCGTTGGGCGTGGAGGCGGTCGTGGTCGGTTCCATTACGGCCTACGACCCGTACACGCCGGTGCTGGGCCTGTCCCTGGGGCTCTTCCCGCGGGCCGGCGCACCGGGCGCAACCAGCGGTCTGGACCCCAGAGACCTCACCCGTGCGACCACAGAGACCCCGCCGACGTCACCGGGCATCCCGCTCGACAGGCCAGTGGCGGTGGTGGCCGAGCGCTGGGACGCCAAGAACCACCAGGTGCTTGCGGACGTGAAGGCCTTTGCCGAGGGGCGGCTGAAGCAGCCGTCCGCGTTCGGGTGGCGGCGGTATCTGGCGTCCATGGACCTCTTTTCTGAGTTTGCGTCGTATCGCGCAGTGGATGCGCTTCTGCAGCAGGAATGGGTGCGGGTGGCCAGGGGGCAGATGCCCGAGGCGGGGCCGAGGCCGATTGCTGGCCAGCAGTAAGCAACTGCCGGGGCATGGGTTGCGAACCGTTATCGGGTGATGGCAATCTGCCACCTGATCCGATGTTGGTGTACCTCCACCCCAACCCCCCGTGGCCACTTTCTGCCCCGAAGTTATCGACACGCCATGAGTCGCACCGGCGAACCGCCGATATCTGACGGGTCCGCGTCGTCCGCGCGATGTGTTGTGCGCAGGCGGGCAAGTGTCGGGAGAAAGTCAGAGTCGGCAAGGAGTTCGTGATGTCCAGCATCCCGTTCCCGCAGTTTCAGGGTCGCCTGGCCCTCCTCGACTCGTTCACCAGCTACCTGGCGGACGAGCGGCACTTCAGCCCCTACACCGCGCGCTGCTACGGCGCGGACCTCCGCCAGTTCGTGGACTACCTCTGCTCTTCGCAGCGCATCCATGTGACGGAGCAGCGGGACCAGGCCGCCTTCGAGAAGTACGCCGCCCCGCGTCAGCCCGGCGCGTCCTTCCCCAGCGGCACCGGCACCGTCACCGACGCCATGTGCAGCGCGAATGCCGACCTCATCCGCGGTTTCCTGACCCACCTGGGCGACCAGCAGTACTCCTCCGCCACCATGGCGCGCAAGATCGCCACGCTCCGCTCCTTCTACAAGTGGGCCGACCGGCGCGGCTACGCCAACGGCAACCCCATGACCGCCATCCGCACGCCCCGCCAGGCCAAGCGCCTGCCGAAGGCGATCACGATCGACCAGGTCGAGAAGCTCCTCGCCGCCCCCGGCGATGGCGACGTCCTGAGCCGGCGCGACCGCGCGATGCTCGAGACCCTCTACAGCACCGGCATCCGCGTCAGCGAGCTCGTCGGCCTGCAGATGGACGACCTGGACCTCACGGGCGAGGCCCTCCGCATCCGCGGCAAGGGCAAGAAGGAACGCATCGTTCCCCTGGGCAGCCACGCCATCGGGAGCATCCAGCGCTATCTGGAGCTTCTGAAGACCGACCCCAAGTTCAACGGCGTCATCTCCGGCGGCACGGGCCGCACGCCGCTCTTCGTGAACAAGCACGGCGGGCGACTCTCCAGCCGCAGCGTCCGCCGCAAGCTGGACAAGTACCTCAAGCAGGTCGGCCTTGATCCCTCGATCAGCCCGCACACGCTCCGTCACTCGTTCGCCACGCACCTGCTCGACAACGGTGCCGACCTCCGCAGCGTCCAGGAACTCCTGGGCCACCAGAGCCTCTCCACCACGCAGGTGTACACGCACCTCTCCACCCAGAGGATCCAGGACGCGTACAACCGCGCCCACCCTCGGGCGCAGGCCAGCTGAACCCACGCCAGAATGGGGCTTAGGCGTGACCGGTTGCTGGGCCTGAAGACATCCTGACTACTGACCCCCACCATCGCCCGCGCTGTCCTGCGCGGGTGCTTTGTTTTCGGGCTCTGCCGCGCGCGTGCTGATGATCCGCCGCACCTCGCCCGCGATCGTGTCGGCGTCCACCATGCGGCCGTCCAGCCGCACCACGCCCGCGATCCGCTGGTGCTCGTCCAGCACAAGGATCGCCGCGGCGGCCTGCGGCGCGATGCGGCGGAAGACTGCACGCCCCGTGGTGCTGAAGAGCCGCTCCCCCATCGAGTCGGCACCCACCGTTTGGAGGCGTGACAGTTCGGCCACGCGCTGGGCGCTCACCTCACCCAGTTCCAGCACCGCCACCTCGTGGGCCTCCAGCCGCGGCGAGTTGCGGATGCCCTGCATCCGCTGGATGGAGAACTCACGCACCAGGCCGTCCAGCCCACGCACCGCCTGCGCCAGCACCGGCGGCGGCGGGCCATCGGGCACGCGCACGAGGAACGCGATCCACGCGGGACCAGAGGGCTGCGGGTTCTGGCCCGTGAGCCGCCCCACCGCGTCCGCGAACGACCACCCCTCGATGCTCTGCGTGATCAGGCCCATCGCCGGGCACGCGTCCCCCACTGCTACGTCCCCGGGGATGGGCCGCAGGTCCGCCAGCCGCTCCACGCGCGTCCGATTCTCGGTGCTGATGCTCCACGACGCGACATCGCCAACATCCGCCGGCGCGAGGTCCACCGCGGTCAGTTCGAGCGTCGTCCCTGCTTCGCCTGCACCAAACGCCACCTTCACGCTCGCGAGAGCGAGGTTCGGCCCCACATCCCGCAGCACGACGGATTCCAGCCGGGCTTGGCCCCGCTGGTCCATGATGCGCAGCACGCCGGAGTCCAGGCCCGGGTCTTCATCCACCACCAACTGCGCCCGCCCCACGCCCAGGATGTCCCACCACGCGTCCTCGTGCGGCCCGCGCCCGATCGCCCAGCCCAGTTGCGGCATCACGATCGACGGCAGCGTCTCTTCCAGCACGCGCGTCGTCAGCCCTTCCGTCAGCGTCCGCTCAAAGTACGCGGCGGGGTTCCCCGCGTGGGCCGCGATGATGCGCGTGCTGTCGGCGTGGATGATCAGGTTGCCCAGGTCCAGCCGCACCACCGGGGCCGAGGGCCCCTCGTGCGAGACGCGGAGAATCACGGTGCTGGACCGCTCGCTCGCGTTGGCATTCACCGCGCGGTACGTCACCTTCTCCCCGAGCACGCCGGATTGGTAGTGGGCGGCAACGCCGGGCCACGGGTCATCGGCCCGGGCCACGCACGCAACGATCGCAACAGGCACAAGAGCCGCACACACAAGAGCATGAATCGCCGGGACACGCATGCACGAGTTTAGTGCGGGAGGGCGCCCCGCAGGGCCCGCACGGTTTTCTTCAGCACCGGGTGCACCGCATCCGGCCACACCTCGCACAGCGGAACAAGCACAAACGCCCGCTCGTGCATCCGCGGGTGCGGGATGCGCAAGCCCGGCTCGTCGATCAGCGCATCGCCGAACAGGATCAGGTCCAGGTCCAGCGTCCGCGGCCCCCACCGCTCCTCCCGCGACCGATCACGCCCAAACCGCTGCTCCACGCTGAGCATGCACGCGAGCAACGCCCGGGCTGAGAGGCTTGTGTCCAACTTCGCCGCGGCGTTGATGTAGTTCCCCTGCTCCGCCGGACCCACCGGCACGGTCTCGTGCAGCGAGGACACCGCAACCAGGCGCGTTTCACGGAACGTCCCGACAGTGGCGATGGCGGCCAGCACCGTGGCGCGGCTGTCGCCGGCCGGAGAGGGCAGGTTGCTGCCAAAGGCGATGGCTGCGGGGACGTGGGGCATGGGGGAGGGTACGGAAGCGAGGGACGATTGCTTGCGGGCTGCGAAGATGGTCACCTCGCACGCGCGATCAATCAAACACGTAACGCTCACCGAACTCACTCGCATGCGCCGGGAGCCTCCGGAGCAGTTCACTCTGGACGTGCTCTTTCTTGTGATGCTCGTGCTGCACCGCGATGGAGTTCTTCACGGCCCGTCCTGCGACTTGCGTTTCGAGAAGGCCGAGCGACTCCCCCGCCCCGCCGGGGCGGAAAGAGAAATGGGAATCCCCTCTTCCACGGGTTGCGTTCGCTCGCGGACTCGCTCACTCCACCCGTGGCTACACCCCGCGGCCCCGATGGGGCCGGAGACACCGCACCCGCGACAGCACGCACCCGCCCCCTCTTCGCCCCGGAGGGGCGCAGGGGTGTAGCCACGGGTGAAGCGGAGGTCGCTGCCAAGCGACCGCAGCGCAACCCGTGGAAAGCGTCGTCTCAAATCGTGCCTGCCCCGGAGGGGCAGCGGAATCGCCCCACACCCCGCCCACTTTCGAGTACGCTTCCCCATGCGACCGCACCCACGCATCTTTAAGACGATCAAGTGGGGCGGGGTGGCACTTGCAGTCGGCCTTGCCGTCCTCTGGAGAATGAGCCTGACCACGCAATACAGCTACTCGGGCAAGAAGGACCCCTCGGTGGGGGTTGCCTCAGGTTGTATCTGGCTGAACTGGTTCCATGGAATCCACAGAGACCAAATGGCAAGAGGATGGAGAACCTTTCCGTCGCAGGTTACGACGAGTTGGCTCGGGAATTCCCCCTTTAGCAGAGATAACACCCGCGTGGTCATCCCTATCTGGGTACTGATGCTCCTTGCATCCTCTGCGACCTATGGAGCCTGGCGTCTCGAAACCCTCGCGACGCGTCGCGCCCGCGCGGGCAAGTGCCCCACCTGCGCCTACCCCCGCACCGACCTCGCGCCATCCTCCCCCTGCCCCGAGTGCGGCGCCGCCGCGCCGCAGGCCTGACCGCTTTTCGAGTACGCTTCCACTATGCGACCGCACCCGCGAATCCGGAAGGCGGTCAAGTGGGGCGGGCTGGTGCTCGCTGTGCTGCTTGCGACAGCATGGACCGCGACGCTGTGGAAAGACGTCTACCGGTACGACCGCCACGGAAGCAAAGTCCTGCTTACCAAGGGCTGCGTCCAAGTCACCGTCAGGCATGACGTGACTACGCCACTTCCACGTTCCAACTGGAACACGCTTCCCCCGCAGAGGCCGTTGGCATGGCTACCCGCTTGGAACTCGAAGACGACCCATGACCTGTGGCTCGTGCCACTCTGGTTCCCCTTCCTCCTCGTGGCCGTTCCGACGGCCCTTGTCTGGCGCTCCGACATCATCACCGCTCGCCGCGTGAAGATGTACGCGTGCCCGACCTGCTCCTACCCCCGCGCCGGCCTCGCTCCATCCTCCCCCTGCCCCGAGTGCGGCAGCGCTGCGCCCAGCGCGTGACGAAAGACCGTGCACCACGGAGGCACGGAGAGCACGAAGGCAAGGCATTGGGCATCGGGCATCAGGCACTAGGGGAAACAGCCCACCGCGCGGCCGCGCCCACGTGCGCGTTGCCTTTCCCTGATGCCCAATGCCTGATGCCTCTTCTCACACAAACTTCGTCCGCCCCGGCACCGCCACGGGCGGCATGGGCAGGTCGCCGAAGGCGTAGGACTTGGGCGAGAGGTCTTCCTTGCTCTCCCAGGCCTGCTTCCAGGTGATCGTCTGCCCCGTGTACGCCGCCATGCGGGCCATGAGCGCGAGCATGGTGGAGCGGCACATCCACTCGCCGTCGTTGCGGCCCGAGTTGGCCCGGATGGACTTGAACAGGACGTCGTGCTCGTTCTGGTACATGCGGCTGACCGACTCGGGGTCGGCCTTGCCCTTGTAGAGGGACGTGCCTTTGGCGTCCAGGAGCTCGTAGCGGCTGCTGAAGCCGTCGCAGAGGCCGCGGCCTTTGGTGCCGGTCAGGTAGTCGATGTTCTCGCCCGGGCACCCGTCGATCTGGCGCGTGGTGTGGTACGCGCGACGGCCATCGGCGTACTCGTAGATCGCCGTGAAGTGGTCGAAGACGTTGCCGTGCTCAGCCCCATCGCGTGCGGCCCGCCCGCCCAGCCCCACCACCTTCACGGGCTCGACGTCCCCGAGCGCCCACGACATGCGGTCGATGGAGTGGCACGCCTGCTCCACGATGTGGTCGCCGGAGAGCCACGTGAAGTGCCACCAGTTGCGGAGCTGAAACTCCATGTCGCTCCACTCCGGCTGGCGGGGCCGCTTGGTGAGCGTGCTCGTGTGGTACGTGGAGTGCACCGTCAGCACGTCGCCGATTGCGCCCTTCTTGACCTCGTCCCAGAAGGGGACCATGGCGTCGTTGTACCGCCAGCAGAAGCCGCAGACCAGCGAGAGGTTCTTCTTCTTAGCCGCCTCCGCCGCGTCCCGCACCCGGCGCAGGCCCGGCGCATCGACCGCCATCGGCTTCTCGCAGAAGACGTGCACGCCCGCCGCGACGGCGGCCTCGAGGTGGGCCGGACGGAAGTGCGGGTAGGCGCAGAGGCAGACCACATCGACCCCGCTCTTGAGCAGCTTCTCGTGGGCGTCGATGCCGGTGAACCGCCGGGACTCGGGCACATCGACGCGGCCGTCCTGACCCGCGAAGTGGTCCGTCACGTTCTTGTGGCAGGAGTCCAGCCGGTCGGGGAAGACATCGGCCAGGGCCCAGATGACCGTGTCCGTGTCCGCCGTCGCCGCCTGCACGACCGCGCCCGTGCCGCGGCCCCCGCAGCCGATGAGGCCGATCTTGAGCTTGCGGCGCCCCGTGGACGTGAGGCGCTCCGCCGGAGACGTCTGCGCGAGCGCGGCGGGGATAAACGCAGCGCCCGTGACGGCGGCGGCGGCCTTCAGGATCTCACGGCGGGTGTTGAGCGTGGTGTCGTTCATCTGGGGGCTCGCTGGAGGAATGAAAGAAAGGGACGGGGACTACTTCGTAAGTTCGTCGGACGGGCTGGTGCTGGTGACTTTGGGCGCAACCTCGCAGACGACGCGGAACCCGATGAAGGAGCCGTCGCTCAGCCACCACTGGCTCTTCGGGATTTGCGGGTCTGTCGCTTGCCAGGCCTTTTCGGGGGCCCAGCGGGCGGCGATGGTGCAGGCCTCGGGCGCATCGCGGTACGACCCGCCCTTGACGACCAGTTGCCCATCGCGGCCCACGACCCACTCGCGGGCGTTGCCGATCATGTCCTTGAAACCAAGCGCGTTCGCCGGCTTGGTGCCCACGGGGTGGGTCGTGTTCTCGCTGTTGGCGTTGGTCCAGGCGTGCGCTTCGGCCTGCGCCGCGTCATCGCCCCACGG
Source organism: Phycisphaerales bacterium (assembly GCA_036261855.1). Classification (GTDB taxonomy): domain Bacteria; phylum Planctomycetota; class Phycisphaerae; order Phycisphaerales; family UBA1924; genus BJHL01. Next base: position 25,748 of record DATAKA010000168.1, on the reverse strand, counting down.
GAACGCGGTCGTCGCTCCGCCACGGGCGGCGTGCTCCCATTCGTCCTCGGTGGGCAGGCGGAAGGTGCGGCCCGACTCCGGCCCGGCGACCATCGTGAGCCACTTGCAGAACTCCTGCGCGGACTTGGCGGAGACGCAGATGGCGGCGTACCCCTCGTGCCCGAACCCGCGGTCGGGCGGGATGTAGGGCTTGCTGGGCCGCGAGACGGCGTCGGCGGGCTTGCCCGAGGCCGGCTTGGAGTCCTTGTCCGTGCCGTCGAGCGCGAAGACGAAGGTGTCGAACGCGTCCCAGGTGATCTCGGTCGTCGAGAGGTAGAACGCCGGTCGCGCCTTGCCGTCCACGGTGCGTTGCGGTACTTGCGTGAACTCCACCTCGTAGGCGGCGGCGGGGATGGCCTGCGTGAGCGTGGCCGGGGCCTTCTCTTCTGTTGCCGGGGCCTTTGCGTCCGCAGGCGCTGGCGGGGCGGCGGTGGGCTGGTCCGCCAGCGGTGCGGCCACGGTGGAGAGATACGCTGCGAGGATGATGAGGGTGCTGGTCATGGCGGTGCTCGCCGTGCTCTGCGGCTGCGGTAGTGTTGGCAGGGACAACGCCCAGCGCTTCGAGTTCCGGCGGCTGGTGATGGGCGTGGAGGCGCAGGTGGTGGTGTACGCCAAGGACGAACCCACGGCCACGGCGGGTGCCCGTGCGGCCTACGCACGGCTCGCCGAGTTGGAGCAGGTCTTCAGCGACTACCGGCCGGGGAGCGAAGTGATGCAACTCTGCGACCGCGCGGGACAGGGGCCCATTCCTGTGTCGGACGACCTTTTCGCCGTGCTCGCGGCTGCGGACCGAGTCCACGCGCTGACCAACGGCGCGCTCGACCCGACCGTGGGTCCATTGACAAAGCTCTGGCGCGAGGCCCGCGCGAAGAACCCACCCACCCTGCCGGATGCCGCGGCGATCGACGCGGCACGCTCCAGCGTGGGCTGGGAGCATGTCGTGCTGGATGCGAGTGCCCGCACCGTGGCGATCACGACACCGGGCGTCCGCATCGACCTCGGCGGGATCGCGAAGGGCTATTCCGCCGCGGAGGCGGTGCGGACGCTGGGGCAAGTGGGCCTGCACCGGGCGATGGTGACGCTCTCGGGGGACATCGCGGTGGGTGAAGCGCCGCCGGGAGAAGCGGGCTGGACCATCGAGATCGATCCCGGGGTGGACGGGGTGACGCCGTTCACGCAGACGGTGCGCCATACGAGCGTGTCCACGTCGGGCGACCGGACGCAGTTCGTGGACGTGGGCGGCGTGCGCTATTCGCACATCCTGGACCCGCGCACGGGGCTGGGCGTGACGCACCGCACCGCGGCGTGCGTGATCGCCCGGGACGGGGCGCTGGCGGATGGGCTCGCGACAGCGCTCTGCGTGCTCCCACAGTCGGTGCGGGTGGCGGACGTACGCGTGTGGGCCTGGACGCAGGAACCAGCCCGCGATCAGGGAATGAGCCGCAAGAGTTCCAACTCGTCCTGACGGGCCTTGGAGGGGCCGAACAGGAGCATCTGGGGCGTCCCCGGGTTCACGACACGCGCCACGTACGGGCTCGGGAGGATCCGCGTCGAGGCCGCGCCGGTGAGCGGCTGGAAGAGCAGTTCCTTGGGGGCCGTGCAGAAGAAGCCCGTGTCGGCCTCCGACTGCCACGCGGCCGCGCTGACAGTCTTTTCGGGCATCCAGGTGAGCGTGCCCTCGGCCGGGTTCAGCACGGCGGTCCGGCCGCGGCCGGGATGGGCGAAGGCGATTGCCCCCTTGGCGAACGCGGCATCACCATCGCACCACGCCGAGGGCTGCACCCCAGCGAAGACCTGGTGCGCGATGGCGAGCGGGTCCTCAAACGTCCCCAGCGGGCGCGTCGCGGCGATGGCGCCCAGCTTCTTGGCGTGCGGAGTCTGTGCATCGTCGATGACGCGGACGGCGATGAGGTCGAGCGTGTTTGCCCGGAGCGCGCAGGCAAAGACCACCGACCCGTCGGGCGCAGGCGTCGGGAAGCAGTACGAAACCTCGGGCGTGGCGAAGACGCTCTCGTTGCCGAGGCTGTCCCGGAGCACGATTGCGGAGTGCCCCACCCCGCCGCGGTCCCGCCGCGAATACACGAGCGGCGTGTGCGTGCCGTGAGCATCCGTCGCCAGGAGCGCCGCATGCGCGGCGATGGCCGTGCCCTGCGCGAGCCACTCGACTTCGCCGGTGGTCCAGCGCGCAAGCCCGATCCAGCGGGACGCGTCGGGCTGGACAGACTCGATGAGATACCCCGTCGCGTTCGCGTCGCGCCCCAACGTGCACCCGACGGGCAGCGCGATCACGGGCTGCGTGCGCGTCAGCCCATCGCCCACGCTGTAGACCGCGATGCCGGTGGTCTCGGCGGCCTCCTGCTGGTCGGTCGCGAGCAGCGTGTCCCACGTCGGGGCGTCGCCCTCCTGCACGGCGAGAAACGCACCATCCGGCGAGACGAGCGGGAGCGTCTGCGCGTCGTAGCGGAGCATGCCCAAGGGTGCCACGGTGATTTGCACCCGCGCGGAGGTGGTCCCCTCCCGCACGGGCTGGGCCACAGGGCCCGTCGGCCGCGGGGGCACGGTCGCGGGCGTCGGCGCGGGCCGCTTGCCCGCCCCGGACTCCCTGACGGGCACACCCCGCGGAGCGATGCGTTCCCGCTCCGTCACGCACGCGGCGAGCATCGCGCACGCCGCGAGACACACGGCAGCCGTGCGGTGCGGCCGGGTCACGGGTGGATGACCTCCGCACCGGACGGCGATGGATCTTGCGGTGCAGCGTCCGTTTCCGCGTCCGGAGGTTGGGGTACGACGAGTTCACCGGGGCGCAGGCGCGGGTCATTCTTCTTGATGCCCTTGCCGAAGTCGTCCTTGATGCCCTGGAGGCGTTCGATGAACCGCTCGTTGACGGGGTCGCTTTCGCCCGTGTTGTTCACAACGACAGGCGTGATGAAGACCAGGAGCTCCGTGTTGGTCTTGGTGATGTCGCGGCTCTTGAAGATCTCGCCCAGCAGCGGAATGTCGCCCAAGAGCGGGACCTTGCGGACGATGTTCGTGGCTTCCTCTCGCAGGATGCCGGAGATGACGACGGTCTGTCCGTTCTTTACGATGAGCTGTGTCGTTGTCTCGCGGCGGTCCACGACGAACGCGTTGTTGATGGTTTGGCCAGGAACGATGCTCGAGAGTTCGATGTTCACCCGAAGGTCCACGTCCTGCTGAACCGTGATGCGGGGGCGGGCGGTGAGGCGGATGCCCACAGCGCGGTAATCAAATGACTGGACGAGGTTGCCCTGCGCGTTGGTCTGGCTGTCGGTGATGAAGGGGATGTCCTGGCCGTCGAAGAACTCGGCCTCCTGGTTGTCGCTCGTGAAGATCTTGGGCTCGCTGAGGATGCTGACGTCGGTATCCTGCCCCAGGGCCTGGAGGAGCAGGTTGACGTCGGTGTTGACGTTGAGCACGCTGGTGTCGAAGAGGCTCGTCGCGAAGTTGTTGCGGGTGCCCTCGGCGCTCGTGCCGATGCCGACGGAGTTGTCGCCGTTGCTGGGCGTAATGGTCTGGCTGCTCCAGCGCAGGCCCAAGGCGAGGGCGTCCTCGCGGGAAACCTCGGCGACGATCGCGGAGATGAGCACCTGGCGGCCCGGCTTGTCGAGCTGGGAGATCATGTCGAGGATTGACTGCTTGTACTCCGGCGGTGCCACGACCATGAGGGCGTTCTGACGCCAGACGGGCACGATGCGGAGCTGCGCGATGAGATTGCTGGCGCTGCGCCGGTCTGTGGGTGTGCGGGCGCGGGCCCACCAGAAAGAGAGCGTTTCGGCCTGCGCCTGGGCGTTGGCGTCCGTCGCGCCGGTGTCGGGCGTTTGCGCAAAGGGGCTTGCGCCGGCCGCGCTGCTTTCTGACAACCCGGACTCGGCGCGGCGGATGGTTGCCTGCGTGCCTTCCTGCGCGAGCAGCGCGTTGAGCTGCTCCGCGAGGTCCTCGGCGTTGGCGTGTTTGAGCTCGATGACGGCGGGGAGGCCGGCGGTCTGCGGCCGGTCGATTTCCGCGATGATCTTGTCGATGATCGCCGCGTTGTCAGGGCTCTTGGCGACGACAATCAGCCGACCCGCGTCCGGCACGGGCTGAAAACTGAACTGTCCTGCGAGGCGGCCCACGCCCTGACCCGAAGTTGGCTGTTGTCCCTGCTGGCCCTGCTGGTTGTTCTGCCCGCCGCCGCCGGCCGTCGTCGTGGTGCCCTTACCGAAGAGGCCCTCCAGCAAGAGAGCAACCTTGACAGGGTCAGAGTACTTGAGGTCGTACGAGCGCGGGGTGATGGCCTCCTCCGCAAGGGGCTGGTCCCATTGCTTCGTGATCTGCTCGCGAATCTGCGAGAGGATCACGGGATCAGCAACGACGGTGACGGAGTTCTGCTGCGTGTTGGCCGTGACGCGGATCTCCGAGGTGCTCGCGCCGCCACCTTCCTGCGCGGGCTGGCCGGGGAAGCGGAAACCGCGGTTCTGGTTGTCGGCCTGGCGACGCTGCGTGCCCCCGCTGCCGAAAAGGTCGTCGATGTTGGTCTTGATCGCGGCGGCGTCCGAATAGCGGAGGCTGAAGGTCTCGGTCTGCAGCGCGCCGGCGGCCGGACGGTCGAGCGAACCGACGAGACGCTCAATGCGTTGGAGCAGGCCGATGTTGCCGAGCACCGAGAGCTGGTTGGACTCTTCGTCGATAGACATCTTCGCGAAGTCCGGCAGGGCCGTCTTGACGACGTCGCCCATCGCCTTAGCTGTGTTGTAGCGGAGCGGGAAGACCTTTTCGGCGATGTTGCCCAGGTCGTTGCGGTCAAGCACGGACTCATCGGGGCCGATCACCGGCACATCCTGGCGGTTGGTCTCGCCGATGTCGCGGAGCGTCACAATCTTGGCGGACTCGACAACGGCGATGCCGTTCTGCTGGAGCGCGAGGACGACAAGGTCCAACGCTTCCTCGCGAGGGAGTGGTCGGTCGTTCAGGACCGTGATTTTGCGGCTCATGATCGCCTGCTGAGGCATCACGACCTTGCCCGTGACCTCGACGATGAATGGGACCACGTCGGAGACCGTCACGTCCTTGAAGGCGAGCGTGGTCGGCGGTCCTTCAATCACGCGCCGGCCCCGGGCATCGCGAGGTGCGTCCTTGGTGACCGGGGCGTCATTCTGCGCAGAGGCGGCAGTACCCGCGCAGAGAAAGATCGCGAGCGCGAGCGTCGCGGAGCGTGCGAGGGTGAAGGTGGGACGGTTCGTCATCGGGGCGTCTCCGGGGCGGGCGCGGGCTGCTGTGTCGCGGCGGGTGTTGCGGGCTCTGTGGAGGGCGTGGGGTCGGTTGCTGGGGGCACCGCGGGCGCGGCTGATTCCTGCGGCGTGGCGGTTCCAACTGGCGAAGCGTCAGTCGGCTCCGACTCGTTGGTCGGTGGTGGAGAGGGCGCAGCGGGGCGGTCCTTGAAAATGACCTTGTCTCGGTCGAAGAACGGCACCGTGAACTCCGTGCCGCGCCAATTGACGCGGACATCCCACGGGGTGTTGGTGCTCAGCACCTCCATATCACCTACACGGCCCTCCCCCACTTTCACGCGGGCTCCATCGGCGAACCACACGGTGTCCAGCACGACGGCGGAAATGGCCGGGCCGTCGTAACGGGTTGGCGCTGGGGCGTCCGGGTTGGTGTCGTCCGCCGGCTCCTCTGGAATCACCTCACCCTCGGTGCCGGGCGCTGAGGGTTCATAGAAGAGCGACCGACCATCGAGCTGCTTCACATACGGGTCAAAGGCCGCGGCGTACTGCTGCACGCGCTCCTTGACGTCGTCACCGGGGGCGGTGGCCTTGGGGTTCTGGATGAGCAGCGCGTTCACGAACTTCCAGGCGAACGGGGCGCAGACCGCAATGGCAACCACGGCCATCGCCGCGGCCGTCAGGCCGCCGGCGGTCGCGGAACGCCATGCACGGAGCCAGTGGTTGTTCACCGCTGCTCCTTTCGTGTGAGTGTCCATGTTTCCAGTGAGATACTGACCTTGAGGAGGCGGTCGGCCTTCTCCCGATCGTCGCCCTGCCGCATCTGCACGCGGGAAATGGCGGCGACCTGCGGCGTGCGTTCCAGGTCCGCGAGGACGGCGTGGAGCGCCTCGGGGGTCGCGTTGAAGGAAAGCTCCTTCATCACACGGTCCACTTTCTGGCCGGTGCCGAGGTACTTGGTGAGCGGCCCGGTCGCGAGGGGCGCGGTGCGGGATGTGCTCGTGACGCCTTCCACGTTGTGTGCGCTCAGAACGGCGTCCACCGCGGAGTTGAACTCGCTGGGGCGGGACTGGGGGTCGCCGGGAAGAAACACCTCGCCGAACTCGCGTGAGCCGCGCGAGACCGTTTCGTTTGCGGCGCGGAGGCGGCCGCCGCTTCGCGCGTACTCGATCAGCGCGGTCTCGTTGCTCGCGCTCCTCCCGCCGTCACGGTTGATGGTGTCAATGGCTGGCTCAACAGCAGCGAAGTAGACCGCGGCGAAGGCTGCTGCACCAATGCCAAACTTCACCACAGGCGGCAGTGCCTTCCATCGTTGGGAGAGAGGCTTGGTCACTTGCCACCCCCTTCGGTAGCCTTCTGCATCCGGTCCCGGAGCTTGGTCACCTCGTCCTCCAGACGTTGTTTGACGGTCGGGTCCAGGCCGGAGTTTCGTTGCAGGAACGACCGGCGGGTGGACCAGCCCTTCATGGCGGTCGAGCGGTCCATCGCAGCGATTTCAGCGTCCGTCACGGCGGGGGGCGCCTCGGCAGAAGCCGTCGCCGCTGGGCGGCGGGACGTATCGACTGAGTCAGAAGCAGAGGACCCGCTGCTGCGCGATGAAGACCTCGATGTCCGGGGTGCTTCGCGCTTTGCGCCAACCGGGATATTCGTGTTGGACGCACTTGGACCGTGGAGACGGACCGCGAGGTTTGTCGTCGCAAAGTCCTCTTTGGGCTTGACAGGCAGGTGGACCTGCGAGGGCTCGATCTGGGCGGAGAGGTCAAACTCGGCCCCGCCACCGGCCTTGCTCTCGTTGCGGTTCTGCTTGATATTCCGGAAGACCCGTGTGGAACCCAGGTTCTTCTCGAGTTCGTTCACCAGTTCGCGGCTTTTCGCCACGCCCCTGAGCGTGACGCCCTGCTCGACGGTGATACGAGCGTCCTCGATTGTGACGCCGACAGGCGTGGCCCCGGCGATGTCCGCGAGAATCTTGGTCATGGGCAGACGGGACGCTTCGAGCTGCTCGTACATGGCTGCGCGGAGCGAAAGGTCCTTGGTCTGAGACTTCGCATCATCGAGCTGGGCCGCCTTGGACGTCGACACGACCGCGCGTTGCCGTGCCAGAGCCCATGGGCCGGCGACCAGCAGGATCGCCGCGGCGATACCGACCGTCCATGCGACGGCCGGGCGGCTCATCCACGTCGCGAGGCGCACGGGTGCGGGCACGCGTTCCTTCGGGGCAACGGCGTACAGGGCCGCAAGAGGAGCAACCCCTGCCGGAACATCCAGCGCGATCATCGCGGCGCCGAGCGCCGCCGCATGATCCGCAAGCCATGCATCGTCGATCTTCGCGCCGGGCGCACGGGAGCGGAGGTCATCGAAACCACCTGTTATGGAGAGCACAGCCTCTGCATCAACGTCGGGCACCGGCGTGCCCGATGCCGACGCCGACTCCGCGATCGCGTCAGCAATTGCTTCCCGCCAGGCGTCAGCGTCGTCTGCGTCCTCGATGATCACGCGTGCAGCAGTAGCGGCATCGCCTGTCACGAGGATGCATGCGGCATTCTGCGCCGGGCGTGCAAGCACCGCGGCGGTCGCGCTGCCACGGAGCGCGGCAAGTGCCGCCATCGGGGTGGTCCACGACTCGTCGATCTTGTCCGCGATTCGCGGCTGAGACTCGTCCCGCAGCCACGCCGTGAGCAGCACGGGGCGCACCCCGGTCTTCTGCATGGGCAGCACACCGCCCGCTCGCCGGTGGGCCGGAACGTCTGCGGGGAGTTCGCCCTCGGCGAGCAGGGCCGCGGCGGCGAGCATCCCCGGCACATCGCCCGCTGGCACGGTCGCGGCGCGTGCGGTGCACGCGTCCGCGGGCGCAACGCGCACAATGTGCGACACACGAAGCCGCTCGCACATCGCGGCGACGCCGCCTTTGTCCGCGGCGGAGAACTTGCGTGCCTCGACGATCTGCACGCCGGGCGCGGCGCTGCTGACACTGCTTCCCGCGCGGGCGACCACCACGCTCACGCGATCACCGCAAGCATCCACGCCGGCGACAATGCGGGCGGACGACTTCGCCGCGGGCTTGGACGTGGGCTTTGCGGAGGCTTTGGATGGTGCTGCGGTCACGGTCATCGCACGCGGACCTCCTTCTTGACGGCGGGCAGCGTGGACGCGTCGAGCACGGCGGTGACCTCCACCTCGATGCCGCTGCGCTCGTCACGCCCTTTGCTGTGCACAACATACACGCTGGAGCGGGTGCAGAGCAACTCGGCGATGTCGGCGAGGGTCTGGCGGGTCATCCCGTCGACGTTCAGCAGGTCCGCCACGCTGGTGAAACCGTTGGTCTGGCCGGAGCGCTCGGCGATGATGGCGTCGGCGAGGCTGGGGTCGATCTCGGCCAGGTACTCGATGGTTTTGGCGTCGCAGGTGTTGACGTTGAGACGCCCGGGGATGAAGGTGGCAAGTTCCGCCGGGCCCATGCTGCACTCGTCGAGCACCTTGCCCATCTGCTCCGTGGTCAGGGCCTCAACGCGGGCCGCTTGACGCTGTTCCTGCTGGCTCTTGCCTTGGTTGCGGGCAGCCTGACGGTTGAGTTGGCCGAGCGTGTAACGGATGAAGTCCGTCTGGCGGAGGCCCTGGATGTTGTCGATCGCGTCGCGCACGGCCTGGGCCTGCGGCGTGGACGCGTTTAGCCGGCCCGCGATCTCGCTGACCCCGGCGATGGTGAGGTCGAGGCGTTTCTCACCAGACAAGGCAAGGGGGCTCTCGGAACTTGACGCGGTGAGGAAGCCCGACCACGCACGGTCCAGGACACCGTCCTGATTGTCGGGTGGCCAGGAGGCGTTGCCGTCGTCTTCGTTGGGGTCCAGGAACCCGTTGAGGTTCCAGTCTTCGCCCCGCACGTCCTTGGGGTCCACGCCAGCGACAAGCTCCAACTCCGCGATGGACCGCATGACGTCGTTCCGGGGCTCCAGCGGGAACTGCAGTCCCTTGTAGTACCCAATCTCCGCACCCAGTTCGCGGGTGTCATCGTCAGAGTCGATCCAGTCGAGCACGCTGTCGGCGACGTCTTCGGTCATGAAGGGCTCGATCGTCAGAAGCTGCTCACGCGACGTGCGGTTGATATTGATCTTGGCCGCCGCATCCTCCGGGCCGGCGACTTCGCGTCCATTCTGCAGGGATCGAACGGCCCAACTGGCACCTTCGAGCTCACCGTCGGCAACCTGAGTCATCGCGTCCAGGTGCGCAAACGCGTCGCCCTCGTCGCCGCGGTCCACCTCGGCCTCAAGCCGGGCAAGCGCGGCCTCCACGCCCGCCCGTGCGGCCCACTCGGCACGCACGCGGGCGAGGGCTTCACGCCCGCTCCCGGCCTGACCGAACGCGGACGCCTGGATCATCGCGAGCGCAAGGCTTGCGAAGACGAGCACGCCGAAGACAAGGAGTGTCGCGAAGCCGCGGCGACGGCGTGCGTTCGAAAGTGCACGAGTGTGGTCTGGGAGCGTCATTGCTGGCTGCCCCCTGTTCCACCCGATGACCCGGCTGATTCCGTAGAAGTGTCGGATTCTGACGACTCCTCATCTCGAGGAGGCAGTGGGACACGGTCGATCGCGACGACGCGCCGGGCGGTCGCGGATGTCGACGCGTCGTCGCTCGTCGCGGTCACCACGACACGAACGGCGTAGGGCAGCCCGTCGCTGTCGCTGTCCCAGGACTCTTTCCATGCAGAGCCGTCGAATGCTTCGAGAGAGAGTGTCGAAACACCCGCGATGATGGGGGAAGCAATGCCACCACCATCAACGATCCCGTCGAGCGCGACGTCCGCGCGACGCCAGAGCGTTGGCCTTGCGGCGTCGTCTCTGATGCGGTACTGCACTTCCTGATCCGAGCCCTCGGCGGCACCGGTGATCTCGCTCAGACCCCGGACCGGGCGGGAGGAGCGGACAAGCAGGAGCAGCTCATCGCGCGGGGCGCTCGGCGGGCCGAACGTGGTGACCTGCACCTTGCTGTTTGCGAGATTGAGGTCCCGTGTCACTCCGGCGAGGTCCAGGGCAATCCGCGCAGCCGCGTCGCTGGCACGGGAGAATGCCTGGCGGTGGGCGACAGCGGCAGTGCGGGCGCGGACCAACTGGCTGATGGCGGTGGCGGCGGCGGCGGCGAGCAGCGCGGCGATGACGATGCCCACGACGAGTTCCACCAGCGTGAACGCGCGGCGGGGCAATGGACAGGGGATGACACGGGCCGCATTCATTCGCGGATCACGTTCTCCTCAGGCTTGCGTTCGGGATCGGGGTCGTCGCCCAGACGCGGTGCGACCTTGGTCTGGACGCTCTCGATGAACTGACGTCCGGAGTCCACCCATCTGACGGTGGCCGTGACGGTGTAGGCATCGCCGGCCGAACGAGAATCGAACTCCAATTCGTAGGAGTAGTCCTGGAACGGGGGCTCGCACCGGCCCTCGAGGCCGAACCGCTGCGCGTACTGGTCCGGGCCGCGCGCGACGACGAGGTTGAGCTGCTCGTCCAGCAGCATCGCAGCGACTTCCAATTGTTCGCCCCGGCGTTGAGCGGAAAGCGCACTGCTGATCATGCCGACCACGGCGGCAAGCGAGATACCCAGGAGCACGGCCGCAACGAGGGCGTCTACCAGCACAAAGGCGCGACGCGGGCGAGATCGGGGCGTGTCGAAGGGAGCTACCACGCCTCACGCTCCTTGCCCAGAGCGTCAAGGTCGATGGATGCTGTGTCCGTTCCAGAAAGGCCCTTGCCCCTCAGGTCACCGGCAACGACCTGTGCCTGGCCCGCAGTCCCGGCCATTTCGACGCTGTGCGGGCTCCCGCCGCGGGCATCCGTCAGGACGACACGGATCGCGGGCCGCGGCGTGTACTGGTCGAGCACCACCCGGAACGATGCCGGATCAACCTCCGCCCCGTCGACCTCGATCGACTTGACCACAGCGGGTTCGAGCTGCGCATCGGGGAGCATGCGGTCCTGGATCCACGGCTCACGGGCGAGCGGGTCTGAACTGCGGACCAGGATGCGAAGGGTGCCTTCCTCGCGTTCATACTCAAGGGCGAGCGCCTGCGAGAGCGCGGCATCACGCCGCGCGAGGGCGGTCAATACCTGCGCCGCTTCCTCTGCCTTGGCTGCGACGCGTCGGCCCTCGCCACCCACGAGGCGAGGGATTGTGAGCGCAGCCACCAACCCAAGAATCACGGCGACGACGATGACCTCGATGATGGTCATGGCGCGACGGGCCGGGGCTGGAAGGACGGTGGGCATAGCTGTGCGAAGCAAGAGCACGTGCGGCTACTTCTTGCCGCTGATGATGTCGGCGTTCTCATCCTCTCCGCCGGGCTGTCCGTCAGCGCCGTAGGAGACGATGTCAAAGTCCACGTTGAACTCCCCCGGCACGCGGAGCAGGAACTGACGCCCCCAAGGGTCGAGCAGGGCTTCCTGGTTGTCGACGTACGGGCCCTTCCACTTGCCTTCCTCAATGTTGCCCGGGCGTTCCCAGAGAACATCGATGGCAGCCCCGGACTCCGGAGTGCCGCAGTCCAGCATGTAGGACTTCATTGCGCTCGAGAGCGCGGCTGCATTGGACTTCGCGACGGAGGTCCGGCTCTGCCCGATGCGGCTGAGAAAGCGGGGAGCAATGACGGCGGCGAGCACGCCGAGGATCACCACGATGACGATCACTTCAATGATCGTGAATGCGCGGCGGATGTGTGCGGACTTCTTCATGCGATGACCTCCTGAATCCCTGTGCGGGAGGGTGTTCTGGTACGGACTAGCCCGCCATGGCGGCGTCCTGCGCCGCCTGAAGGGCCATGAGAATGGCAAGGACAACGAAGCCGACGACGCTGGCAAGGCAAACAACGAGAATGGGCGGGAGAGCGGCGGTAAAGACCTTGACGCTGCTCTCGGTCTTGTCCTCGAAGGCGTCGGCGGCCTGCAGGAGCAGTTCGTCGAGCCGGCCGCTGCGCTCACCGAGGTTCACAATCTGCACGAGCATCGGGGGGAAGTACCCGCTCTCTTCCATGGGCTGGGCGATGGTCTTGCCGGCGGACACCTGTTCGATGACGTGGTCAATCACGCCCTCCATCGCGCGGTTGCCCAACGTGCCGCTGGTAACGCGGAGGCCGCCGACGACCGGAATGCCCGAGTTGACCAGCGTCGCAAGCGTGCGTGTGAAACGGGCAACCGCCACGTCGCGCACCAGTGGACCGACGAGCGGGAGGCGGAGGACCATCGTGTCGAAGTTCATGCGTCCCCGGGGGGAGCGGTAGTACGCGGAGAATGCGAATGCCGCAGCCGTGATGACGCCGAGCACCAGCCACCAGTACGAACCAAAGAACTCAGCAAAGCCCTGGACCACGCGGGTGGGCCATGGGAGCGCGGCGGCCTGCGCGCCGACCTGGGCGAGGATCTTGGGCACGATGACGGTCGTGACGACGATGACGGCAACCACAACGAGCGCGGCGAGGATCATGGGGTACATCGTCGCAGAGAGCAGCGTGCGTCGCAGCTTGACGTCCCGGTCCAGCAGTGTTGCTGCGTGACCCAGCACCTCGCCCAGTTTGCCGGACGCTTCGCCGGCGCGGGTGAGGTTGACCGTGAGTTCGGTGAACGGGGGCATCCAACCCGCGAACGCCTCTGACAGTGGCTTGCCCGCCTCCACCTGCTCGACGAGTGAGAGCAGCAATCGCTTCTGTGTGTCCTTGCGGCCCTGCTTGGCGATGGTGCGGAGTGCCTGCACGAGCGGCAACCCCGCTTTGATGGCTACCGAGAGCTCACGCACAAGCATCGCAAGGTCAGCCCGCTTCATCCACACGCTGCCGACGCGCGGCACGCGCGATTCACCGGCGTCTCCCATCGTCTGCACACGCAGCGGTCCGCGAGGGGACACCTCTTCGAGGCTCGCAGGAGTCTCGCCACGGCGGAGCAGTTCGCGGAGCGCATCGGCACGGTCCGGTGCATCGATGACACCGCCGCCCGCCCCCACCGTCTTGTACGAAAAAGTCGGCATGGCTTAGTTCGCGCCCCCTCCGGTGACGGCTGCGGCTGCGGCTGCCGCCACACCCGCCACGGCCGCGGCACCGATGGGAGCACCCGTGACGGATTCGTCGGCGTCCTGAGTCGCCCGCAGCACCTCCTCAACGGTGGTGAGCCCCGCCGCGGCCTTCATGACGCCATCCCGACGCATGGTGACAAACCCGGGCTGCACGTGGCGTGCCATTTCCATCGCGCTCGCGCCACTCGCGACAGCCTGGCGGAGACTCGGCGTCGTCAGGATGATCTCGTAGAACCCGGCTCGCCCCCGCATGCCGTTGTTGTTGCACCTGTCACAGCCCGCGCCCATCCACCCCATGAGATGTCCCGCAGCGTTCTTCGTGAACATCGCTCGTTCCACCGGGGCGAGGCGATGGCTGACCTCTTCCTTCAGTTCGACCGGCCGCTTGCACGCCTGGCACACGCGCCGGCCAAGGCGCTGGGCGATGACGCCCTCAAGAACGCTGCTGAGAAGGAATGGCTCGACGCCCATGTCGAGGAGTCGCCCCGGCGCGGTGATGGCGTTGTTGGTGTGGAGGGTGCTGAAGACCAGGTGGCCCGTGAGTGCGGCCCGCACACTGATCTCCGCAGTGTCGGCGTCACGGATTTCTCCGACCATGATGACATCGGGGTCCTGGCGCAGAATGCTGCGGAGCCCATCCGCGAACGTGACACCGCGCTTGGGGTTCACCGGGATCTGGTTGACGCCCGAAAGCTCATACTCCACCGGGTCCTCGATGGTGATGATCTTGAGCGAGGGGTCATACAAACGGGTGAGCGCCGCGTAGAGCGTCGTCGTCTTTCCGCTGCCGGTTGGGCCGGTTACGAGCACCATGCCGTGCGGAAGGTCGATCAGCTTCTGCATGCTGCCGCGATCCTCGGCGCGCATCCCGAGGGTCTCAAGATCCAGCGTGATCGCTTCCTTGTCCAGGATGCGCATCACCACGCTCTCGCCGTAGATTGTCGGCACGGTGCTGACGCGGATGTCGATTTTCCGCCCCTCGAACCGGAGTGAAATGTGCCCATCCTGCGGCGCATAGCGCTCGGCGATGTTCATGCCCGCCATGATCTTGATGCGGCTGGTGATGGCGGGCTGGAGCTGCTTGGGCGGGCTGTCCTGCTCGATCAGCACGCCGTCGATGCGGTACTTCACGGCGAGCTGCTTCTCGAACGGCTCAACATGTATGTCGCTGGCGCGGGTACGGACCGCCTCCAGGATCAGCAGGTTGACCAGGTTGATGAGGCTTGGCTGCTCGGCCATCCGGTGCAGGTCGTCGGCCTCAATGGCTTCCAGGTTGGCCGTGAGGTCATCCTGATCAGGCCCGCCGCCCAGGCGTGCCGCCATCTGTGAGGCCGTCGTGCCGTACGCCTCGCGCAGCACGTCACGGAACACCGCCTCCTCCACCTTGACGCGGGTCACCGGCCGACCCGCGGCAACCGCCACCTCATCCGCAGCAGAGGCATCGGCAACATCGACCATGGCCACCAGCACACGGCGGCCCTCGAACGCGTAGGGCACCACGCGCCGCCTGATGGCATGCTGCGCGGAGATAACCCCTGCTGCTTTCGGGTCAATATCCGGTCGTTCCTCGAGCGTGCGCGGAGTTCGCAGCGACGAGGGCCCCACGCGTGCGTGCGTGAGGCCCTGGGTCAGCACTAATTCCGGCGATGGCAGCGGGTCACCGTGGGACATGCAGGACGGATCTCCTCGCCGTGCTCAACGGCGCAGCGGCGTTCATGTTGCGTCGATCATTCCTCGTCACCACCATCGGGCGTGCCGAACATGTCGGCCCAGGGGTTCATGTCCGTGGGCTTCTTGCGCGGCAGCTTCTCCTTCTGCTGCGGGGTCAGGACTTCATTGAGGCGCTTGCTGAGACGGTCCTCGAGGGCCTTGCGCGCTTCGCGCGCCTCCTTCACAGCGCTGCCCTTCTTGTCGTCGCCGCCGTTCATGCCGCCGAACCTCTTCATCATGGAACCGAACATACCGCCAGACTCGTCCTCCTCGGCGACAACAGCCTGCGCGTACGCCGCGTTCAGGGGCTTGGATTCCTTGGCCCACTGGTCGCGGAGCATGGAAACCGTCTCCTTCTGAGTCGTGTCCAGGTCTTCAAGCTTGGCCGCGGCGTCGAGCTGGTCCTGCACAAAGACCTTTTTGTAGACGCGCGGGTAGGCACGCTCGTTGAACGCCGCCTCGAACTTGCCCTTCTGCTCCTCGTTCATCATGGACATCACGCGGTTGGCATACTCGCGGTTAAGGTCGCGGATCTGCTTGGAAACCTTCCCCATGTCCTCCATGGCCTTCTGCTGGGAGGCGAAGACATTGGCGGTGTCCCCCTTCATCTCTTCCTCGATCTTCTTCCCCTCTTCCTCCCACGACTTAAGCTGGTTGTCCATCGCGACCTCGTACTGCGAGAGCAGGTCGCGGAACTCAGGGGAGTCCACCGCTGTACTGGAACGGTTGACGACGCTCACCACGTCCACCGCACCACCGGTGTAGAACTGGAACCGCAGGTGCAGCTCCCGCCGGCGGTGACGTTCAATGTCAGGCCACTTGTCGAGTTGCTTCTCCGTCAGCAACGCCTTGACGTCGGAGGTGAATCCCTCTTCGAGCTTCTTGAACTCGTCGCGAAACTTCATGCCCTCCTCGGTCATCTTCTTCTGCATGCCCATCCAGTCGCCGGAGTCGCGCATGTCCTCCATGAGCGTCTCGAGCTTGGCGTCGCGGGCCTCGCGGGCGGCACGCAACTGCTCGCGGTAGCCCGAGAGCAGGTCAGCGGCGGCTTCCTTCTGCACGTCGTCCATGCCCAGGAGCTTGGCATACTCCTCCAGGCTGCGCTTCGAAACCGCGCTCGTGCCAATGTCAAACTGCGCCCCCATGCCCTGAGCACGCGCGTCATGGGCAACCCCCGCCGCGGCGACGAGCACCGCACCGCTGATCACCGCTGCTCGGGCCAGTCGGGCCAGACGCTGAACTGCGAATCCGGCCGCCGCACGGACTGTGGTGGACACACTCATCATGGTTGCATTCTCCCGCGAGAGACTACCCCCGCCGCGATCCCTAGGTTCGCCGCGCCACCAAACGTGGGGCACACCGAGCGGAACCCGCACATCGTACGGCCGGTGATGACCGGCGTTACAGCCGGGCCACCGGGACTGCGCCATGGTGGGAGGGTGGGCACGCTGGTCCCCAGCGAGGGGTGCTATTCGTCCTCTTCTTCCGCGCCGTGGCCGGGCCCGCCGATGCGGATCTGGAGGCCACCCCGGTCACCATCGCGCGACTTCTTGGAGGGCAGCCGCTCTCGTTGCGTGGGGCTGAGCACCTCTTCCAGGCGTTGCTTGAACTTGGCGTCCAGTTCCTTGCGGTCCGCACGGCCCTTCTTCACGCCCTCGCTCGCCCCGCCCGCGTTCCACTTGTTCATCTCCATCGCAATGGAACCACCCGCGTCCTCCTCGGCGTCGTTGATGGCGCGGGCCCACGCCTCGTTGAGCGGCTGGACGTCGCGCCGATACTGCTCGTACAAAGTGTTCAGAGTCTCCTTCTGCGTCGTGTCAAGGTCCGCGAAGCCCGTCGCCGCCTTCAAGCACTGCTCGATGTGGGCTTCGTCGTAGACGTTCGGGAAGGACCGCTTCTTGTACTCGGCCTCGAGCGCGGCCCGCTGCTCGGCTCCCATGAGCGATCCCAGCCGATTCACATAGTCACGATTCAGATCGCGGATCGTCTTCGAGGACTCCCCCATCTTCTTCATGCGTTCCTGCTGCGCCTCAAAGTCCATCGGGTCGTTCTTTTCGGCGTCCTTGGCAATGTCGGCTCGCTCGCGAGACGCGTCCTGGATACGCCGATCGAGTTCCAATTCATACTGCGACATCAACGCCGCGAACTCGGGCGTGCCGGGGTCGGCCTTCAACTTCTCAACCATCGAGAGAAGGTCCACGGCCGCGCCGCTGTAGAAACCCATGCGCAGGCCCGTCTCGCGCCGTCGGTGGCGTTCCACCGCAGGCCACTGCTCGGATTGCGCGTCGGTGAGGATCGCCCTGAGGTCGCCCATGAACGACGCCTCGAGGCTGGACGACTTCTCGGAAAAGGCGGTCGTCGCCTCCTGCATGTCCTTCACGGACGCTTGGAAGTCGCCGGTGTCCCGCATGGTCTCCTGGATCGAGTCCATCTTGCCCTGATGCTCTTCCTGCGCGACCTTGAAGGCCGCGCGGTACGCATCAAACAGTTCCTGCCCACTCTGAACCTGATCGTCGTTCAGGCTCAGCAGTTTGGTGTAGTCCCTGAACGCGGACTTGCTGATAGGGGACATCGAGGCACCGCCGCGACCCGCGGAAAGGGCGATTCGCACCTGGGCCGTCGCCTGCTGGGCAGGTACGAGCACCGCCGATCCCACCCCCACGCCGACGGACGCACCGATGACACCCCCCACCAACGCCCGTAGCGTGCGATTCATCATGACGCCGGCTCCTTCAGAAGAACAAGGCCAATGGACAAGGGCGGGAACCGTCCCGCCCTGTGCCAATCTGCCATACTGAGATGCGCGATCAGGCCCCGTCCGGCGAATTCGCGCGGCCTTGGCCACCATTTCCGCGTTGGCGGCGCTGCTGCTCACCCTGATCCGGCTCCGGCAATCGTGCGGCCTGCTCCACCGAGAGAATTTTCTTCAGGTCGGCAAGGGCCTTTTCATCCAGTTCCCGGCGTTCCTGCCGCAGTTCGCGCTGCGGGTCCGGCTGGTTGTTGCGGCCTTCCTGCCCCCGCATCCGCTGACCGGGGCCCATGCCGTTCAGGGCGTTGGCGATCGAAAAGTTCTTCTCAACCTCGATCGTGGCTTGCTCCAGCCGGGGCCGCAGCTGCTCGACCTGGGCGGTGTACGAGTCGTGGAGGTCTGCGATGGCGAGCCGCTGGTCCTCGGTGAGATCGCCGAACCCCTCGGCCGCCGTCAGGGCGCGCCCCGCCTGCGTCGTGCGGTACACATCGGGGAAGGACGCTTCCTTGTACGCACGGTCAAACTGGGCCCTGGGCGCTTCGGGCAGCAGGGCCGCGACCTGCTTCGCAAATCGGCTGTTGACCTCTCGCACCTTCTCACTCGCCTCCCGGCGCGCTTCCATGCGTTTGGTCAGGTCCTCGCGCTTCTCAGGGTCAAAGAGCTGCGCAGGCTCGAAGGAGTTCACCGCCTCGTTCGTGACACGGTCGCGCGCGGCGATCTCGCGCTCGATGTCGAGCTCGTACTGGTCAAGCACAGGCCGGAGTTGCTCGCGGTCCTGTTCGGTCAGCTCAAGCTTGTTGACGAGCACCAGCACATCCACACGCTCCCCGGACAGCAGCCCCTGCCGCATCGACTGTGCTCGCACGATCTGGCGGCGAGCGCTGTCCCACTTGCTCGTCTGATCAGGCGTCAGGACCGATTGCACGTCGGAAAGCAGCGATGCGTCGAGTTTTTCGCGCTCGGTGCGCCACTTCTTCTGATCCTCCGCAGTCTTCTGCCACGCCTCAGCGGCGGCCGCGGGACCACCGTCACGCATCGCCTCCATGGCGCCCTGCCTCGCCTGCCGCGACTGCTGCGCCGCCTGCTCGGCCTGCTCCTGATATCCATCGACCAGCGCGGTCACCGCTTCCCGCTGATCTTCGGTGAGGTTGAGCCCGCTCAGCGCGGCTTCCAGGTCCCGCTCGTTCAGCGCGGGTTTCTCAAGGGCGTTGCGGAACATGCCGAAACCGCCCCCGCCGCCCGCGCCACCGTTGCCGCGATCACGCATGCGCTGCCGCTGCTGGCCTTCAGGCTGCCCCGCGGGCTGACCCTGCGCAAACACTGTGCCCGCAAGTGAGACCAGGACAACCGCCCCGCCCACAAACCGCCACGAACCGGATGCACGCATGGAGAATCTCCTCATGAGTCTGACAAGACGCTGAACGCCCACCCTGTCCGGGTATTGCAGAGGGTGTACGCCGGATCAGCGTGCCCGTTTGCGGACATGCTCTGCCTCCCGCACCATTTCCTTCGATCGCTTGGGATCGACCGGGTTCTCCCAGCGACCACCCTTTTTGATCCAGGAACCAACGATCACCCCGTCCGCGTGGGTAAAGAGATCACCCAACTGCTCCGGCGCAACGCCGCTTCCCACCAGCACGGGCAGCTTCACCGCGCCGCGAACCGCGGCCACGTCGTCCGCGTTGGTAGCCTCCCCTGTCGCGACCCCGGTGACGACGACGCCATCCGCGAGAAAGAACTCCGCAGCTTTCGCGAGTTCGCCTATCGACAGATCCGCCGTGATCGCGTGGCTGGCATGCTTCTTCTGCACATCCGCGTAAATCTGGACGTGCTGGGCGTGAATGCTCCTCCGATACCGGAGCAACTCGCCCGCCGCTGCCCGCGGCATCAGCCCCTCGTCGCCAACGTGTGAAAACACAAAGTTCTCACAACGGATGAACGCGGCCCCGCACGCCGCCGCAACCGCAAGAGCCTCCTTCTCGCCATTGCTCAGGACCTGAATGCCCATCGGCGTGTCCCCGATGACATCGCGCACCGCAAGGGCGATGGCGGTCATCGCGGCGGTCGTCTCCGGCCCGTGAGTCGTCACGTAGGGGCGGTCGTGCATGTTCTCGATCATCACCGCGTCAAAGCCCGCATCCGCGAGAACGCGCGCCTCAGCCGCGGCTCGAAGGGCAACGTCATGGAGCGGGCGAGAGTTGGCCGGAGAGCCCGGGAGCGCCCCTGCGTGCACCATCCCAATCAGGGCCTTGTGGAACATGCCTTGTGCCATGCGCCAGCGTAGCGTCGCGCGTCAGGGGCTGGGGACCCAGATGACGCCGCCGTTGTCGCCATCCCGCCGACCTTCAATGCAGTCCATCGCGATAGCGGCAATAGTGTCCGGGTTCAGCGTGCGTACCGGCGGCAAGTGCTCAGCGTCCACGATGGTGCGGAGCAGGTCGGTCTCCACCGCGCCGGGGGCGATGGCAAAGGCCCGAAGCCCCATCGACGCACCCTGCCGCGACGCGGAGAGCGCGAAGGAGTGCAGCGCCGCCTTCGCCCCGGCGTAGGCGTAGAGGGACTCGAACGGATCAAGCACCGCCATGGAGGAAACGCTCACGATGACACCGCGCGAACCGTCCTCCGTGTACTGACGCTGAAAGTGCGACCATGCCCGCGCAATGCTCACGCAGGGAGCCACGGCGTTGAGCGCGAATACCTCGCTCGCGATCTCCGGGGTCGTCTGCGGGATCGTGGCAGCGGGCGACCAGCCGGCGTTATTGACAAGCACATCGATGCGTTCGAAGCGCTCCACGCACTCATCGACAACACGCGCCGCCTCAGCGCCGCCTCGCAGATCGGCGGGAATCACCTCACAGATGCCGCCGCAGATCGCCGCCGTCTCCCGCAGGGCCGACTGACGCCGCCCAACCAATCCCAGCCGATATCCCGCGGCTGCCAGCCGCACGGCGATCGCGCGTCCGATACCCGACCCCGCCCCGGTGACAATCGCAACCCGCTGCATCCGCAACGATACCCTCGGTCCGATGACCTTTGACCTGGGACATGGCAGAACACTGGACGACGCACCGGGCGTGATCGGGCTGTCACCCCATGAATTCCCCGCGCTGCCGGACGAAGCCATCACCAACCCCGCCGCAGGGTTCCATCCTCCCGCCACGTGGTTCAAGTGCCCTGACCAACCGCTCGAACTCGAGATCGGCTGCGGCAAGGGCACGTTCATCATGGAACAGTCCGGCCGTGCGCCGGGCATCAATTACCTCGGCATCGAATGGGCGAGAGAGTTCTACCTCTACACGGCCGACCGCCTGCGCCGGGCCCAGCGAGCCAACGTCCGCATGCTGCACACCGACGCTGGCGACTTCCTGCGGTGGCGGTGTCCCACCAACACCTTCCGGGTCATCCACCTGTACTTCTCCGACCCCTGGCCGAAAACCAAGCACCACAAGAACCGCGTCGTGCAGGACCGCTTCCTCGCCGAAGCATGGCGGACACTCGTGCCAGACGGCGAGCTGCGCATCGTGACCGATCACGACGAATTGTGGGCATGGGACATGGAGCACTTCACACGGTGGACCTCGCCGGTTGCTCTACGTGAAACCAAGAACAGTGCGCAAGCGTCACTGCCCGACCCGCCCTTTGACATGCTGCCCTTTACGCCGCCCGAGTGGGTCGGCGAGGGCCAAGTCGTCGGCACCAACTACGAACGCAAGATGTGCGTCGACAAGCAGCCCCACGCGTGCGTGCTGCGGAAGCGTGGTGGCGTTTGACGCAGAGTGCCACAAAACCCCGCGCGGTCGTGCTGCTCTCCGGCGGGCTCGACTCGGCCACCTGCCTCGCCTGCGCCCGGCGCGACGGCTTCGCTGCGCACTGCATCTCCTTTGACTACGGGCAGCGCCACCGCCACGAACTCGGGGCAGCCGCGTCGGTCGCTGCCCAACTCCGGGCCGCTTCCCACACCACGGTCACCATCGATCTGCGTGCGGTGGGAGGCTCCGCGCTCACCGCCGATGTGCCAGTGCCCAAAGATCAGGCCGGGAGCGCCGGGATTCCGGTGACGTACGTGCCAGCACGGAACCTCACATTCCTGTCCTTGGCCGTCGGATACGCGGAAGTGGTGGACGCCAGCGTCGTGTACATTGGCGTCAACGCCGTCGATTACTCGGGCTATCCGGACTGCCGACCGGACTTCATCGCGTCCTTTGAGCGCACCGCAAACCTCGCCACCAAGGCCGGCGTGGAGGACGCCTCCCCCCACTTCCGCGTTGCCGCGCCGCTGGTCACGCTGTCAAAGTCAGAAATCATCCGCCTGGGCGCATCGCTGGGCGTGAACTTCGCCCTCACACACTCGTGCTACGACCCGGTCGATCGCGCCGGGCGCGTGCTCGCGTGCGGCCATTGCGACTCGTGCGCAATCCGCCGCAAGGGATTCCTGGAAGCCGGTGTGCCCGACCCCACGCCCTACGCAGACCGCCCATGACCACCGTCCGCCTTTCCATTTCCGAGACCTTCACCTCGCTCCAAGGCGAAGGGAAACTCACGGGCGTGCCAAGCCACTTCATCCGGCTCTCCGGGTGCAACCTGCGCTGCGCATGGTGCGACACGCCGTACGCAAGCTGGCAGCCCGAGGGCAACCAGCAGGACGTTGATGCTCTCGTCCGCCTCGCCAAGGCCAGCGGCGTGCGGCACGCCGTGGTCACCGGCGGTGAACCCATGATCTTCAAGCACCTCGATGAACTCTGCGACCAGCTCCATGCCGCCGGGATGCACATCTCCATTGAGACCGCGGGAACGGTCCACCGAACCGTCGCCTGCGACCTCATGAGCATCAGCCCCAAGCTCAGCAATTCCACACCCCGGAACGACCCACGCGACCCGGACGGCCACTGGGAAAAACTGCACGAAGAGCGCCGCATCAACCTCACCGCCCTGCAAGCCCTGATCACGAACTACACCGAGCGCCAGCTCAAGTTCGTGGTCGCCGCCCCCGCCGACCTGAGCGAGATCGAGTCCCTTCTCTCCCAACTCTCAGGCTGGAACGCCACGGACGTCATGCTCATGCCCGAGGGTGTGCGCACTCCCGAACGCCAAACCACCGACTGGATGGTGCGGGAGTGCATCGCCCGGGGCTGGCGGTTCTGCCCAAGGCTCCACATCCAGCTCTTTGGCAACACACGGGGCACCTGAACGCTCATCGCCACAGCGAATCTACGATGCGCGACATGCCCCACCGCACGCCGCCCCACTCCCGCAACACACCACCCAAGCACGCCAAGCCCACGGCCCCTCGCAGCGCCCCGCAACAACCACCCACGCCAAGGCCGATTCCCCCGATCCCGACGCCCCGTCCCGCGATCGCATTTGACTTTCGGGCCCTCGCACCTCTGGAAACCCCGGCCACATTCATCGAACGCGCACGCTCGCTCGGTATCGAGTTCGACGGCGACGACACGCAACGCCTGGGCAAGTTCCTCGCCGCGCTGATCACCGCCAACGAACAGGTCAACCTCACCGCCATCACCGATCCCCCGCAAGCCTGGGACCGGCACATCCTGGACTCGCTCACCCTCATGGGTGTGCTCGCCGACCTGCCCGATGGCGCGCGGCTCATCGATGTCGGCACCGGCGGTGGTCTCCCCGGCATCCCGCTCGCCATCTGCATGCCCCACCTGCAGTTCACACTGCTCGAAGCGACCGGCAAAAAGATCGAGTTCCTGCGCGCTGTCGTCGAGTGGCTCGCGCTCAAGAACGTCACCGTCGTCCAAGGCCGTGCCGAGAGCATCGCCCACGACCGCGGCGAGCGTGGCCCGGCCGGCGCCGCCCGCTCCGGCGGCCACCGAGAGCAGTATGACGCCGTGCTCGCCCGCGCCGTCGGCCGCATCGCCATGCTCGCGGAACTCACCGTGCCCCTCGCCAAGGTCGGCGGCATGGTCGTCTTCATCAAGGGCGCCAAGGCCCAGGAAGAACTCGACGAGGCCAAGGAGTCCCTCCACCTGCTGAAGGCTGTCGCAACCCAGACCATCCCAACGCCCACCGGCACCATCGTCGTGCTCGACAAACAGTCCGCAACGCCCCGTACCTACCCGCGGGCCGATGGCGAGCCCGCCCGCTCACCGCTCGGAGTCAGGAAGCAGCGCTGATGGCCACGCCCCGCCTCCCCTTTGACCCATCGAAGATGGCCGCGGCCAAGACTCAAGGCCCCGCGGCGACCCCGCCACCCAGCACCACAGCCGCCGCACCACAAACGCTCGCCGACCAGCCCATCACCATCACCCAGCTCGCCGCACGCATCGACACCGCCCTCAAGCAGGGCGTGCCCGACACCCTCCGCGTCATCGGCGAAGTCTCCGGCTTCCGTGAACGCACGCACTGGTACTTTGACCTCAAGGACGAACAGGCCGCCATCGCGTGCGCCGTCTTCGCAAACGCCGCCCGCAAAGTGCCCTTCACCCCGGAAAACGGCCAGCAGGTGATCGCCCGCGGTCGCATCGACTTCTACGCCAAGGCGGGCAAGGTCACCTTCATCGTCGAGCGGCTCGAGCCTGTCGGCGCAGGCGCCCTCGACCTCGCCTACAAGAAACTCGTCGAAGAAGTCCGCGCACTCGGCTGGTTTGACCACGACCGCAAACGCCCGCTCCCGATCTTCCCCCGCCGCGTCGCCGTCATCACCAGCCGCTCAGCCGCAGCGCTGCAAGACGTCCTCGACACCATGCGACGCCGCTGCCCCGCCGTCGGAGTGTTGCTCGTGGACGTCCGCGTACAGGGAGATGTCGCTCCTGAAATCGTTCGGGCCATCCGGCGTGTCTCGCGTGACGCACACGCACTCTCGGTGGACGCCGTGCTCATCACCCGCGGCGGCGGCTCCGCCGAAGACCTCTTCGTTTTCAACGACAAGGAAGTCGCCCGCGCGATCGTGGAGTGCTCCATCCCCGTCGTCGCCGCCATCGGCCATGAGACCGACACCACCATCGCCGAACTCGTGGCAGACCTCCGTGCCGCCACGCCCACGCAGGCCGCGATGCGCCTCACGCCAGACCGCGACGCCCTGGAACGACAACTGAGCGCTACCGCATCCCGCATGGACCTGCTGCTCCGCCGACGTGTGGACGCCGGCCGCCAGCACGTGCTTGCCCTCGCCCGTTCCCCCCTGCTCGCCTCGCCCCTTTCCTACATCGCCGCACACCACAGCCACGTCGACGCCGCGGGAAAGGACGCCCGCCACGCGCTACTCCACACGATCTCCCGCGCAAAGCACCAACTCGCGGACGCCGCCGCCTCGATTGAGCGCGCCCGCCCGTCCGCCGTCCTCGCCCGCATGACCGAGCGCCTCACCGCGACCGAGGCGCAACTCACCCGGGCCGCCAAGGTCTTCACCACGGAACGCGCCCAAACCCTGTCCAGCGTCGAACGCCAGTTGCACGCCGTCTCGCCTCTCCGGGTCATGGAACGAGGCTTCTCGGTCACAACGCAAACGGACGGATCCATCCTCCGCGACGCGTCCTCCGCTAAGCCTGGCGAAACCCTGCACACGCGCCTCACCCACGGAACCGTCACCTCCACCGTCACGGGTTCACTCGCCCAGACGCCCACCCGCAAGCCCGCCCGCAAGCCCGGCGACCACCCCCACCAGCAAGGCCTGTTCCCCTCCTGATCCGCCGCCGAATCCGGCATTTTTACCAGGCGCGTGCAAGGCGGCCCTCCCCCGGACACATCCTTCCATCAACCGGCGTCTCCCCGCGCACGCCGGTGATGTGTGGCGTGCAGCGGCAGCCTCGCTTCAGCGAGGAGGAGGAAGGCCCATGACCCCGTACGCCCAGCGCGCCGGCCGCGCTCCCCGTTCAGCCACATTCAGCAACTCAGTCCGAATCACGACCACGTGCCTGCTGGCCGCTGCGATCTTCGCTGCATCACCCGCTCGCGGCGATGGCACCCCGGTGACCGTGCTGGACCCCACCCTGCAAGTCACCACCGCCG
Organism: Phycisphaerales bacterium; assembly: GCA_036261855.1. GTDB lineage: Bacteria > Planctomycetota > Phycisphaerae > Phycisphaerales > UBA1924 > BJHL01. The sequence goes on along the minus strand of DATAKA010000168.1, from coordinate 5 downwards.
TCTCC
>DATAKA010000160.1:0-13075 GCA_036261855.1 Phycisphaerales bacterium | reverse complement strand
TCCTCTGCCGGGGCATCGCCCAGGTCCAGGAAGGGCATCATGTTGTTGATCGCCCCGATGGTCTTGCGCAGCGACGCCAGGTGCACGTCCAGCTTGCCCATCGACGAGTTGATCTCGCGCAGCAGGAGCAACTGCTCTTCCACGGTGGTCAGCGACGTGTTGGTGCCCTGAAGGCGTTCGTTGGTGCCGGTCAGGCGTGTATCCACCCCGTCCAGTCGCTGGTTGGTGGCCGCGAGGCTCTCCTGCACCGCGCCCACCTGGGCGTTGGTGCGGCGCATTTCGTCGCGGATGTCCCACACGACGCAGCCCGGGAGGAACGTGAGAGCGGTGATCAGCAGGAGTGGCATACGCATGGCCCAGTGTACCGCGCCGGGTGTGTGGGCCATTACAGCGACCGCCGCGTCGCCTCTTTCAGGAGGTCCTGCTCCTTCTTTGTCAGCGTGTGGATGCCCTTCTCGTGCGCCTTCGCGAGCACCGCGTCCACCCGCTTCTGGAACTCGACGTCCTTTTCGGCCTCGGACTTCATGAACAGCGGCTTCTTGTCCTTCGCCTTCGCCCCGCCCCCGCGGGACTTCCGCGAGTCCGTGAACACGTCGAAGAAGTCCCGCAAGAGGTGCGAGTTCCGGATGAAGAAGTACCCCGCGATGGCCCCGCCCACGTGCGCTGCTTCGCCGCCCGCGTTGGCCGTGCCCCACAGCAGCGACACCAGCGCGATGAGCACATACGCGTATGCGAACGTCCGCATCTTGAGCGCGATCGGCGGGAAGAGGAGCTGCACCTGCGTTTCCGGCGAGAGGTACGCGCACGCCATGATGACGCCGAACACGCCCGCCGATGCACCCACCAGCGGCGTGTAGATGCGGTTGAATAGAAGCCCGGGTATCTCCACCGTCGGCGCGACCGCCAGCATGATGTTCCCGAGCCCGTTCAGGATCAGGTACATCAGCCCGCCGCAGATGCCGCACATGAGGTAAAACGCCAGGTACTTGCGTGCCCCAAGGTTCTCCTCCACTGGTCGCCCCATCATCCACAGGCCCACCATGTTGAAGGCGATGTGCAGCAGGCTCCCATGCAGGAACTGGAACGTCACCAGCCGCCACACCTGGAGCTGCAGGAACGCCGCCATCGTCGAGAAGTGGCCCCACGAGAACAACGCGGGCACCACCTCATACTCGGCTTTCCCCGCAGGCTTCCCATCCGCGTCGCGCAGAATCCGGACGACGTCCGTCCCCGGCTTCCGCAGGTCGCGCGATGTCGCCGGCGCCCCGTTGGGCAGGTAGTACTTGCTCGTGTCCTCCGTCAGTGTTCCCCCGCCCGGCGTCACGCGCGAGTAGTCCCGGATCATGGGCCACCCCAGCCCGTTGATCGGGAACGCGGTGAACAGGAACACCACGCAATTGATGATGATCAGCCACATCGTGACCGACAGCTTCCCGCGGGGCGCGGGGCGTGCGGCGTAATCGCGGTCGTAAATACCCATCTCGCAAGTGCCTCTTGAAGTGCCCGCGCAGCGTATCCGGACCTCCCGGCGCGGCGGTGCCCACCCATCATCGGGCAGGCCGCCCGCGCAGGTCCACCCGTCGTCGCCCACCCCCTCCCTACACTCGCCCCCCGTGCCCAGCAAACGCAAAAACCTGCCCGCGATCGCCATCGCCGTCAGTCGCTACAACGCCAGCGTCACCGAGCCACTCCTGCAAGGGGCCATCGGTGTCTACACCCGGGCGGGTGGCGACGAACGCAACCTGCTCATCCTGGACGCCCCCGGTGCGTTCGAGCTCCCCGTCCTCGTCGCCGGGGCCCTCCGCCGGAAGAAGGTCGCCGCCGCCGTCGCCCTGGGCTGCATCGTGAAGGGCGAAACCCGCCACGACCGCGTCCTCGGCAACGCCGTCACCCAGTCCCTGTGCGAGCTCAGTGTCCGCACGCTCAAGCCCGTCGGCCTGGGCGTCCTGACCGTCGAGAACGCCGACCAGGCCCACGCCCGCGCAGGCGGCGACAAGGGCAACAAGGGCGCCGAGGCCATGGAAGCCGTCCTGATGACCCTGGACGCCCTCGCCCACGCCGCCGGCAAGCGTCGCGCTCCTTCCGCCGCCGCACGCCCGGACAAGGCGAGCCGGAGCGCCGCCCGCCGCGAAGGGAGCCGCCCGTGACCGAAGTATCCCCAGACCTTGTCCGCCGCCTCGGCTTTGAGTCCGTCTTCCGCCTCCCGCAGACCGACTTCGCCGGCGCTTCGTCCTCCAGGGTGCCCGCGCTCGACACCGAAGCGGAAATGGCCCGCCTCACGCCCGAGCAGCGCGACCGCGTGTACAACGTCGCCACGCGCCGCCTCGCGTTCCAGATTCTCTACCAGTTGGACGCCGCTGCGATCAAGGGCGACATCGCCCCCGTCCTGCGCGACGAACTCGCCCGCGTCTCGGAGCTGGGCCCCATCGCCGCCGAGAAGTGCGCTGCGCTCGTCACCGGCGCGTGGGCCAACCGCTCCCAGTCGGACGCGGACTTTACCGGCCTCGCCCCGCAGTGGCCCGCGCACCGCCAGCCCGGCGTGGACCGCGCCATCCTGCGTCTCGCCCACCACGAGATCAGCAAGGGCATCACCCCTCCCCGCATCGCCATCAACGAGGCTGTCGAACTCGCCCGGGCCTTCAGCACCGAGAAGAGCCCTTCCTTCATCAACGCCCTGCTCGACAAGGTCGCCGCGAAGACCGCCCCCGCCCCCGCCCCCGACGCCCCCACGGCGGCCTCCACCTGACCCATGGCCTTCTTCCGTTCCATCGCCGGCGCGTTCAAGAAGGGCCTTGAGAAAACCCGCGATGCGCTGGTCTCGGGCGTCCAGGGCCTGCGCAACATCCTTACCGGCCGCGCCCTCGACGAGAACCTCATCGCCGAGATCGAACGCCGCCTCCTGCAGGCTGATGTGGGCACAAAGACCACGACCAAGCTGGTCGAAGGCCTCCGCGCCGACTTCCGCGCGGGCAAAATGAAGAGTGGCGACGAAGCCCTCGCGTATCTCAAGCGCGAGATCGCCGCCCTCTGGCCCACGCAGGACCGCACGCTCCACTTCGCTCCGGAAGGTGCCAAGCCCACCGTCATCCTCGTCACCGGCGTCAACGGTGTCGGCAAAACCACCAGCATCGCCAAACTCGCCGCCGCCATGCGCCGCGAGAACAAGACCGTGCTCCTGGGCGCGTGCGACACCTTCCGCGCCGGTGCCGTCGCGCAGCTGGAAGTCTGGGCCAACCGCCTGGGCGTCGAAGTCGTCAAGGGCCAGCAAGGGGGCGACCCCGCAGCCGTCGCGTTTGACGCCTGCGCCGCCGCCAAGGCCCGGGGTGTGGACATCCTCATTCTCGACACCGCCGGCCGCCTGCACACGCAGGACCCGCTCATGCGGCAACTGAGCAAACTCCGCTCGGTCGTCCAGAAGCAGATCCCCGGCGCGCCCCACGAGGTGCTGCTCGTCCTCGACGCCACCAGCGGCCAGAACGCCCTGCGCCAGGCCGAGGAGTTCAGCAAGGCCGCGGGCGTCACCGGCATCTTCCTGAGCAAGCTCGACGGCACTGCCAAGGGCGGCATCGTGGTCGCCGTCCGCGATGTCACCGACATCCCCGTGAAGTTCGTGGGCGTGGGTGAAACACCCGACGACGTTCAGCCCTTTGATCCCGCCGCGTTTGTCGATGCACTCTTCTCCGAGTGACCCGCGGTGACGATGAACAAACAGGCAGCCAATCGGCCGCCTGTATCACTTCTTCACCGTTCATGCTGTCCGCTTCGATCCGCTCTTCTCCACCCCTCCGCAATCCGCCTTCGCGATCCGGCCCTTACGCCGCCCGCGACACCCGCCGCGCCGCGAACGCCCGGATCAGCCGCTCCCGGTCGCCCTCACGCGCAAACCGCGTGATCGCCAGCGCCATCCGGGCGGGGCCCACGTCCGAGTCATCCAGCCACACGACGTTGCCCTCGACGAAGACGCTCCTGCCCGGGCCCATGTCCTCGGCGAGCATCGCATCGGGCAGGTCCACGCGCATCGTGACCGGCGTGCCCGCCGCGATGCCCCGGTCCAGTTCGAACTGGATGCCGCCCTCGGAAATGTCGTACGCGTGGCCCTCGTGCTCAAACCGCTCCGCGTCCTTGAGCCGCACCGCAACACCCGAGTACGCGCACGGCAGGTTGAATCGCTCGAAGCGGCGCCGGTTGATCGTGTGCATGCCGAACCTCTCTTTGCTGCAGCGGGACGCCCGGTCCGCGGCACAGTCCGCGCCCGGGTTCCTCTGGTATCGGCACCCCCAGCGCTCGACTTTGACGGTTGTGCCGACCTTGCCTTGCAGAGGGGCTGAACCCCCCGCATCCCCGGGGCGTACGGTCCCCCGTGGACACTCACGCACTGCTCTGCGAGGAATGCGGCTACACCCTGGCCGGCCTAGACGAGCACGGTGCCTGCCCGGAATGCGGCAGGTCCATCGCACATTCCATGCCACAGAGCCGCCCCGGCTCGGCCTGGCAGCACAAGCCCGGCCTCTTCTCCCTGGTGCGCACCAACTGGGCCGTGCTCAGGAACCCACGCCGCGAGTTCGCCCGCATCCGCATCGAGCCCCGCACCGGCACCGGCCTCCTCGCCATCAACACCCTCGCCACCGCCGCCTTCTTCATTGATCCCTGGGTCGGTGTCATCATCGGCGACCCCGCCCGCAGCGCCCGCCTCGCGGGCGGCCTCCTGAACTGGATGGTGGTGGGGGGCATGTGGGTCGCGGAGACGCTCCTCGCCGCGTCCATCCTCTGGTTGCTCACCTGGGTCGAGTACGCGGGCATCCAGTTCTTCTCCCGCCGCCGCGGCTGGCGGCTGACGCCCGAGGGCGCATGGCAGGTCTGCTGCCACGCCAGCGTCGGCTGGCTCCTGCTGGGCATCCTGCCCATGCTCACGCTCGCGACGTTCCAGGCGCTCGTCCGCCTCTTCCATGTTGGTCCACCTTCCGGCGCCATCAGCGGCAACTGGGGCAGTCTCAGCGGCGTGTCATGGAGCGACCTCATCTACGGCGCAGGCGTGCTCACCTCCATCGCCGCCGGCATCTTCGCATTCGAGATCCTCGTCTACATCGGTGTCCGCCAATGCCGCTACGCGGCGAGCATGCCGAAGCAGCCAACGGTTGAAACTCCAGCCGTCGTCACGCCCTCTCCGTAGCACGCGGACATCGATCCCGTTCATGCGCCAACCGCAGCGAGTATGCACTTCGCGGGCGCGAGCGGCCGTGCAGAGTTCCTTGCACGCTCCTCCGCTTCTTCGTCTTTCCTTCGCGAGCTCCGCGTACGTTCCGATCACGACGCCCAGGGTGTCTGGTGCTTTCAACGTGAAAATCAATGCTCACGCCTGCGCCCCGGGGACGGCCCGCCCTCCACTTTTCACTGTTCACCATTCACTGGTCACTTTCCCGCCCCTCTTCCCCAAGAATTCTGCAAAAATCAGCATGTATCGACACGCTTTGTGCGACAGATCGTGGTGATGCGCGCACGGGCACTTGCACCGCCGCTCCGGCCGGGTAGGCTGTCGGCATGGAACTGGACTTTGACCTGACCGAGGACCTTGCCCGCAGCATGCGCACCGATGTGCTCATGGTCCTGCACGAAGTCGCCATGACGTCCAAGGACCCCCGCGAACGCCGCCGCGCCGCGGCGACGGTGCTCCGCGCCTTATCTCCCTCCCCCCAGGGGGGAGGGATGGGGAGGGGTTGGCGAGATCGCACCAACACAGCAGATCAAGACAATGCATATCAAGACACCGCAGATCAAGACAATCTCGAGAGACATGAGGGCTCTGACGCATCCCGCGCTGCCCCACACACCCCCGCGACACGCCCCCCTCACTCATGCACCAAACTCGTCGAGAGCGCCGGCAGGTGCAGCTCCTCGCCCCCCGCCACGCGCAGCGTGATCCTCGCCAGCGGATCGATGCGCACCACCTCGCCCGAAACCCGCGACCCGTTGTGCTCGAATGACCTCGTGGTTCCCACCAGCGTGTCGAGCCTCTGCCACGCAGAAGCCAGCTCGTGCGCCGGCTTCGACATGCACATGGAGAACATCGACGCCAACGCGTCCACAACCTGCGCCCGCGACCAGGCAGAGCCCAACTGCGACACAGAAACAGCTTTCGCAGAAAGCTCTCCCGGCCAGTCCGAATCGCCCTGTTTCACGTTCACACCGATGCCCACCAGCGCCGTGGTCCCGATCACTTCCACGAGCACGCCCGCCAGTTTCCGCCGCGGGCCGCCTTCCTCCCGGGGGGCCTCGACCACGTCGTTGGGCCACCGCAGCCCCAGCCGCACGCCCTCCGGCAGCGCGACCTGCGCTGCCCGGTGAGCCGCGAGCCCCGCCGCGAGCGAAAGGAACGGGGCCCCGGCCCCGGCGTCCACGATGAACGTGGCCGCAACGCCCAACCCCCGCTCGTCCACCCACGCCCGCCCCAGCCGCCCGCGCCCCGCGGTCTGCCGGCCGGCGATCACGACCGTCCCCTCCGCATCACCCTTCGCAACCAGCGCGCGCGCCTCGTCCTGCGTGCTCCCGCACTCCGGCACGATGTGCACGCGCCGCACCGCCCATCCATACGCCCCCTCACGGGCGATCGCTACCAACTGCGCAAACTCCGAAACGTTGTTCACCATGGTGCGTCCCTGCCAAATCACTCATGAACCTGCAACTGCTCAACCATCAACTTCCATCCGACGCTCAGGCTTGGCTTGTCGCGCTGTTCGCATCGTTCCTCATCTTCACGCCGAAGGCGTGGCCGTTCATGGCGCGGGGGGCGGGGCGAGGAGCGAGCGAGTCCTCGAGCGAGCGACACCCCCGGAAAACTTCCTCCGCACCGTCTCACCGTCTCACCGTCTCACCGTCTCACCGTCTCACGTCCTACTCCACGACATCCAACGCCACGTCCAAGCACGGCGCCGAATGCGTCAAAGCCCCCACACTGATCCGATCCACCCCCGTCTCCGCGATCGCCCGGATCGTCGCGAGCGTCACACCACCCGAAGCCTCCAACTCCAACTTCGGCGCACGGGCATCCTTCATCACCACGGCCTTCCGCATCAGTTCTGGAGTCATGTTGTCCAGAAGCACAATGTCCATCACGCCCATGGGCAGGGTCAGGAGCGCATCGAGTTGTTCCAGCGAATCCACCTCAACCTCGATGAACGCAAGCCCCGGCGACAACTCGCGCGCCCGCGCAGCGGCACGCGTCACGAGCGCCGGCAGGTCCGGCGCCGCCACACCAGCGATGTGGTTGTCCTTGATCAGCACCGCGTCGTACAGCCCGATACGGTGGCAGAGCCCGCCGCCGCACCGTACCGCGTACTTTTCCAGCACGCGCATCCCCGGCGTCGTCTTCCGCGTGTCGCACACGCGGGCCTTGGTGCCCGCTACCGCGTCCGCGTACGTGCGAGTCATCGTTGCGACGCCCGACAGCCGCCCCACGATGTTGAGCATGGTGCGCTCCAGCGTCAGCACTTCGTCCAGCGGGCCGTTCAGCACCGCCACGGTCTGCTTCACCGCCGCACGCTCGCCATCGTGGACCAGTACCTGCGCCGTCACGTCCGTGGTGAACGCCTTCAGCAGCCGCGGCATGCACACCAGCCCCGCCATCACACCGCCACTCCGCGCCACCAGGTGCGCCGTCGCCCGCCGCGAAGGCGGCACGCATGCGTCGGTCGTGAGGTCGGACGATGCCTTGCGGTCCGTCCCCAGGTCCTCATCCGCCGCGAGCGCAATGAGCCGATCCACCAGCCCGGTCGAGGCCAGGCGTTCAAACAACTCGGGCAGAGGCAACGCGTGCAGCGCAAGATCAGGACGCATGCCCCAGAGTACGAGCCACGGCCTACTCCTTCCTGCACCATTCAGCAGCAACCACGCGGCACCCTGCACCCAGCACTCGGCACCCTCGCCCCACATTGCTAAACTGCCCCCGACCAACCTCCACAGGAGCCCCTCATGGCACTTCTTTCCGGCAAAACCGGCCTCATCATCGGCATCGCAAACGAGCGTTCCTACGCCTGGCACATCGCCAAGAGCCTCATCGACAACGGCGCAACCTGTGCGTTCACGCACATGCCCGGTGAGCGCAACGAACACCGCACCCGCCGCGCGGTGGACGCCCTAGGCGTCAAGGACGCGTGGCTCAAACCCATGGACGCCGGCAAGGACGAGGACATCCACGCCACGTTCGAGTCCTACGCCGCCGCGTTCCCGCGCCTTGACTTTGTCATCCACTCCATCGCGTTCGCGGAGCGCGACCTGCTCCAGGTCGGCAAGTTCATCACGACCCCGCGCGCGCAGTACCTCTCCGCGATTGACGTCTCGGCCTACACCCTGCTCGCGTTCGCCCGCGCTGCGCACCCCCAGATGAAGAAGACCGGCGGTGGCGCGATCCTCGGCATGTCCTACTACGGTGCCGAAAAAGTCGTCCCGGGATACAACATCATGGGCGTGGCGAAAGCCTGTCTCGAATGCACCGCCCGCTACCTCGCCAGCGAGATGGGCCAGGACGGCGTCCGCGTCAACATCATCAGCGGCGGCTACCTCCGCACGCTCGCCAGCAGCGCCGTCGGCGGCACCGGCACGATGGAAGAGGAAGTGGAGAAGCGTGCCCCGATGCGGCGCAACGTCGAGGGCAAGGACGTGGGTGATACCGCCACGTTCCTCGTCAGCGACATGAGCAAGGGCATCACCGGCGAAACGATCTACGTTGATTGCGGCGTCAACATCCTGGGGGCCTGACCTTCAGCCCGACGTGTCGAGGTGGTGAAGGTCATCCGGCTTGATGCGCCCCTTGGGCGAGTACGCCGGGTGTTCCTGGTGGTCCTCGCGGGCGTCCTCCTGGTCGTTGCCCGCGATGCGGCGCACGTGCTCGGCCTCGACGACCTCCTCCGCGCCGGCGATGAACTCGTCGGCGGCGCGAGCAGGTCGCTCGGCACGGTCGGAGCCCTTCCGCATCGGCCGCGCAGCGGACGAGTTCGCCACGGCGTGAGCGCCGGCGATCGACTGGCTGGCGGGCGTGTTGGGCGTGCCGAAGACCGACATACTCCTGTCATCGGCACACGGACACGTGGGTGATTACGCGGCCTTGCGACGAGCCGCCGGGGCAGCGTTCTTGGCCTGAAAACGCAGGGTCTTCCCGGACTTGGTAGGCTTCGCGGCCTTGGTGGCCTTTACCTTTGCCTTGGTCTTGCGGGTGGCCTTGACGCGTTTGGTGGTCCGCTTGGTGACTTCCGAGGCCGGGAAGGTGAACGCGGGCGGCGTCAGTGTGGAGTGGGCGCTCGCACCCGGGCGGGGCTCGATGCTGCCTGACCACGCCGGGATGAACTGGATGCCCGCGCGACGCTCCAGCATGCGGAAGACCTGGAGGATGAGGTGCGTGTCCTGGTCCTGGCCCACGAGCGCACCGGCAAAGCGGGCGTCGTCGAGCAGGTCCTCCTTGAAGTGGCGGAGGTGCTCGGGCGGGAACGCGGAGGCGACGAGCACGACGCCCGCACACACGCGCGCCACGCCCTCGGGCGTGTCGCTCTGGGTCTTGAGCTCGCTGGTGACGAAGTCCACCTGCTCCTGCGCGAACGCGTGCCGCTTCTCGCGGAGGAGGGTCGCGGCGAACTCGAGCGCGGCCATGCCGGCCGGGTCGTCGAGCTGGGCGAGGCGCACCGCGCCCACGCGCAGGGCAGTCTCGACCTCATTGCGGTTCACGTCCCACGCCGTCTCGGCGGCGCTCCGCACGAGCGAGGCCTCGACACCCGCGGCCGTGACGGCCCAGGCGGAGAGGACGCGGGCGGCGGCGCGAGCGGCCGGGCTGGTGCGCGTGGTCTGGTCAGCGGTCGCGATCGCCTCGGTCAGGGCGCGGATGACGAGCGTGAGCGGGTCCGTGTCGGCGTTGTTGCGCAGTGTCACGGGCTCGCCCTCGACGCTGGCTTTGGCGAAGCGTGACCAGCCGACGTTGCGGCCGTTGATGCGGTCGTCGAGCGTCAGCCGCTCGGGCAGGCGCGAGCACAGGGCCGCGGCCTCGATGAGCAGGCGCGAGATGAGCGCATCCGTGGCGCCCAAAGCATCGGGGGCGATGGTCACTTGCGAGGCGTCGAAGCGCGTCGGGAAGACGGCGGGGTACGAGAATGGACGCTCGGCTCCCCAGTCAAACCACGCGGCCTCGCGGCCGACGCGTTCGCGGGCGGTCACGAGCAGGCCGCCGTCGTCGGTGCGGCGCACGAGCACGTCGGTGTTCGAGGAGAAGTTGGGGCGCGACACTTCCGACCACTCGGGGCGGAAGACACCGTTGGCAGCGACGAGGTCGTCGGCCCACTGGCCGCTCTGGTAGACGCCCACCTGCAGCGGGCGGGCGGGCCAGCCGCGGCTGTCGATCCAGCGCGAGAGCGATTCGTCCTCGTTCTTCGCGTCCACCGTGGCGCCGACCTCGAGGCCGACGTTGCGGATGAACTCGGTGCCGCGGGCGGCGCTCGCCAGGAGCTTGCCGAAGCCGGTGACCATGAAGCGGCCGAGCTTGGTCTCGGGCCAGGTCGGTCCGAGGAAAAGGTTGTCGCCGGTCGTGGCGCTGGGGCAGCGCACGGTGGGCTCGGCGGGGTCACGGTTTTCGGGGGTCGGCTGGTTGGACGCGGAATTCATGCGTCCGGTATCGGCCGGGATTTGGGGGGTGTTGACGGCTGTAGCGGAAAATCCGGCTGATTTGGCGCGGGGTGTGTTTGGGTTTGGTTGGGAACGAGGCGTGGGGCACGCGCATCACGTGAGGAGCACGGCGATGTGGTTGAGGTTGGTGCCGGTGGGGCCGGTGGTGATGAGGCAGTTGAGCGCGGCGAGCGTGGGCGTGGCATCGTGGCGGGCTAGGGCAGCGGCGAGGTCGTGTGCGCCGGTTTCGTGGGTCACGATAGCGCCGGCGTGGTCGGTGGGGCCGTCGCGGCCGTCGGTGGAGAGTGTGATGAAGGTCCAGGGGCGCGTGAGTTTGAGCGTGTGAGCGATGGTGAGGGCGAGTTCCTGGCTTGGTCCGCCCAAGCCGGGGTTGGGGCAGTTGCGGGTGTCCACGGTCCATTCACCTGCGGTGAGGATGGCGAGTGGGCCGGTGTGCGCGGAGTGACGGTGCGCGCGCGCCGTGATGAGCGCGGCGACATCGGGGACGCTGGCTTGGATGTCGAGCAATTGGTACGTTGTGAAGTGGTGCTGTGTGAGGTGCTCATGGACCGCGTGCGCCACGTGGCGGTTGCTGGCGATGATGCGGAGGCGGGAGTGGGGGAGCGCCATTGCGGGTGCCGCCAACCCCTCCCCGGCCCTCTCCCCGGGGGGGAGGGAGAGGAACTGCGCGATGGTGGTGAGGTTGTACTTGCGTGCGATGGCGAGGGCGTCGGCGCGGGTGGTTTGGTCCGGGGCCGTGGGGCCGGAGGCGATGTCGTGCAGAGGATCACCGATGACGTCGGAGAGGATGGAGGTGATGATGCTGCGCGGCGCGGCGAGGCGGGCGAGGCCGCCGCCTTTGAGGATCTCGCAGTGGCGGCGGACGCAGTTGAGTTCGTGGATGTCGGCCCCGGCGTGCTGGAGGGTGCGCGTCGCGAGGATGATGTCTTCGAGCGTGAGGCCGGGGGCGGGTGAGCACAGGTGGGCGGATGCGCCGCCGGAGAGGAGGACGGCGAGGACGGCGTTGGCGGGGAGTGACTGGACCCAGTGCGCGAGGTGCTGTGCGGCGGCGACGTTTCGTGGCGTGGGGAGTGGGTGGTCGCAGGCGAGTGCGGGCCCGGGGAGCGACTTCCAGAACGGGTCGTCGGCGTGCTCGGGGAGGGTGGTGGCGAAGGAGTGGGTGATGCGCGGGCCCAGTGATTCATGGGCGGCGCGTGCCATGGCCAGCGAGGCCTTGCCGATGGCGAGGAGGGCGAGGGGTGTGGAGGGGTCCTTGAGTTGCGGCGCGAGGTCTGTCGCGAGGTCGGCGCGGCGGACGGCGTCGCCGGCACCGGCGGCGCGGAGGGCGGTGGTGATGAGGCTTTGGGCCAGCGCGTGCACGGGGCAGCGTAGAGGCGTCGGCGCGGGTTGGTGATCCATCGCCACAAGCACCGCCGTCCAGAGCGACGGCGGAGCATGTGGCACGGTGCGAATGCAAGCGGCGCTATCCCGCCCCGGGTTACTTGGGGGCTTTGGCTTTCCATGTTTCGGCCTGGGCGGCGTAGCCCTTGTTGGGTTCGGCTTTGTCCCAGGCTTCGTAGAGCATTTGGAGGCCCAAGGCCATCTGGTCGGCGATGGGGTTGTCCTCGCCGAAGAGGCGGACGACGATCTCTCGGCACTCGATGAGTTTGGGTTCGGCCTCGGAGTAGCGGCCGGTGTCGCGGAGGCAGGAGCCGTACCAGCCGAGGATGAAGGCGGTGCCTTGGGCGTCGCGCGGGAGGGACTTGCGTGCGTTGCGGAGCGCGCGGTCGAGGTAGACCATCGCTTCGTCGTAGCGTTTGCGGTTGCGGAGCGAGTTGCCCATGTTGGCGATGCTGGTGATCGTGTCGGGGTGGTCTTCACCCAGGGTGCGGACGGAGACCTCGATCTCGCGGAGCGAGAGCTTCTCCGCCTCGTCGTGCATGCCGAGCGCGCGGTAGACGCCGGAGAGGTTATTGGTGCTCGTCATCGTCTCGGGGTGCTCGTCGCCGAGGACTCGGGTGCGGTCGCGGACGACGGCCTCGCCCATGGTGCGGGCCTTGGTGAGTTTCTCGGTGCGGGCGGGGTCGGAGGGTTCCAGGGTCATCGCCCACCAGTAGTAGAGCCAGGCGGTGTTGGAGCGGAGTTCGAGCGTGAGCGGGTGGTCCGGGCCCTGGGCCTTCTCCCACTCAGCGGTTGCACGCTGCATCAGGCGTTCGGACTCGTCGAACTGGTTCATTTCGATGAGTGTGGTGGCGACGGTGTTTATGGCGGAGATCGTGGCGATGTTGGCGGGGCCTAAGGACTTGGTGCGCGCGTCGATGAGTTCCCGGCCGATGGCGACGGCGTCCTCGTACCGCGACTGCATGGAGCGGAGCTGCGCGAGGTAGTCCATCGTTTCGGCGGTGACGTCGTGGCTTCGGCCGAAGAGGGGGGGGTG
>DATAKA010000157.1:0-27799 GCA_036261855.1 Phycisphaerales bacterium | reverse complement strand
CACCCCCTTCTCCACGCACTGATCCCGAATCCGCTCCACCCACGTCGCCTCCATGGGCCGCGCCCCGGGCCCGCTCTCGCCGCCGACGATGACCCAGTGGATGCCTTCCAGTGGCAGGCGGTTGAGTGGCCCGAGCAACGGTTCGCAGCTCAGGAACCGTACTTTGGCTCTTACCTTCCGCAGGGTGTGGATGCGGTGCACGTAAATCGCATTCTCCACACTTGTCCCCATCCATATGTTGTTGGCCCACGGGAGCGACTCATGCATCTCCAGCACGCGCTCCGGGCGCTTGGTGAGTACCTGGAACGTGTGCTGCGGGCACTCGTTCATCACGTTAAAGACGCGATGCACAAACTCGGTCGGCACACCCTCGTGGAACAGGTCGCTCATCGAGTTCACGAAGATCAGTTTGGGCTTGCGCCATCGGCGCGGCAGGTCGAGGGCGTCTGGGTCGAGGTTGATCCGCCCGGTGAACACCGGCCGTCCATTGTGCTTCTTCGCCGTGCCCGCGTACTTGGCGCAGCCGGTGTCGGTCACGCCCATCGCTTCTTCAATCTTCTCCAAGCGCAGGGCCATGCGGGCTGCGTAGCAGTTCAGGCACCCGGGCGACACCGGCGTGCAACCCGCGACCGGGTTCCACGTCGCCTCCGTCCATTCGATTGCCGAGCCCTGTGCCATTGGGGAGTCCTTTGGAGATACCGAACTATACCCAAACACAACGTTTGGTGCAAGGCGAAATCCCGCAAAATGACTGCCGGAGGCTCGTTCCCGACAAAATAGCCATAAAGCCTTGCAAAAAAGCACATTAAAGCCAGGCGTGGCTGGCGAGCAAGAGAGTCAGTCGCTACCCGAGGCTCCCCTCAATCAGCGCCTCCATCTCCGCGTCCCCCATCCGCGCATCGTCCACGCTCATGCTCCCGCCCACGCTGTCCGTCACCTCCAGGTTCGGCACGTAGTTGAATGCGATGCCGCCCGCGCCGTGGCGGCGGGTGTTGTGGATGTTGGCGGGGTAGACGGTGTTGGCGCCGAACTTGGCGTTGACCTTGTCCATCGCTTTCGACAGGTCGGCCTTCTTCGCTTCTTCGCGGAAGAGGGGCAACGTCTGGCTGGTGGGGGCGACGAGGTCGTGGAGCGTGACGGACACGAGAATGGGCGTGCCCGGTGGGAGGTCGGCCCACATGCGGCCGATGGCGTCGAGTATGGTGTGCGTGTCGGTGCAGCAGGGGCCCAGGGGCACGGTGCGCGTCCAGTGCGTGCCGCTGCTCCACGTGGTGAGGGCGTTGGGCTGGCCCTGGAAGTTGACGCCGAGGGTCAGCTTCTTCGCGCCGTAGTTGTCGTGCCGCATGCGTGCCGCGGCCTTGAGCATGAGGCGGAAGGCGACCGCGCGGGCGGCCTCGTTGTGGCGCACATCGGGCGCGAGGACGTGCTGGTGGCCGATGCTGCTCTTGTGGGTGGGCGGCTCGGTCACTTCGTGGCCCTGCAGCCAGTGCCACCAGCGGCGGCCGATGATGCCGCCCCAGAGGCGCTCCATCTCGTGCTCGTTCTTGTCCATGAGCTCGCCGATGGTGCGGACGCCCGCGCGGTCCAGGGCCTTGGTGGTCTGCGGGCCGATGCCGGAGAGTTCCTGCACGCCCAGGTGGCCGATGGTGTCGCGGAGGGTCTCGGCGGTCAGGATGACCAGGCCGTCGGGCTTGTGCATGTCGGTGCCAAGCTTCGCGAGGACTTTGCTGGGCGCGATGCCGATGGAGCAGCGCATGCACGCGCCGCAGCGTTCGCGGATGGCCTTCTTGATGCGGAGGGCGAGGTCGTGGGCGGCCTCGGGTGCGCGCTCGTTGCGGTCCAAGCGGCAGGACATCTCGTCGATCGAGTGGACGGCGTGGACGGGGATGCAGGTGTCGATCGCCTTGAGCAGGCGGTTGTGCATGATGACGTAGAGGCGCGGGCGGGCCTTCACGAACTGGATGTCGGGGCACATGGCCCTGGCCTCGCCCACGCGGGTGCCCGTCTTCACCTTGAACTTCTTGGCCTCGTAGCTGGCGGCGATGCAGCAGCCGGTCGCGGCGAGCACGGGCGTGACGGCGATGGGCCGGCCGCGGAGGGAGGGCTGCACCTGCTGCTCGACAGAGGCGAAGTAGGAGTTGAAGTCGATGAAGAGGGTGGTGAGGGCCATGGGGAAGGCATCGGGCACTGGGCACTAGGCATCGGGTCGGGCGGCCTCGCTCCGAACGCGTCGTGCGGTTGATTCCATCCATGGCGATCCGGCAACGCTACGGCGTCTCATCGGGCGGGCGCACGCGGACGTTTTCGCGGCCGGTGTCGGCGTGGGTTTCGCGGGCCGTGCGGCGGGTGGCGAGTTTGAGCTTGATGAGGAACCATCCGAGCCACAGGAGACCCAGCCCCGCGACGATGGCGAGCGCGACGAGCAGGAGCGGGATCGCGACGATCGCCAAGACCACCAGCACCGCGGCGAGGACCACGAAGACCACCGCGCCGATGACGCGGGCGAGGAGGCCGGGGCGGCCCCCCGGCAGACCCGTGGTAACTTCGACGCGCGGGCCAGACCCATCTGGGCCGGGCGGAAGGCTGCGGATGGTGGTGACCTGGAACATCTCCTGATTATTCGGCGGCGGGGGGGTGTGGGTTCATCGGGGCAACCGACCTGCTGTCGGGGTGTTCAGATTCTCGGGAGTACAAGCCCTCTGAAAAAGATGAAACATGCCAGTACTGCGAAGGCGATGTTGGCCATACTGAGCAGCAATATCCACCTCGCGCGGCCGCGATTCTGCTGGGGTTCGGGATCAACAAGGTGGTAGGACCACCAGAAGAGCGGTCCAAACACGGCCCAGAGGAGAATGCCGAGACACGCAAACGATGCCAAGCCTAAGCAAAACTCACCGGAGGCTCCGAGCCGGCCTGAAATGACCAGGAGCACGACCACCATCAACGCCGCCAGCTGCGGCCCAGAGATCACCAGTGCGGTGCGGCGGAGCCACTGTCGGCGCTGCAGGAACTTCTGGTACTCAATCTGTGTGTCGCAGCCGCACTCGGGGCAGAGGATGGTCGCACTTCGCGTCGGGGCGCCGGTGAGGTCGTACTCGCACTTGGGACACTTTGAGGGAAGCATGAGCAGCGTTACCAACAGGCCGCAACCTCATTCCCAGAGGGGTTTGTGGATTATCATGGTAAGGAACAGCACAAAGAAGTGGATGGTGGCGCACACGAACGGGGCTGCTAGCCAAAAAGACCACGCACAAGCCGCCTTTGTGCGGAGGCCGCGCGGCGCCAGCCAGTACGCCCGGGCGACGCACGCGCCCGGGACGAACATCGCACTCAGGATCGAGACTCCGAGCGCGCCGTACGCGACCATGAAGAAGTTGTCTGCCCGATCCCAGCCCGCGAGCGTTTGTGGGTCGGGCTCAGCGCGTGTAGACGGGGATGTCACCACATACAGCACGAGACCGACCACCGCAACACCAAGGCAGCACACAGACGGAAAAAACGTAATCCAGAACGCGTGCTTGGCGCGGACAAGGCCGCGGAACTGCCTGCCAAGCTCGATGTTCCTGCGTCCGCACTCCGGGCATGCGCCGCGTGTTCGGCTCCACGCGAGGTGCTGCAGCGAGTAGCCGCAGTGCCAGCACGTGCTGCGGAGGCTTGCGTTCATGCAGCACAGTGCCCGTTCAGCACGGCGTGTCGTAGCAGTCGCCCGCCTCAGCGGTGCTGCACGCGCCCCATTCGTACGTGTGCATCTTCGTGATCGGCGGCGAGTAGATGTGCAGCGTGACGAGGTCCTGGCCAGCCTGCTCCATGTTGGCAACCTGGTGGATGTCGTTGTCCGCGGCCGCGCACACGTAGCCGGCGGGCATGGTGACGGTCTCGCAGGGGCAGATGAGGCCGCTGGGCGTCTCACGGAAGCGGACCTCGGTGCCGGTGCCCTCGACGACCTTGAAGGCGCACGACACGCCGCGGTGGTCGTGGATGGGGGTGCGGTGGCCGCTGTGCCAGCAGTTGGCGAGCAGCTCGTACCACGGGCTCCTGGCGATCGTGTTGCGGCGGTAGCCGTTGACGCCGAAGACGCAGGAGGACGCGATGTCGGTGCGGGAGACGCGGAGGTCGGCGAGGAGCTTGGCGAGGGTGTCGAGGCACGCGCGGTCGTGCAGGGTGTTGAGGTAGTCAATCAGCGGCGCGATGGCGGGGAACTTCTCCCGGGGTGGGAGGTGGGTACACGTGCCAGATGGGGCGGGGGAGGGGGCGGGGGGCATGAAGGAAAGGATAACCGATCGTGCAAGGCTTGATAACCGCGCCCAATCGGAGGGTCGCCGGGGTTGAGGAATCGTCCGATTCAAAGGGGTTCATCGTTCCGGGGGCGGGCGTGAGCACCTTTGGGGGCCAGATGTCGGGATATGGAGGTGCTACATCGCCGCCTCCGCGTGGAGTTCTACCTTGAGGGCCTTCGCGAGGTACTCGTACTGCTCGATGCTGTTGTAGAGCTGGGCCGAGACGCGGAGGATGCGGACCACCTGGCCGGTGGAGAGGGTCCAGTTCCAGATGGGGACCTGGATGTGCCACTTGTCGAGCAGGAGGTCCTGCAGGGCGTCGCCGTAGCGGCAGGGGCGTTGGCGCAGGCGCTCGGCGAGGGGTGATGGGTGCGGCGGCAGGATCATGGAGCAGATGCAGCCGACCATGCCATCGGGCGCGGTGGGCTGCATGCCGAGCGCTGCGCACAGCGTGTCGCGGGCGCGGAGGGACAGGGCGCGGTTGTGCTTCATCACGTCGGGCCAGCCCCCGGGGAGCATGGCGCCCATGGTCTGGATGGTGTCGGGCAGGCAGTAGAAGGGCGTGCAGTCGTTGGTGCCGATGTAGTCAAACTCGGTGAGGAACTGGGCACGCCCGGGCTTGGGCCGCTCGGCGTTGTTGGAGAGCGCGAGCGGCCGGAACCCTTCACGCAGCCCCTCGCGCACCCACAGGAACGCGGAGCCCTTGGGGGAGCAGAGCCACTTGTGGCAGTTGCTGGTGTAGTAGTCGCAGCCGAGTGTTTCGGGCGAGAGGCCCGGGACAAAGCCGATGGCGTGTGCGCCATCAACCACGATGCGGACGTCGTCCGCCAGGCGGCGGCGGAGTTCGTTCACGATCCGCTCGATCGGCAGGATGAGTCCGGTGGGGCTCGTGACGTGGCTCAGCAGCACGACGCGCGTCTTGTGCGAGGCGTGGGCGACGACGCTCGCGGCGATGGTGTTCTCGGCGGCGCGGGCGTCGCTGGGCAGCGGGAACGGAAACGGCGCGGCGACAGCATGGGCCCCGGCCATGGCCGCGGCGTGGCGGGCGATGTTCTGGCTGGCGGGGTACTCGTGGTCGGGGATGAGGACCTCGTCCCCCTCGCGGAGGAAGCCGGTGTCGCGGAGGTGCTGGAAAACAGTGGCGACAGCGAAGGTGGCGTTGGGAACGAGGGCAAGGGCGTCCCAGTCGCAGTGGAGAAAGTCCGCGAGCGCGCGGCGGGCGGCGTCCATGGCGTGGTAGTGGTGCTCGACGAGGAACCGGACGGGGTCGTTCTCAAGGCGCTCGCGCCACATCGTCTGCGTGCCCAGCACGCGCGTGGGCGTGCCGCCAAACGAGCCGTGGTTGAGGTAGACCGTGCCGGGGTCGTGGCGCCAATGGCGGGCGAGGGGGGATGGTGTAGGGAGGGGCATGGAGAGTGTGATGGCGAGATCGGGGGTGCGGAGTTGTGGGAGGTATGGGGGTGTAGAGTACGGGAGCGTGACGCAGCAGCCGCAGCAAGTTCAGGGCGAGGGGGCACACGGCGGGACGGCGCGCGCAGGCGCAGATGGGCGTGCGCCAGCATGGAAGATCGGCGTGTTCTTGGTCGTGGGCGTGGCGTGCGCGACGCCCTGGGCCAGCCCGCCCATCGCGCTGGCCGCGGGCATCGTGCTGGCGCTGCTGGGCGTCACGGCGTTTGAAGCGTGGGGCAAGAAGGCGTCGCGGTGGCTGATCCAGGCGTGCATCGTGGCGCTGGGGCTGCGGCTGGACCTTGGGACGCTCGCGCACGCGGCGTGGGATGGGCTGGCGCTGGCGGTGGGCACGATTCTGGGGGCGGTGGTGCTGGGGCTGCTGCTGGGAAGGCTGCTCAAGACCGGGCGCGAGATCAGCACGCTGATCACGGGCGGCACGGCGATCTGCGGCGGTAGCGCGATCGCGGCGATCGGGTCGTCGATCCGCGCGAGCGCGAGCGGCATGGCCATCGCGACCGGTGCGGTGTTTGTGCTGAACGCGGTGGCGCTGTTCGCGTTCCCGCCCGTTGCGCGGGCGCTCCACCTGACGGACCACCAGTTTGGCCTGTGGGCGGGCGTGGCGATCCACGACATTTCAAGCGTGGTGGGCGCGGCGAGCGCGTTCGACGCCCACTTGAGGACGGCGGGGGGGGCGGGGGCGGACGCTCACGCGCTGGACACGGCCAACGTGGTAAAACTGACGCGGGTGATCTGGATTTTGCCCTTGGCGCTGCTCGCGGCGTGGTGGGAGAAGCGGGCGCGTGCGGTTGAGGCGGGGGTGGGGGCGGGGGCGGGTGAGGCGGAAGCGACCGCGGGCACTGCGAACGCGCCGTTCCCGTGGTTCATCCTGTTCTTTCTCGCGGCGAGTGCGCTGCGGACGTTCGTGCCGTCGCTCGCGGATGTGGGCGATGAGATCAAGTTCGCGTCGGGGCTGGGGTTTCAGGCCGCGCTCTTCCTGATCGGCGCGGCGCTCTCACCGGCGGCGCTCCGTAAGGTGGGCTGGCGCGCCCTGGTGCAGGCGGCGCTGCTGTGGCTGGCACTCGCGGGCGGCACGCTGCTGGTGGTGATGTACGCCGGGGTGTGAGCTCGCAAGGCGCGTTCAGAGTGGGCTTGGGCCCAGGATCGTGATGCCGTGGAGCGGCGTCAGCCTGCCGATGCGTTCCATGACGAGGGCATCGGACGGCGGTCCGCCGTCCGCGCCGGGCGCGCTGATGCCGGCGTAGAAGTCCTCGAAGTTCTTGGGCGGCGTCACGATGAGCAGCATCTTCGCCCATACGTTGGTGCGATTGCGGAACGTGTGCGGCGTGCCGCGGGGGCCAAAGACGCAGGAGCCCGCCTTGGCCTCGATGACCGTGCCGCCCACAATGAACGAGACGGTGCCCTCGAGCACCCAGAACGCCTCGTCCTCGCGGGCGTGCACGTGCAGCGGTGGCCCCGCGCCGGGCGGGACGTGGTGCTCGGTCAGGGAGCACAATCCGCCGGACTGCGCGGCGGTGATCTTGGGGTACGACTTGTCACCTCCGGGGCCCATCTGAAGCTGCCCCTCTCCGGGCTGCACGATGAAGGCCTTGAGCGGGTGCGCGGGTGAAGGGGTGGGCGTCGTCATGCCACTTTGTAGGCGGCGTCCGCGTCAGAGCCCAGACTTGGCTTCCAGCGGCTGCACGTGGGCTTCCCACAGTTGGTGCGGCTCGTGCACGCCGTCGATGACAGCGCTGGTGACGGCACCGGGCACAGTGCGGAAGCCGGCTTTGGCGGCGACACGCTGGCTGGCGGTGTTGTGGGGTGTGATCGCCGCGTACACCGTGTGCAGGCCCAAGCCACCGGGGAGGTCCGCGAGCGCGTGACGGAGCATCGCGGCGACTATCTCCGTCGCGATGCCATTGCCGCAGTGGAACGGGGCGACCCACCATCCGGCGTCGCCGGTGAACGCCATGCCCCGCTGGATGTCGAGCACGTGCACCATCCCCACGGGCTGGCCGGTGGGCAGGAAGGCCGCCCGCCGCCACTGCGAGCCGCGGGCCTCACCGGATTCGGTCGCGGCGAGGAGCCGGTCGAAGGTGGCGGCGTCGGTCTCTCCCGCCGCGTGGACGTTGATGCGGCCCTTGAGGTGGTCGCGGGAGTGGGCAAGGAGGTCGGTGAAGGCCGCGCGGTCCCCGGGCGCGAGCGCCCGCAGGACCAAGCGTCGGGTGACGATCGTGCGGGGTGCGAGCACCTCGACCGGGCGGGCCGGGGCGGTCGCGGCGCGGGAGGGCTCTTGTGTTGGCTGAACCACGACGCGCACCGCGAAGGGCCGGGCGGCGACCAGTCCAGCTGCCAATGGACCTGCCGCGGCAGGGGTGCCGGGAGACGGATCGGGCTGTGGCAAACGGACGGACACGCGTTCCAAGATCGGCAGGAGGGGCGGGTGGGGTGCAAAAGGCACCGGGCCGAGCGGCTGTTGCCACTCGCTTGGGCTGGCGGCAATCCCGCAAGTGGGAGTGGGCGAGGGCGTGACTTCTCGCGTGTGGGTGTGTCATGGGCGGTGGGTGGTTGCGCGATTGCGTTGCGTGCGGGGTCCACGCTGACAGCGTGCGAACGCGGGGCATGGCACGGTGGTTGCACCTGATTGAGCGTCCCCCGTCTGCTCCGTTCGAGGGTCGCGGAGCGGAAAACGTGTGCTCCGGCCTGGCGCGTGAAGCGCGTGTTCCACGGGCCGGCAGCCCGGGGGTCTTCCCCACAGTCATCCACGTCCCAACGAGGAGTTTGTTATGAAGCGTACAGCTTTGGCGGTTATCGCATGTTCGGTGGTCGGCGTGAGCACGGTCTGGGCCCACAGCGGGTACATGACGCCTTTCAATACCCGGTACTCGGCGAGCACGCTTTCGGCCCGCATGGCGGCGGCGACGGGCAGCAACTGCAACGTGTGTCATCACCCGACCGACCGCGCGGACTCGGGCAACTGCTACAAGAACGCGATCGCGGACCGGATCAATGCCGGGCGCACGATCGCGCAGGCACTGGCGGACGTCGAGGCGCTCGACTCCGACAATGACGGGGTGAACAACGTGACGGAAATCATGATGGCGCGCACCGATCTGCCGGGCAATCAGGTTGGCTATTCGCCCGGGCTCGTCGGTGCGACGGGCACCGACCCCTGCGGCGCGGCGGGCAACGTCACCAACCAGCGCGAGACGCCCCCGCCCACCGGCCCCACGTGCGACAGCGTCGACTTCAACGGCGACGGGCTCTTCCCGGACACGCAGGACATCGCCGACTTCCTGACCGTGTTCGGCGGCGGGGCGTGCCCCACGGGGGCCTGCGGCGACATCGACTTCAACAACGACGGGCTCTTCCCGGACACGTCGGACATCACCGTGTTCTTGAGCGTGTTCGGCGGCGGAGTGTGCGAGTGAGCGGAGTTTGATCCACTGCCGGGGCTGCGAGAGCGGCCCTGGTTGTTTGTGCGGCAGGCTCACGTCGGCGGAGCCGGAGCCGGAGCAAAGGCGTTCAAGGTGCTCATCGCGTGCGGGGTGTGGGGGTGAGCGCCTTAGGTTGGGAACCTGGCGACGATCGGCACGTCAGAGTGAGGGATGACAGGCGCGGTGCTGTGGAATGTCGTTGGGTGGATGCTCGCCGCGGCGGGCGTGTCGGTAATTGCGCTGGGCCTCTTGTGGGACCGGTCGAGGGGTCGCAAGCGGTGCCCCTCGTGCTGGTATGACATGCGAGGGGCGGGCGGCGCGGGCGGGGGGACGAAGTGTCCTGAGTGTGGCCACGGCGTGAAGTCTGAGCGGTCGCTACTGCGGACGCGTCGGTGGTGGCGGCTGGTGGTGGTGGGCCTGCTGCTGTTGCTCGCGGCGTACCCGGCGGGGCAGTATCCGCTGCTGCGGGCGGGGAAGTGGCGCGAGGCGGTGCCGACGTGGGTGATTGTGTACTGCTGGCCGCTGAACGTTGAGACGTGGGACGGGATCGGCAGCGACCCGATGATCGATGAGTTGTACAGCCGGCTCAGGGACCCGACGCGGAATGTGTGGGCGGCGCGGACCTTCGCGGTGGACTTCGTAGAAGCGGGGGCGATCGGTCCGACGAGCCCCGGGTCGTTCACGGCGCGGTGCCGCCTGATGTTTGATTGCAGCGAGCACTGGGAGGTGCTCGGACGTGACCTGTTGATCGATGACGAGGATTGGGAGTGCTTCGGTCCGCAAAGCCCCATTCAGGAAGTCGCGCGTCCGACCGACCGAGCGTGGGCGTCGCGCGATTGCATGATGGAACTCCAAGACCTGATCACCACAACCGTGAATCCCGACGATTGGCGCGAGAACGGCGGCGATCAGGCGATGGTCCGTCAGATTGGACCACTGCTGGTGATCGAGGGGCCGTACCACATGGCGAACGCGGCCCACGACCTGCTCTGGAGGCTGGTGTCATACGCGGATAAACGGCGCAATGTCGCACAATTGCCGCCGGTTGAACTGTGCAGCGATGCAAGGCTGTCCACCCGCGCGTACGACGTTCGGCCCCTCCTGCCGGTGGCGCTGTTGGAGACAGACCGAACGAACGCTCTCGACACGCTGGGCGATGTGATGACAGCGGTCGTGGATACCGACAACTGGTACAGCACGGGTGGTGACGTCGGCATGTGGCGGGTCAACGCGGGCACAGGGCTCCTCATCATCCGGCACACCCCCGAAGTCCACGCGCAGATCGAGCGGTACTTCAAAGGCATCGAAGGCACACGCTGGTGGGACACGACTTCCGGCGATGCCGCTCCGACACCCCCGGGCTGATCGCCATGTCAAAAGGGCTCAAGGTGCTCGTTGCCGAAGCGGCGGTGACGAGCATATCGGCGGGTCACTCGCCCTTGCGCAGGACATCCTCGATCCTCACCGCGTCCTTGTCCCCGCTGCGCCGGCCCCCATTGTCCTTACCCCCGTTGTCCTTCTCCTCTTCCTGCACTTCGGGGAAGTAGTGGTTCTCCACCCACTCCAGCACGATGAGCGTGAAGAGCGCAAACGCGCTGAGCACGGCGGCGAGCGTGTACTGCCCCAGCCCCGCGCTGGCGCCCACGCACGCCGTGACCCACACCGCCGCGGCCGTCGTCAGGCCGCGCACCGCCTTCTTGTTGTGCAGCACCGCGCCCGCGCCCAGGAAGCCGATGCCGCCGATGAGTCCCTGGATGACGCGGCTGATGTCCGCGGCGGTCAGCGGCCCGCCCTGCGCCTCGGCGGCGACGCGGACGGCCTCCTGCCCGGCGATCATGAACCCCGCGGAGCCGAGGCTGATGAGGATCATCGTGCGGAAGCCGGCGGGGCGGTTCTTTCGTTCACGCTCCAGGCCCAGCAGGCCGCCGAGCACCAGGGCGGCGGTGAGGCGGGACGCGATGTCGAGGGGGTTCAAGGGGACCATGTTTGGGGACATGGTACCAAGAATGTGAAGGTTGTGTGAAGAGCAATCGCGGAGGTGTGGAGACAAGCCGAGGTACGCGGAGGAAAGATGGATCGACAGGAAGCACGCGGCGCATCATCGCCGCGTGGGCGGCTCCGCGTTGCTCCGCTCCTTCTCTCAACCTCCGCGATCACGACCCCTGTCGGGTGTTCACGCCACCGTCACGCTCTTGTCCAGGTACACGTCCTGGATCGCCTGCAGCAGCGCCACGCCGTCCTTCATGGGCTTCTGGAAGGCCTTGCGGCCGGAGATGAGGCCCATGCCGCCCGCGCGCTTGTTGATGACGGCCGTCGCCACGGCATCGCGGAGGTCGTCGGCGCCCTTGGATTCGCCGCCGCTGTTGATAAGCGGCACGCGCCCCATGTAGTTGTTGATGATCTGGTACCGGCACAGGTCGATGGGGTGGCCGCCCTTGCCGTTCTCGTCACAGCCGCTGAGCTTGGTGTACACCTCGGGGCGGAACTTGCCGTACGAGGAATCGCCGGTGTTCAACGCCTTGAAGCCGCCGTTGTTCGTGGGCAGCTTCTGCTTGATGATGTCGGCCTGGATGGTGGCGCCCAGGTGGTTGGCCTGGCCGGTCAGGTCCGCGGCGGTGTGGTAGTCGGTGCTCTTGCCGTCTGCGCCCTTCACCTTGAAGGCGTTGTTGCGGATGTAGCACCACAGGACCGTGACCATGCCGTGCTCGTGGGCCTCGGCGAACATCTTGGAGACGTACTGGATCTGCTGGCCGGATTCGGGTGCGCCGAAGTAGATCGTCGCGCCCACGGCGACCGCGCCCATGTCCGCGCACTGCTTGATCGTGCCGAAGGGAATCTGGTTCGCCTGGTTGGGGTAGGTCATGAGTTCGTTGTGGTTGAACTTGACCATGAAGGGGATCTTGTGTGCGTACTTGCGGGCGACCATGCCCAGGACGCCGTAGGTGCTGGCGACGGCGTTGCAGCCGCCCTCGATGGCGAGCTTCACGATGTTCTCGGGGTCAAAGTACTCGGGGTTGGGCGCGAAGGACGCGCCGCCGGAGTGCTCGATGCCCTGGTCCACCGGCAGGATGCTGACAAACCCGGTGCCCGCGAGGCGGCCGGTGTTGAGCATCAACTGGAAGTTGCGGAGCGTCGTGATGTTGCGGTCGCTGTGGGAGAGCACTCGGTCCACCCAGTCCGGGCCCGGCACATGGAGCTTGGACTTGGAGATGGTCTTGGACTCGTAGTTGAGGAGCGAGTCAGCATCGGGGCCGAGGATGGAGCGGATGTTGGTAGTGGGGGCGGGGGTGGGGGTGGTCATTGCGGTGTTCCAGAGGGCGTCAGGTTGTGCGTGAGGACCGGAGAACGGGCCAGTATAGATTGTGGAACGTGGCCGCTCCGAAGGTGGCCCAAAGGTGCTCAACCCAGAAAGATCCGGGATGAGCACCTTTGGCGGTGGGGGCGCGGGGTGGGGTGGAAGTCTGTGTGCCGTTTCTAGCGAGGCCGGGCCTTGTTCGCCGATGGATTCTCCTTGGTGAGGGCCCCACGGAGGTATCCCATGCGCTCGAATCGTCACTGGTCCGGCTGTGCCCTGCTCTGCGGCGGCCTTGCGCTCGTCGGGCTGGCCCAGACTGCCCACGCCCAGAACCTGTTCGTCATCACCGCCAGCGGCAACGGCAACACCGTCACCGTGGGTGCCGACAGCATCCTGGACCTGGTGGATAACGCCGTAAACACGCAGGGCGACTTCGCCCAGTTCCAGAACGTCAACACCACCTTCGCCCTCAACTACGGCGGCATCGCCGATGCCATCACCATCACCAAGAACAGCGGCAACACGCAGGCCACGCTCACCTTCGGCCCCACCGGCACCAGCCGCACGTTCACGGGCACCAGCCAGGACGACCTCGAGAACCAGATCGAAGACTACCTCAAGAAGGAGGCCGGCGGTGACCTCACCGAGTTCCTGAAGGCCGTGAATGCGCAGAGCGCGATCGCAGTCTCCGACGGCAACCCCAATGCAACGACCGCCCGCATGGCCAACTGGTCCTTCGACCACTTCGGCTTCTCTGCAGATCAACGCAAGGGCTACCTCCTGCGGCTCGGCGATGCGCCCACGCAGGCACCCGCTGAGGAAACACCCCAGGGCGGCGGCGACGACGGGCAGGACTCTGGGCTGAACGCCCCCATCATGCAGCGGTCCAACGCGGGGTTCCAGGTCTACCTGGGCGCATCCGCCCAGACGTTCGAGGCCGGGGACTTTGACGGCGAGACGGCGACCATCTTCGGCGCGGCCGACCTCAACTTCTCCACGCGCGTGGGCCTCTCGATGGGCTCCTTCGTCGCGTACAACTCGGTGGGCGACGCCGATGTCTTCCACGCCGGATTCACGCTGGGCGTGCCCGTGCGCCTCGTGCTGCCCGACGACACCACGCCCATCACCTGGCAGCTCACGCCCTTCGCGCAGCTCGCGGGCTCGGGCAGCGAGGACATCGGCGCGGGCGGCCTCATCTTCGGCGGCGGCATCACGAGCTACCTCGCGTGGCACGTGAACGAACGCTGGACGCTGGCGATGGCCAACCAGTTCTCGCGCTTCGAGGGCGAGAAGCTCTCCTTCGACGACTTCGAGATCGACCCGGGCGTCTCTCAGGGGATGATGAAGCACGCCCTGCGCGCCAGCTACCGCTTCGGCGACGGCTGGTACGCCTACGGCGGCGTCACCTACTCCAAGTTCACAGACGACGCGGCCGTCGAAGACTGGCTGAGCCCCGCCCTGGGCCTGGGCTACAGCAGCCCCGCGGGCAGCGGCATCCAGGTCGGCTTCATCGGCGACTATGGCGACGACTACTCCGCTGCGGGCGTGCGCGTGGCAGGGAATCTGGTGTTCTGAGCCCGTATCTCAGCGACCCAGCGCGGGCCCAACCACGAACAACACAGGCAAGGGAACGGTGCACCCGACCACCCACGCAATCCAATGCTTGCGCGTGCCGAGCGTGTACGCGATGCCGCACCCCAGCAGCGCGACAACGAGACCGCACACCGCGAGCGTGTCGTGCCAAGCCGCGCGCCGACCAGTCAGCACAGTCAAGCCCAGGAGTCGCCCAACTTCCGGCATGGTGAACGGTGCGGTCATCAGGAATCCAAGCGCCGCAAAGTACGCTGCGCACACGCCTCGCAGCCAGCGTGGCCACGGGGCGTGCTTCGGCCGGCTATCTGGTTCCCGGGCAGCGGCGGAGGGGCCGCGCTCGGCACTCGGGCTCGTTTGATGTTGCTCAGCCACGCAGAAGTGTTGCCCGGCTTACGCGTTGGGGCGGGCTACATCGTCGCCTCGCGCATCAGCGTCTCGAACGTGCCGATCGCCTCGGGCGAGCCCTCCCTCGCGTCCTTGGGCGGCGTGCGCCGGGAGTACGAGCCCGCCGGCGTGAGGTCCCAGGCGTTGGCGTGGTCCCGGTGGTGCACCTCGAAGATGCGCACGAGCCGCCGCTTGGCGTCCGAATCGCGCACGGGGCAGCAGACCTCCACGCGGTTGGAGAGGTTGCGGTACATCCAGTCCGCGCTGCTGATGTACCAGTCCCCATCGGCCGCGTCGGCCTCGCCGTTGGCGAAGTGGTAGATGCGCGAGTGCTCGAGGAATCGCCCCACCACGCTGCTCACGCGGATGTTCTCTGACAGCCCGGGTACGCCGGGACGCAGGCAGCAGAAGCCGCGGACGACGAGGTCCACCTTCACGCCCGCCTGGCTCGCGGCGTACAGGTGCTCGGTCACCTCGCGGTCTTCCATGGCGTTGAGCTTGGCCCAGATGCGGGCGGGCAGCCCCTTCTTCGCGTTCTCGATCTCGCGCCCGATCATCTTGAGCGTGCGGTCGCGCATCGTGAAGGGCGCCACCAGCAGCGTGCCGCACACCGGCGCGTTGCCCACGCCCGTCAGGAAGTTGAAGAGGTGCACCAGGTCGCTGGTGATCTCCGGGTCGCACGTCAACAGGCCCACGTCGGTGTAGAGCTGCGCGGTCTTGGGGTGGTAGTTGCCCGTGCCCAGGTGCGCGTAGCAGCGCAGGCCGCCCTTTTCGCGCCGCACCACCAGGCTCGTCTTGCAGTGCGTCTTGAGGCCCAGCACGCCGTACGCCACGTGCACGCCCGCCTTCTCCAGTTGGCGCGCAAACCGCACGTTGCGGCCCTCGTCAAACCGTGCCCGCAGCTCCACCAGGCACGCCACCTGCTTGCCCATCTCCGCCGCCCGCACCAGGTTCTCGATGAACGGGCTGTCGGGCGTCGTGCGGTAGAGTGTCTGCTTGATTGTCAGCACGTCCGGGTCCGCCGCGGCCGACGCGATGAACCGCTCCACGCTCGCGTGGAAGGACTCGTAGGGGTGGTGCACCAGCACGTCCTGCTTGCGGAGCGCGGCGAAGAAGTTCGCGGGGTTGCGCTCGGTGATCGGGGCTGAGGGCCCGCCCAGGCGCTGCGGGATGACCGGCTTCCAGGGCTTGTGGCGCAGATCCGGGCGGTCCACGTCCGCGAGCTCGCCCAGCGCCGCGAAGTCGATGCTGCCCGGGCGCTCGTACACGTCCTGCGGGTCCACGTTGAGCTTGTCCAGCAGCCAGCGGACGAGGCGCGGCTCGGCATCGGGCTCCACCTCCAGCCGCACCGCCCGCGCGAACTTGCGGGCCTTGAGGTCCGCCTCGATCGACTGCAGCAGGTTCGCCGTGTCCAGGTCGTCCTTCTGGATGCCCGCCGAGCGCGTGACGCGGAAGGAGATCTGCTCGCTGATGCGCATCCCCTGGAAGAGCGCCGCAAGGTTGTGGCGGATGATCTGCTGGAGCGGCACGAACTTGAACGCGCGCCGGTCGGTGCTGGGCACGCGGTAGTAGTGGGGCATCGTCCCGGGGATCTTGATGCGAGCAAAGGTGGGCTCGGCCTGCCCGGGGTCCGCGTGCGGGCCCAGCAGCGGCTGCAGCAGCGACTGCGGGCGGGCGGGCGGCGCCAGCCCCTCGGGCATGTCCACCAGCACGCCCAGGTTGTCCGACAGGTTGCTGATGAACGGGAAGCGGTGCGTGGGGTTCACCGCCAGCGGCGTGAGCGCCGGGAAGACATTGTCGATGTACCACTCGCTGGTGCCGTCCTGTTCTTCACGGGAGAGGTCGCCGAAGTTCACGACCTGCACACCCTCGGCCTTGAGGGCGGGCCGGATCTCCGACTCAAAGAGCCGCGCCTGCTCGGTGATCAGCTCCGCCACCATTTCCCGGATAGCACCCAGTTGCTGGCGGGGCGTGAGGCCGTCGGGCGAGCGCACGTCCAGCCCCGCGTGCACCTGCCGCTTGATGAGCCCCACCCGCTTCATGAAGAACTCGTCGAGGTTGCTGGTGAAGATCGCCAGGAACCGGACGCGCTCGAGCAGCGGCGTCGCCGGGTCGGCGGCCTGGGCCAGCACGCGCCGGTTGAATTCCAGCCACGAGATGTCGCGGTGGAAGAAGCGCTGCGCGGGCTCGGGCGTGGGTTTGCGGTTTGATCGCGAGGGGCACATAAAGGTGGAGAGGGTACGTGCAGCCCGGCCCGCGAGGTGTCCGGGGGCTTGGGGACAGGGAGTGAGAGGATGGAACCGTTACCCGAGTATGTACGCCGCGACACATCCGGGCGCCTCGGAGACGCGGATCAAAGCCACCCGCGCGTGCGGGGCCAGCGCGCTCCCGAGCCGCCTGTGCAGCTCATCGCCGATGTGCCGGGCGATGTTCTCGGCGCTGGGGTTCAGGCTCGTGAAGGGCGGGCAGTCGTGCAGGTTGCGGTTGGTGAAGGGGTCCACGATGTCCTTGAGCGCCGCCTGCACCGTGTGAAAGTCGCACAGCAGACCGTCCCCGTCCAGTGTCGCGCCCTCCACCGTCACCCACACGTGGAAGTTGTGCCCGTGCAGCGGCTCCCGCGTCCCCGCGATGGTGATCGCGTGGGCCGCGCAGAACTCGTGCTCGACCGTGATGGAAAACTGGGGTGCCCCGGGCATGGGGGCAGGGTACACGTGCAAAGCCCCCTTTCCTGCTCATACGCTCCCCCATGCTCATGCTCTCCGTGTCCGGCTGCCGCGGCGTCGTGGGTGAGACCCTCACCCCTTCCGTCGCCGCCTCCTTCGCCGGGGCCTACGCCTCCTTCCTCCGCGAGCACTTCAAGGGCTCTCGCCGCTGCACCGTGGTCCTGGGCCGCGATGGCCGCCGCGGCTGCGAGGTGGTGCACCACGCCGCCGTCGCCGGGCTCCTCGGCGCAGGCTGCGACGTGGTGGACCTGGGCGTCGCCATGACTCCCACCGTCGCCGTGATGACCGACCGCCACCGGCGCGAGTCCGGCTCGCCCACCGCCGGCATGGTCCTCACCGCCAGCCACAACCCCCAGCAGTGGAACGGCCTCAAGTGCCTGCTGGCCGACCCCGCCGCCGGCGGCCTGCACGGCGCGGCCGCGTGCGCCCCGCCCGCTGTGTGTGCCCGCCAGATCATCGACCGCTTCCAGTCCGGGCGCACCACGCACGAAGGGTGGAACACCGTCGGCGTGCGCACCACCGCGTCGGACGGCACTGAGGCCCATGTGGAGCGTGTGCAGGACGCCCTCATCAGTTCAGGGCTCGCCACGCTCCCCAGCGCCCTGGCCCACGGCTTGCGCGTCGCCGTCGACTGCGTGAACGCCAGCGCCAGCCGCACCGCGCCCATCCTGCTGGGCAGCCTGGGCTGCGAGAACGTGACGGCCCTCAACTGCGAGACCACCGGCGAGAAGGCCGGCCTCTTCCCGCACGCGCCCGAGCCCACCGCCGACAACCTCTCCGGCGCGGGCGGCCTTTGCGACGCCGTGCGCACCAACCGCTGCGACGTGGGCTTCGCGCTCGATCCCGATGCCGACCGCCTCGCGCTCATCGATGAACAAGGCCGCTACGTGGGCGAGGAGTACACGCTCGCGCTCTCCGCGCTCGCCATCCTTGAAGCCCGCAAGCGCAGCGGGGGCGGGGGCGGGGGGGGAAGTGGGGGGGAGCAGCCCGTGCTCGTCACGAACCTCAGCACCTCGCGCATGATCAACGATGTCGCCGCCCGCTACGGCGTGCGTGTTCTCCGCACGCCCGTGGGCGAGGCCAACGTGGTGGAAGTGATGAAGCGCGAGAACGCCATCGCCGGCGGAGAAGGCAACGGCGGCACCATCTGGCCCCGCTCCTGCTACGTGCGGGACTCGCTCGCCGCCATGGGCCTGGTCCTGTGGCTCCTGAGCCCCGCCAGCACCGGCCGCAGGCGCACCCTCAGCGAACTGGTTGCGAGCATCCCCGCCTACGCCATCGAGAAGCGCAAGGTGGACCTGGCCCGCAAGGAGGACGCCCAGGCCGCCGTCGAGAAGATCACCCGCGCGTACGCCGCCCAGGGCCAGCACGTGGATACCAGCGACGGCGCATGGGTGGACTTCCGCAACGGCCCCCTCACCGGCAAGGCGTGGCTCCACGTCCGCGCCAGCAACACCGAGCCCATCATGCGGCTCATCGCCGAAGCGCCCACACGCGAGCAGGCCGCGGCCGTGCTCGACCAGGCCAAAGCGGTGATCGCCGCTCCGTAATCGTCGTGTAAGCACTCCTTCACGAGGCCGGCCGGTTCCCCTATCATCCCCCATGACCTCCACCTACACCCCCGGCCAGCGCCTGCGCATCACGCAGCAGGTCCCCAAGCTCGGCAACGCCGGTGAGACCATCAGCACCACCATCGAGGGCACGCTGGTCGCGTCCGCACAGTCCAAGACCGGCTCTTGGTACGCCCACAGCAAGGACCACAAGCTCTGGCTCGACCGCCTGCAGCTCAAGAAAGACGATGGCGAGCTCGTCTACGTCAACCTCGACCAGTTCACGAGCATCGAGGTCCTGAACTAGCCCCGGGCCCACACCGCTGGCAGCAGCGCCCGCTGCTCCTCCGAATTCACCACGGACATCGACGCCGCGAGCGCCGCCATCACCTGCGCATCGGTCGCCGGGTCCAGTTCGCGCAGCCACGCCTTCGTCGCCGCCAGCGCGTGCGGGGGCTTGGCCGCGAGTGCCGCCGCGAACACCGCCGCACGCTCGCGGCACGCCAGCACCGTCGGCTCACAGGCGTGGGCAAGCCCCATCCGGAGCGCCTCGGTCCCGCTGATCACCCGCGCCCCCAGCAACAGCGCCCGCGCGTGCCCGTGCCCCGTGAGGGACGCCAGCGTCGGCGCCGACACCGCCGGCGAAATCCCCAGCGGCAGCACCGGGTACCCCAGCTTCGCGTCGCTGTTCGTGACCACCACATCGCACCCGCCCAGGAGCGCACACCCGCCCGCGATCGCCGCGCCGTGCGCGCTCACCACCACCGGCATGTCCATCGCCCGCAGCGCCCGCACACACGCCGACAGCCCCCCCAGCAACTGCCCCAGCACGCGGTCATCGTCCTTGCACAGCGTGAGGTCAAACCCCGAGCAGAAGACGTCCCCATCACCGGTGAGCACGAGCACGCGACCACACACACCCCGTATGGCCGCTTCCAGGTCCACCAGCATCGCGGGCGTGCACGCGTTGCGCTTCTCCGCCCGCGCGAGCGTGATGGTCGCGACGCCGTTTTCCGTACTGGTCCGCACCACGCGCCACACTCCCTCGCTCAAGCCTCCAACGAGAACCCGTTCTCAGGTGCTCACACCCACCCACGCACGCATGAACCCCTTTGACGAACCCCCTTGGACGAGCCCCGATGAACGAATCAGGGGCCTTACCCGCCCCGGCTCCTCGCCACGATTCCCCTCGCAAACGCCGCGGCCGCTTCCAGCTTTGCCATGTCCACAGCCGACGCGAACCCCGCATCGTGCACGGTCTTCACCAGCAGCTCCGTGCTGATGTTCCCCGGCGCACGCTTGCTTGGCGTGCTCGCGTACGGGCACCCGCCCAGCCCCGCCACCGACCCATCAAACGACCGCACCCCCACATCCAGAGCCGCCTTCACGCACTCCGCCGCACGGCCGAATGTGTCGTGGAGGTGCAGGGTCATGCGTTCGCTCGTCCACCACGCATCACCCAGCTCCGACCGCACCGCGCTCAACATCGCTCGCGCGCTCTCTGGCGTCCCCGCGCCGATGGTGTCACCCAGGTCGATCTCGTCGACGCCCAGGTCCACCAACTGCCGCGCCACCTTCGCCACGGCCTGCGGCGCAATCGTCCCCTCGAACGGGCACGCGATGGCGCAGGAGATATATCCGCGTACCAGCAGCGCTTCGTCATGCGCTGCCGCAACCACCGGCCGGAACCGCTCAAGCGTTTCCGCGATCGTCGCGTTCGTGTTCTTTTTCGAGAACGTCTCGCTCGCGGCGGTGAACACTGAGACCTTCGACAACACGCGGCCACGCGCATTGACGCGGACCGCCGCGTCCAGCCCCTTCTCATTCGGCACAAGCACCGAAAGGAGCGGCCTTGTTTCCAGGAGGGGGTGAAGTGAGGCGCACACTTCGAGCGCATCCGCCAACTGCGGCACCCACTTCGGGCTCACGAAGCTCGTCACCTCCACCTCGTCCACACCCGTCTGGCACAGCAGGCGAATCAACTCCACCTTGTCCGCCGTGGGGATCGCGCCCTGCTCGTTCTGCAGGCCGTCACGCGGCGAGACATCAGTAATGCGGACGCGCTCCATGCAGGAAGGTTAGAGGGTGGACGCCTACAGCACCCACCGCAGCACCGCGAACAGCACCGCCGCGACCACCGCCACCGACACCCACGTCACCCACCCCGGCATGCCCTTGGGCTCCCCGCTGAAGGCATGCCCGCACTTCCAGCACAGCTCGGCCTCGTCATACACCTCGGCCTTGCACTCCGGGCACGTGCGCGTGACGCCCGAAAACTGCTCGACATCCTCGGCCCTGGGGTCGTTCGCGTCCTCGTCAAACTGCCTGCGCCGTGTATCGCTCACGGCCAATCCTAGCGGCAGCCCTCATACCGTCGCCCCGCATGGCACAGGGCCCCGCCCAGCAGCAAGACCTCATCAAGAAGGCCGACGGCCACCTCACACGGGGTGAACCGGGCCAGGCCGAGGTCCTCATGCGCCGCCACCTCACGCGCAACCCGAGCGACGCACAAGCCAACTTCTTCCTCGCCGTGGCCCTCTGGTTCCAGGGCAAGGTCGCCCAGTGCGACTTCTTCATCAGGAAGGCCGTGGCCCTCGCCCCCAACGTCTCCAAGCACCAGAACCTGCTGGGCCAGGTCTGCATGAAGACCGGCAAGCCCGACGAGTCCATCGAGCGCTGCCGCCTCGCCTGCGAACTGGACCCCAAGGACGCCACCGCCTGGAACGCCCTGGGCGCGATGTACATGCTGCTCGAACGCGCCGAGGAAGCCGCAGACCCCCTCCGCCGCGCCTACGAGCTCGACCGCTCCGACATGACCGCCGTCTGCAACTTCGCGGGCTGCCTCGCCGACAACGCCCGCACCGAAGAGGCCTGCAACGTGCTGGCCGAGGGCCTCTCCCGCGCCCCCAACGACCTCGCCGCCCTCATCACCTTCGCCGGGATGCTCAACTACCCCTTCGGAATCCCGCCCGAGCAGAAGTTCGCCTTGATCAGCCGCCTGGGCGCGATCTTGGACTCTTTCGCCAAGGGCCAGACCGTCCACCGCATCACAGACTTCAATCCGGCCCGTCCGCTGCGCGTAGGCATCGTCTCCGCCGACCTCCGCACGCACTCCTGCGCATTCTTCCTGACCAAGCTCTTCCAGCACCTGCCCACCTCCACGCAGGGCGGCAGCCTTGAGCTCTTCGTCTACGACAGCACCGCCAACCCCGATGCCGTCACCAGCCCGCGCCTCCGCGCCCTGATCCCGCCCCACGCCTGGCGCCGTGTGAAGGACACCACCGACGAGGGTCTCGCCCGCGAGATCGCCAAGGACGACATCGACATCATCATCGAGACCGGCGGCCACACCGGCAGCTCCCGCGTCGGGGCCATGGCCTGGCGCCCCGCGCCCGTCACCGTCACGTGGCTGGGCTACCCCTGCACTACCGGC
Source organism: Phycisphaerales bacterium (assembly GCA_036261855.1). Lineage (GTDB taxonomy): Bacteria > Planctomycetota > Phycisphaerae > Phycisphaerales > UBA1924 > BJHL01. The sequence continues at coordinate 5,658 of DATAKA010000157.1, read as the reverse complement.
CTCCGCACCATCGACTGGCGCATCGTGGACGCCATCACCGACCCCGTGGGAGCAAGCGAGCGTTGGCACACCGAGCGCCTCGCCCGCCTCGACGCCCCCTTCCTCTGCTACGACCCCGGCGCAAGCCCGCCCGAACCCCGGTGGCAAGGCCTGGATGGCACCCGCCCCGTCGTCTTCGGCTCGTTCAACGCGACCAAGAAAGTGTGCCAGCGCACGCTCGACCTCTGGGCCGGCGTTCTCCTCGCCGTCCCCACCTCGCGGCTGCTCCTCAAGGGCCACGCCACCCCCGGCGGCATCGGCGACCGCGAACTCCGCACCGCTTTTCAGAAACGCGGCGTGGACCCCGCCCGCATCGACATCATGGCCCGCACCAAGACGCTGGAGGAACACCTCCACGCCTACGCACAGGTGGACATCGCCCTCGACACCTTCCCCTACAACGGCACCACCACCACCTGCGAGGCCCTGCTCATGGGCGTCCCGGTCGTCACCCTCGCCGGCGCCGAACACGTCTCGCGCGTCAGCGCCAGCCTGCTCACCTCGATCGGCGCGCCCGAACTCGTCGGCCACACCGACGCCGAGTTCGTGAACATCGCCCAGTCGCTCGCCGCCGCGCCCACGCGCATCACCGAGTACCACGCCACGCTCCGCCCGCGCCTGCTCGCCTCCCCGCTCTGCGATGGGCCCGGCTTCGCCGCGCGCGTCGCCGCCGCGCTCCGCGCCATGTGGCACGACGCCTGCACGAAGCGCGGGGGTACTCAAGGGGCACGCCCGTGACCGCCGACCCCGTCACGCTCAAGATCATGCAGGCCCACGCCATGGCCGAGGCGGGCCAGGCAGAGCAGGCGCTCGCGTCCCTCCAGCGGCTCCTCCAGAAGCACCCGCGCAACCCGCACCTCGCAAGCACCATGGCCTTTGCCTTGGTGCGCCTCAAGCGCGAAGAGCAGGCCCTCTTCTATGCCCGGCGCGCCGTCGAGCTCATGCCCCCGCCAGGCGACCCGCGGATGCTCTGCAACCTCGCGCTCCTCACCGCCAATACGCTCGGCGTCAAGGCCTACGACGAAGCCTTCGCCCTCTTCGAGAAGGCGCTCGCGCTCAACCCCGCCGATCCCAACGCCCGCATCGGCGTCACCAACATCCTCATGGAGCGCAAGCAATGGGCGCGGGCCGAGGCCGTCTGCCGCGAGGGGCTCGCGCAGGGTCTGCACGACCAGCTCATCCTCACCCACGCCGCGGCACTGGTCTCCTTGGGCCGCCTGCGCGATTCCATGGACCTGCTCGCCAAGGGCACCAAGGCCTTCCCCGACCACGTCCGCATCCGCTCCGGCCTTGCGAGCACCGCCATCTACCTGTCCCAGGCCCACCCCGCCGAGATCGCGAGGCTCTTCCGCGACTACGGCACGGTGCTCGAACGCCAGACGCCGCGCCTGCCGGAGCGTTCTGTTTCCGTCGCTGACGCAGACCGCCCCCTGCGTGTCGGCATCATCTCCCCGGACCTGCGCACGCACTCCGTCGCCTTCTTCATCGAGCCCCTCTTCGAGTTCCACGACCGCGCCCACATCCACCTCACCGGCTATATGACCGCGCGCGACGAGGACGCCACCAGCCAGCGCCTCCGCGCGCACACCGCCCTCTGGCGCAACGTCGGCAGCCAGAAGGACGAGGAGATCGCCCAGCGCATCCGCGCCGACGGCATCGATGTGCTTGTGGACCTGGCGGGCCACACCCAGGGCCACAAACTCGGCGTCCTCGCCCGCCGCCCCGCGCCGGTGCAAGTGACGTACCTGGGCTTCCCCGACACCACCGGCCTCACCACCATCGACTGGCGCATCGTGGATAGCCACACCGATCCCGCGGGCGCCGCCCCGGCCATCAGCGGCGATGCGCAGCCCACCTACGACGAACGCGCCACCGAGAAGCTCTGGCGCCTCGACCCCAGCTTCCTCTGCTACCGCCCCCGCCCCAACCTGCCCGAACCCAAACGCACCGCGCACGACGGCATCGTCTTCGCCTCCTTCAACGCCGCCCGCAAGATCAGTGCCGACTGCATCGACCTCTGGTCCCGCCTCCTTGAGCGCGTGCCCGATGCCACCCTCATCCTCAAGGCCGTTGAGTTCGCCGACCCCGAGGGCACCCGCGTCTACGCCGACGCCTTCGCCGCCCGCGGCTTGGTCTCACGCGTCAAGTTCATTCCGCCGCAGGAGTCGCTTGAGGACCACCTCGCGATGTACAACGGCGTCGACGTCGCCCTCGACACCTTCCCGTACCACGGCACCACGACAACATGCGAAACGCTCTGGATGGGCGTGCCCGTCATCACGCTCGCAGGCAACCGCCATGCCTCGCGCGTCGGCATCAGCCTGCTCACCAACCTCGGCGCACCCGAGTGGATCGCATCAACGCCCGACGACTACATCGCCAAAGCCGCGGCACTTGCGGCCGATACAACCGCCCTCGCCCACCACCGCGCCACGCTCCGCACCCGCCTCGCGCAGTCCACCATCTGCGACCAGCGGGCCTACGCCGACCGCCTCGGGAGCGCCCTGCTCGCGATGTGGCGCCAGAAGTGCGGCGTGCCATCGCGTGCTCTGTGACCATGGAGCATCAAGTGCCACCATCACTCCCGCTTCTGCATCCTCTTCGTGCCCTCTGTGCCTTCGTGGTTCTTCCTACTCCGGCTTCGCCAGCGTCAGCATCGTGATCGCGATCGCCAGCAGCGTGCCGTTGTGCAGCGCGTGCGCCGTGATCCCCGCGATGAGCGATCCGCGCCACTCCCGCATCAGGGCAAAGACGCACCCCAGGGCAATGACCGGCGCGAGCATGAAGAACGCGTACCCGTGCATCACACCGAACGCCAGCGACGACACGATGGCCGCCGCGGCGACGCCCCACCCGCCCCGCAGGTGCCGGAACATCGCCCCGCGGAAGACGCTCTCCTCCACGATCGGCGCCCACACCGTTGCCAGCAGGAAGAACATCGCCAGGACCAGCGGGTTCCCCTTGCTGATGATCTCCAGGATCTCGTTCTTCACCTGCGGCGGCTGCGGCTGGCCCCCGGCGTGCTTGATGGCCTCGTACGCGAAGATGCCGATCACCATCACGACCACGATGAAGACGAAGATCGGCAGCGACGCCAGGTACGCGAACACGCCCGCGCCCGCCTCCCGCAGCACGCCCTGCCCCCTGGTCCAGCCGATCCGCCGCGCGTGCTCCTGCAGCGGCACCCCGCGCAGGACCGGCCAGAAGATCACCGGCAGCAGCAGCCACTGCATCGCCAGCGATGCCATGAGCGCCACCTCCGGCTTGTCCTTGAAGAGCAGCCCGACCACCAGCGACCCCAGCAACTGCAGCACCAGGAACCCCGCCGCCAGCGCCGCGACTGTCTCCATGTAAACGCTACCCCCCGGCATCGGCGGCGCGAACGCCGCGCGGACCTTCCCGCCCGCGATCCGCACGATCATGATGATGAAGCACGTGATCGCCGCGAACGTGACGCCGAACGCAAAGATGCCCAGCACGATGAAGAACACCAGCAGCCCGCCGCTGCCCCGGAAGAACGCCTGCCGCGATGGGTCGTTGTCCGGCAGCCCCAGCGATAGCGCCAGCCGTCCGTAGTACCCGTGCCGGTCCGTCAGAGCCGTCTTCTGCGCGTCCGACAGCTCGTCCGTCCGGTCCTCAAAGATCAGCCGCAGCGTCGCAAAGTCCTCCGCGCTCCCGGGATACTCCACAGTCGCCGCCGACTGGTCCAGCTTGGGCAGCACAGTGTCCCGACCCGAAACCTCCGCCGCCACGATCAGCGACCGAAACTTGTCCACCGGCTGCACCGCCCCGTCCTCGATGCTCTGCGCCAGCATCTGCGTCTGGCTCGCGGGCACGTTCCCGCCCGAGAGGCTCCGGAGCAGCCCCGTCATCTTCACGGTGATGCCCGACGACAGCAGGTACTGGTCCCCCGCCTCCGGCGGCGCAACCACCGACGTGTCCACCTTCTCCTCGGTGAGCGCTCCCACCTGCTGGATCGTCATCACACCCAAAATCGCCACCACCGCGATGATCGTCGCCCACAGGCGCGACCGCATCGACCCCTTATCAGGGGTGTCGCGCCCCATCGGCGGCGCAGGCGGCGGCGGCCATGGCACCGCCCGGTTGGGGTCCCGCTCAGGAAAGATGTTGAAGTCCGGCGCAACGGGCCGGTCCGGTGTGGAACTGGGGAGGTTTGAGTGGGGGTTTGGGTCGGTCATAAAGTGTGCAGGCTCAATCGGCCAGTTGGGGATGCCGACCCGCAATCGACGGTACGCCGCCCGGTTTGCCTCACTGTCCGCCAACGCCTAAAGTCTGGGCCCACCACGGGAAGGAATCCTGCGGTGCTGAACCTCCAATTCTGCGGTGTGCCCGGGTCGGAACCCGGTCAGACCGCCCGCCCCGCCCGGTAGGCGGCGTAACAGCAGCGTTCGCGGCGGTTCCGCGTCCCCTGCAAGGAGCGAGCATGTCTCGTCGTCAGACCACTCTGGCCACTCAACCTGGGGACGTCTCCCAGAAGTGGCACGTCGTTGATGCGGAGGGCGTCCCGCTGGGCCGCCTCGCCGCGGAAGTCGCACAGGTCCTCATGGGCAAGCACCGCCCGGAGTACACGCCCCACATCGATACCGGTGAGCACGTCATCGTGACCAACGGCTCGAAGGTGGAACTGACCGGCCGCAAGGCCGAGCAGCGCCTCAAGATGCGGTACACCGAGTACCCCGGCGGCCTCAAGACCCGCACGTACGGCCAGGTCCGCCAGAACGACCCGGAGTCCCTCATCTCCGACGCCGTCCGCCGCATGATGCCCAAGAACCGTCTTTCCCGCGTGATGCTCAAGAAGCTCCGCGTGGTCGCCGGCGCTGAGCACACGTTCTCCAACCACAAGCCCCAAACCCTGAAGGTCTGAAGGAACACCCATGTCGAAGATCATGAACCCCTCCTCCGACCTCGGGCTCACCATGCCCGGCTCGGCGCCTGTTGAGAACATCAAGCCCATCCGCGCACCCAAGCCCGCCGACAAGAACGGCTGGTGGTGGGGCACCGGCCGCCGCAAGACCGCCGTCGCCCGCGTCCGCCTCAAGCCCGCCCAGGGCAACAACGCCGGCGTGCAGATCGAGTCGGTCAAGCTCGAGAAGAAGAAGTCCGTCGAGGTCTACTTCACCGAGCCCCGCGACCGCACCGACTGCGTCGCTCCCCTGCTCACCACCGGCACCGTCGGCCGCTTCCAGATCATCGTCAAGCTGCACGGCGGCGGCACGATGGGCCAGGCCGGCGCCATGAAGATGGGCCTCGCCCGTGCCCTCATGGACTTTGACCCCACACTGGAGCAGGCTCTCCGCGACGCCGGCTACCTCACCCGCGACTCCCGCGCCGTCGAACGCAAGAAGTACGGCCAGCCCGGCGCCCGCCGCCGCTTCCAGTTCAGCAAGCGTTGATCGCCTGCTACATTCCAAGCTCCCCCAAGCCCCCGCCCCGTGCGGGGGCTTTTTTCTTGCGTGCGTGCGGGGATCGACTGCGGAATGGTTTCAAGGGGATCACCGCCGCACTAAGAAACTTGAGCCCCTTTGCTGCACCCACGCCGCGTTGCCCGCGGTACGCTCCCGCATGACCGCGGCCACTCCCACCCACCCGCCCACCCAG
>DATAKA010000156.1:0-5767 GCA_036261855.1 Phycisphaerales bacterium | reverse complement strand
CAAGTTCGTCGAGGACATCATCCGCGACCTCGCCGTCGCGCTCGACGCCAACAGAAAGATCACGTTCTACGAGATTTCGAGCGAGAACTTCGAGAGCATCCACAACCACAACGCGTACGCGCAGATCACCCGGGACAAGCGCTAGTATGGCCTGTCCGGAGGGAGATGGCGTGCACGTTCGTGTATGATGTCACCATGCGTGCATGGTGCCCACACCCTAACTCGAAACTGGTGTTCGAGTTCGCGCCGCTGCGAGGACCGTACCACCCCGGCATTTGCCCGCCGGGCGCACTTACCGTCGCGCAGTGGGATGAGACCAAATCCGCCTTGTACGGCACGATTGGCCTGGACGTAAAGGATTCGTACCGGAATGAGTCCATTCGACTCTCTGACAGCCGAACTCACAAGCTGATTGAGCTCATTCAGAGCACTCGAGATCATCCACAATTCCGGCTCCAGGCGGCCTGGATCGAGGAGCCTGCGGTGCTGGCACCACCGGCGACGCAGCTCTGGTACGAGCTTTCCACCGGGCCGACCGGCTTGAAGTCATTCCAGCGCCGGCCCGGCAATGCCCACTTCATTTGGAAGGAAGAGTCAGCGGGAGCTTTCTCGACGCTTGCATCGCGAGAATTCAGGCAGGTCGTGATGGACGCAGGACTGACCGGGCTGCGATGGCTGCCGATTACCGACGCAGCAGGCGAATGGTGGGAAGTCTTCGCCGAGCTCCCGCTCGGACGCGGACTGGATCATCCCATGCTCGACTCGGCTTCGGCCGACGAGTCTTGGATGCGGAAGCACGGGAGCATTCACCACCGCCGGGGCATCGAACTGGCATGGTTGCTGGAACTCCGATCTGGTGTCAAGGTGGATGATCCACTCGTCAATGCGCTCATCCAAATGTCTCCCCCTCACTTCCGCCTCCAAGGGCCGAAACGATTCGTGAGTGAGTACATGCCCCCGTGCGACTTCGCATTTTCGAGCTGGTCGTCCGGCCAAGATACGGGCCCGGGTACCGCAGGCAGGCGGTTCCGGACAATCAGCTGCAACCAGCGGGCGCGTGACGTGCTCGTGGGTGCCGGGGTCATGAAACCCGGCCGACTTGAACCGATGATGATCGTTCCGGGATCTCAAGCAGGTACCGTTATCCTCGACGAAGCAGTCCAATGGCCGCTTCCTCTCCCGCTGTACACCGTGAATGAAATGGCCAACGAACTCTTGCGCCGTACCCCGACTTCACATTTGGGATCCAGGCGGCCGCAGCCCCAGTTCACATCGACGCGTGAAGCGGCGGACTACCTCGAGCGCCGTTTGGCGGACGGTACGGCTTCGTGGGTCGCCGCGGGCAGTGGCGAGAAGTTTGGTGCCATCGCGTCCGCGCCGTTGTTTCTCCAATCCCCAGAATCATGGCAGCAACTTGCTCGCCTGCTTCCGCAGACCATGGAGTTTGTGAACGACAACTCCCGGGGGTCCTTCGAATTTGATATGGCGATCCCCGAATGGAACACATGGCTCGATGCAGAAACAGAACGTGATCCCGAGGATGCGCCAGGTGCCGACGACCTTGTCATCGCAACGACGCAATATGGCAACTGGTACTCCGTGCGGCGGAGCGACCCGCTCATGCCGCTTGATGGCCGCGTCACGTACTGGGACCACGAGACCTTGTCAGTCTCTGACGAGTGGCCGACGGTCGCGGCATTCGCCGCTCATCTAGTGAGCTTCTGCGATGCGGCAAGGAATGTCTCTTGAGGCGTTGCAATTCCCGGATACATCCGCCTAATAGTTCGGCGTCGGCGGCCTGTAATCCTCGAAGTTCAGCTTCTTCATCGACTCGATCGTCTTCACCAGCCCGTCCCGCAGCGCCACCTTCGGCTCCCACCCCAGCTTCGTCCGCGCCAGCGTGATGTCAGGCTTCCGCTGCGTCGGGTCGTCCTGCGGCAGCGGCCGGTACACCAGCTTGCTCTTGCCGCCCGTGAGCTCGATCACCATCTCCGCCAGCTGCTTGATGGTGAACTCACCCTCGTTGCCGATGTTCACCGGCCCCGTGAAGTCATCGGGTGAGTTCATCGTGCGGATGATGACCTCCACCAGATCGTCGCAGTAGCAGAAACTCCGCGTCTGGCTGCCGTCACCGAAGATCGTGATGTCCTCCCCCCGCAGCGCCTGGCGGATGAAGTTGGTCACCACGCGCCCGTCGAACGGGTGCATCCGCGGCCCGTACGTGTTGAAGATCCGCACCACCTTGATCCGCAGCTTGTGCATGCGGTTGTAGTCAAAGAACAGCGTCTCCGCCGCACGCTTCCCCTCGTCATAGCACGCGCGTGGGCCAATGGGATTCACATTGCCGCGGTAGCTCTCCGGCTGAGGGTGGATCTCTGGGTCGCCGTACACCTCGCTCGTGGAGGCCTGCAGGATCTTCGCGTTGCAGCGCTTGGCCAGCCCCAGCATGTTGATCGCCCCCATCACGCTCGTCTTCATCGTCTTGATGGGGTTGTACTGGTAGTGCCCGGGCGCCGCGGGGCACGCCATGTTGTAGATCTCGTCCACCTCCAGCAGAATCGGGTCCGTCACGTCGTGCCTGATGAACTCGAAGTTGGGCTTGCCCAGAAGGTGCGTGATGTTCTGCTTCTGGCTCGTGAACAGGTTGTCCAGGCAAATGACGTCGTGCCCCTGCGCCACCAGCCGGTCGCAGATGTGCGACCCCAGGAACCCCGCCCCGCCCGTCACCAGTATGCGCCGAACCTTCATGCCTGCTCCTCGCCTTTGTGCTGCTCGTGCCTCCCTGGATCAACCCAAAAACACGACGGGCGACCACAGGGCCGCCCATCGTAAGCCGTCCATATGCACGCGGCCCGCTCAGCACGGCCCCCCGCTGAACACCCGCAGGAAGTCATCGATGTCCGTCGTGTCCGGGAAGAGCCCGTCGTTGTTGAAGTCGATGTCCGCGCACGTGCCGGTGCTGCACGGGCCGCCGGAGAAGACGCTGAGGAAGTCGTCGATGTCCGTCGTGTCCGGGAAGAGCCCGTCTCCGTTGAAGTCGATGGGGTCGCACGGCGGCGGGTTGCCCGTGCTGAAGTGATCGGCGATCTGCGAAGGCAGCAACTCCCCGCAGTACACCGCCACCTCGTCGATCATGCCGCTGAACGCCGCCCCGGCCGCGGGCCACGCCAGCCCGTTGCCCACCGTCCAGTACTGCCCGTGCGAGCCGTTGAAGGTGCCGCTGGGGCCGAAGACCGGGTTGAACTGGAACACGCCGTCCACGTACAGCGTGTGCGTGTAGCCGCCCACCGCGTTGGGCGTGCGCATCCCGACGATGTGGTGCCAGCGGCCGTCGTCCACCCGCACGCTCGACATGGCGCCGTACAGCACGCCGGGCCCGTCCGAAATGAACATCGCGCGCCCCTCGGTGTTCGCGATGCCGATCGGGTTGTAGCCGACCACCATCGTCGCCGAGTGCTCGCCCGGCTGGTTCCGGCTCGTGACCACAACGCCCGCCAACGGGTCCGTGGTCTTGACCCAGGCCTCCAGCGTGATCCGCGGGCACACCGCGGGATCGGCGAACCGCCCGAACGGCACCGCCTCCGCACGCACATGCGCGCCCGTGCCGTCGAGCAAGAGCGCTTTCCCGTGGTACGAGTTCACCCGCAGCACACCCCCCGCGTACTCGCCCGGGAAGTTCCCGCACGTGTACTGGTCGGCCCGCACCGCGTCCGCGGCCGTCAGGCTCCCCGAATCGTTGAAACGCCAGAACGTCCGGGCCCCGTCGTTCACCACGCGCACCGCGTACGGCGAGAGATCATTCTGGTCGCACGCGAACCGCGCCGTGAACTGCCCCGAGCCCGTCGCGCCGAACAGCCCGCCCACGCGGAGGAGCTGCGCATCACCCGCCGTGCACGGGATGGTCAGGCGCGTGCCTGGGCTGCCCCCGCACGCCGTGTTGGACTGCCCGCACGCGATCGCCGCCATGTTCACGTCGCCGCACGCCCCGGCGGGGTACGCCGCCATCACCGTGTTGATCGTCGAGCCGCACGTGCTGTACGTCATCCGCCCGGATTCCAGCGGCACCGTCCGGAACCACAGGTCGCCGAACGGCGTTCCCGCGCCCGCGCAGTTCGGCCGCGCATCCGTGACCGCACCCGCGTTGTTCCAGAACGCGCCGCCACCCTGCGGGACGTTGGTCGCCTGCGTGCACGCGTCGTTCGCGGGCCGGTTGGGCGCCGTGATGGTCATCTGCACGCTGCCGTACGCCCCGTTCCACCCGCTCACGCGGATGAAGTAGGTCTGCCCGGCGAACACGCTCGCCGAGAGCCGCGACGCGTGCACGTTCCCCGCGCACGGCACCGCCGCCTCGTCGTTGCACGCCAAGACCGCCCCCAGCGACCCGCACGAACCACCCTGGAACACCGTGAGCGTCGTGTCGAAACTGCTCCCGCACGTATCGATCGTGACAGACTCGTTCGCCGCCGGAACAAAGCTGAACCACACGTCGGGCGCGCTCCCCTCGAAGAAACACCCGCCGCTCACGCCGGCCCTGGTCGCCCCGTTGGTGGAGTCGATGATCGTCCCGTAGGGCACCGCGCGGGCGGTGCCGCAGTTGTCGTTCACTGCCGGCAGCACCGCGGAGAACGCGTGCAGATCGGTCTCAAACGGGATCGTCTCCAGGTACGTGCCTACCACCGTGGAGCCGTCCGCCGAAACGCCCGTGAGTTCCGCGGAGAACCAGTTGGGCGGGAACGAAACGCCGGTGCCCGCGAGGATCGTCTGCAGCGTCGCCGGCGTCTGACCGGCCCGCCACACCGCCGCCTGCGTCGAGCTGGAACTGAGGCCCCACGTCCCATCGTCCGTCGATCCCACCACGACCCTGCCGTCCTGCGACATCCGGGAGAGCTTCATGCCGGCGAACCCCGGCACGCCGCCCAGCACCCGGTCGGCGCCGTCGCCCCGGACGATGTGGGTGGAACCGACCTTGCCGAGCAGCACGACGCCGTTGGGCGCGATGTCGTACACCTCGCACGGGGCGGGTGTCGGCTGCGCGTTGGAGACGATCCAGCTCATGCCGGTGCGCGTGCCGTTGCCGGAAGCCGTCGCGTACGCGTACCGCACGCCGTTGATGGGCTGCGTCACGCCCGCGAACGCCTCGAGCACGTTGCCCTCGCCCGCGTCCAGGTCGATCCGCATGGGCGTCGGCAGCGAGAAGTCGTAGATCGCCGGCGCGGTCGTGCCGCTCGGCATCGCGGTCATGCCGATCGCGTACATGCCGTCGATGGAGATGCGGCGGAACAGGTCGTCGGTCGTCGCGTTGCTCGGGCGCGGCACGTAGACGAACTGGTTCAGCTCCGGGGTCCAGCGGAAGACCCGCGCCAGCTCGTCCACCTGAAAGCCGCCGATGTCCGGCGTGCTTGCAAACACCCGGCCGTCGTCCAGCACCGCCGTGCCGCCGTACGCGAACGTCCGCACCGCGCTGAAGCGGACGCCCGTCTGCCGGTCCCAGCGGAAGAGGTCGTCGTGGTAGTTGCCCGAGCCGATCTGGCTCTCCGTGCTCCCCACGATGTACCGCCCGTTGGGAGAGATGGCGAGCCCGATGGTGTCGGCGAACAGCGGGTCGTCGGGCACCACCGTGATCGAAGGGCCCTGGGCCGCCGCAGAGGTGGCGGCGGACACGAGGGCAAAGAGCGCCGCGCGGGGGGCGTGGGGGGCGTGGAGAGGGGAACGGGGGGAGTAGGGGGATCGGGGGGACGGGGGGGGCAACGGGCTCATGGGTGGCTCC
>DATAKA010000154.1:0-16990 GCA_036261855.1 Phycisphaerales bacterium | reverse complement strand
GCCATCCACCGCGGCGGTGTGGCCCGTGGTGCGCTGGAGAAGGCCCGAACTGACCGGAAAGGTCACGGTGAGGTGCTCCACCGACAGCAGGGGCGGTGCGGGCGGAGTTGGGGCGTCCTGCGCGGGCATGGACCGCAGGTTAGTGGTGCGAACCTGCGTGGGCGGGTTGGGCTGCGTGGATTGATTCCACGTGGGAGTTGCCTACCGTTGGGGCCCGAGAGAGCTCGGGGGCGCTGGGCGGCTCTGCCGCCCGTCGTACGCGGGCAGGTAGCTCAGCTGGTAGAGCACCGCATTGAAAATGCGGGTGTCGCCGGTTCAAGTCCGGCTCTGCCCATTGTTCGTTTGCGTTGGGGCGGTAGCTCAGTTGGTAGAGCGCATCGTTCGCAATGATGAGGTCGGGAGTTCGACTCTCCTCCGCTCCACTTTGCAGGCCTCGGCAGTTTGCCGGGGCTTGTGTGTTTTTGAGGTCGTCAGGGGAGCGGTTCAAGCCACGCTTCCGGCACGCGCGGAGCCGTGGACGTCGCGTCGGCGTCCGGAATCCGGAACACGCGCGCCGAGGTGTCCACCATGCACGCTTGCGTGGCCTTGGTGCTGGCGTGGTAAAGCCCCAGGCGCACATCGATCATGACGGGTTGGCGGAAGTCGATGAGGCTGGCGCAGAGGAGCGTCGGTGTGGTGGCCGCGCCCTGCGGCGGGCTGGTGGAGTCCGTCAGCAGCGGGGAGGTGCTGGGGAACTTCACGTTGCTCATGCGGATGAAGGCGGAACGCGGGTTGGGGTCGCCCGCGGCGGGTTCGAAGGAGTCCGGGTCGCCCGGCTGGCCGGCGTGGCCGGTGGCGTTGATGGCGTACGTCCTGAGCATGGCGCGGCCATGGAACGCGCTGGCGGACGGGCAGACCAGGACGCTGCGTTGGGCACGGGTTTCCGCCGCGAGGGTGCTGGTCATGCCCGCGCCGTTCTGGATGATGACGGCCCAGTTTGGGGCGCGGTCGTAGGGCCAGCCGATGGCGGGCGAGAACCCCTTGTTCTCGTCGGCGTAGGCCTGGAGGATGACGGCGCTGTTCTTCAGGTTGGCGAGGCAGTTGACCGCGCGCCCGGCTTCGCGGGCCTTGTTGAGCGAGGGAAGCAGGAGGCCGACCAGCACGGCCACAACCGCGATGACCACCAGCAGTTCGATCAGCGTGAAGGCCGTGCGCACGGGCGAGGGTATGGGTGCGTACGGTCCATCGCGGCGGGTGTGCACATGTGTGACACGCCCGATGGGCAGAACTGCGAGGGTGCGTATGCGTTTCAGGACGTTCGCGGGCGTTGCTGTGGTCATGGCTGGATTGGCGAGAGTGGTAGGTGCCCAGACCGCCGAGCTGCCCCCGGCGGAGACCCCCAACCCCTTCGCGGCCCCCGAGGTTGCGCAGTTCACGGTGCGGGATGGCTTCGAAGTCACGGTCGCCGTCCAGCGCCTGGACCACGCCCGATTCATGGAGTTTGGGCCAGACGGGCTGCTGTACATCTCGCGGCCGCGGTCCGGTGACATCGTGCAGTGCAAGGACGCCGACGGCGACGGCGTCTACGAACTCATGCGTCCGCTCGTGGAGGAGCACGAGTCGGTGCAGGCCATGCAGTGGTCCGGCGAGTGGCTGTGGTTTGCGACAAGCACCGAGGTGTGGAAGACGCGATCGACGGGCGAGGGCTCGCGGGATGTCATCCGTGTGCTGGAGAACCTGCCCGGCGGGTCCGGCCACTGGTGGCGCTCCCTGCTGGTGACAGACGAGCACATCTACACGAGCGTGGGCGACAGCGGGAACATCACCGATGAGCCGGACTCGGACCGGCAGAAGATCTGGCGGTACTCCCTGACCGGCAGCGACAAGACGCTCTGGAGTTCTGGCATCCGCAACACAGAGAAACTACGGATGCGGCCGGGCACCCGGGAGATCTGGGGGTGCGATCACGGTTCGGACAACTTCGGCGAGAAGTTCGGCGAGTCGTTCGAGAAGGGCATCCCGATCACGGACCTCAACCCGCCGGATGAGCTCAATCGGTACGAGGAAGGGAGTTTCTACGGGCACCCGTACATCACGGGTAACCGCGTGCCGCGCAGGGAGTTCATGGAGCGTGACGATATCATCGAGCTGGCAACGCGGACAACGCCGCCGCAATGGTGCTTCGGTGCGCACTGGTCGGCCAACAGCTTCACGTTTGTGGACCCGGCGGTGAAGGGAGATGGCGCAGGCGGCATGCCCGCGGACTTTGCCGGCGATATGTTCGTCGCCTGCCGCGGCAGTTGGAACCGCAGCGAGCCCGCCGGCTATCAGGTCGCGCGCGTCATGTTCGACAAGGATGCGAAGCTGGGCGGGCGACCATACGGACTTCAGACGATTGTCAGCACACTGGGCAAGAGCGAGAGCGGCGAGTACGTGGCGCTCGCGCGGCCGGTGGACTGCGTGCAGGCGCCAGACGGGAGCATCCTGTTCAGCAGTGACCAGCCCGTGGGGCGGGTGTACCGCATTCGGTGGAAGGGTGCCGTCGGCGCGGCTCGCTGAAGCACTACGACATCTTCGGCGCCGCCGCCCACTGCAAGCGGGAAATGAGCCGGCTCCACCAGTCGCTGTCCTCGTTGAGGACGAATCGCACGCCGTGGTCGTTCCGAGTGATCACGATGCGGTCGCCCGCCTTGAGCGGGGCCTGGACCTGTCCATCGAGTGAAAGTGTGCTTCCGAGCCCGGCGGGGCCCGCGTTGACCTTCTCGGCGATAATCTCGATGCGCGATCCGCCGCTGACGACCACGGGTCGGAAAGAAAGCGACTGCGGCGCGATCGGCGTGATCGTGAACGCGTCCACCGATGGATCGACGGCCGGGCCGCCCGCGGAGAGGTTGTACGCCGTGGATCCGACAGGGCTGGAGACAATCAGGCCGTCACCACGGATGGTGGGCCCGACGCGTCCGTTGAGGGCGATGGTGAGCGTGATCAGCCGGTACGGCGGGCCGGCGACGATCACGGCGTCGTTTAATGCGACAGTGGAGAAGCGCGGCTCGGCATCTCCGCGGCCAAAGACCTCAACCTTCAGCAGGTTGTACTCGTTGACGCGGAGCGGGCTGTCGCCGAACAGCTCTGGTGCACGCGCACGCATCGTGGGCATGTCAAAGGCAGCGAGGAAGCCGACCTTGCCCATGTTGACGCCCAGCATGGCGTTCGTGGGGCCCGCGCAGCGCCGCGACTGAGCCAGAAGCGTGCCATCACCGCCAAACACAACGTACAGATCCGCGCCCCGGAACTGCTCCGGCAGCAGGCCGGATTCCGCGTGCTCTTCGCCCACGAGCGTGCCGTGGAGTTTCACCAACTCCCGGACCTCGGCCGCGGCCTTGGTGGCGTGCGGCTTGGACGGGTTGACGAGCAGAAGTGTGCGCCGGCCCATGCGGGAACCATAGCGCGTGCTACTTGGCGCGGGAGAAGTCGGCGGGGCTGCGGTCCGCGGCGGACTTGATCGCGTCGCGGAACGCGCGGGAAAGCCCGGCCACGTCGAGGCCGACTTCGGCAAGCTGACGTGAGCGAGAGTCCTGGTAGACCCAGCGGTCCGGCAGGCCCAGACGCGTGATAAGGGATGCGTCAAGCCCCATTTCCTGCGCTGCCTCAACAACGGCAGACCCGAAGCCGCCGACAATGCTGTGGTCCTCGATAGTGACGATCGGTACGCCGCGGGACAGGAAGGAACGCACAAGGTCGCGATCGATGGGCTTGGCGAACCGTGCGTCGTAGACGGTCACATGCAGGGCGTCGTTCGTGTGGATCGCATCGGCAGCTTCGCACGCGGTGATGGCGGGGGTGCCAAAGGCGAGCACCGCGAGATCGGTAGGCGCATCCGCGGCCGGGCCCTGCAGGTGCCGGGCCTTGCCCGTGACGAACGGCGGGCAGGGGGCGCTCGTGAAGCGCGTCGAGACGACGTCGCGCGGGTACCGCACCGTCGAAAGGCCCCGATCACACGCGGGACCGCGCATGAACTCCATGGCCGCAACAAGGCTGGGCTCGTCGATCGCGGCCATGATGATCGCGTCCGGCAGCACGCGCAGGAGCGAGACATCACAGAAGCCGTGGTGCACCGCGCCGTCGCCGCCCACAAGGCCGGCCCGGTCCAGCAGCAGGCGGACGGGCAGGCCCTGGAGGGCGACCTCCTGGAACGCTTGGTCAAACGCGCGCTGAACAAACGTGCAGTACACCGCGAAGAACGGCTTGAAACCGGTCTTCGCGAGGCCCGCCATCATGTCCATCGCGTGGCTCTCGCAAATACCCACGTCCCACGCCCGCTCCGGGAAGCGGGCGAGCGCCTTCGAAACACCGGTGCCATCGGGCATCGCTGCCGTGCACGCCACGACGCGGGGATCCTTCTCCATGAGAGCCGTGAGGGCGTCGCCCGCGGCTGTCGTGAAGGAGCGGCCGTCGCTCTTGAGCTCGACGCGGCAGCCCTCTTCGTCCAGTTCGCCCTCAACCTTGTTGAATGCGTTGGGGGAGTGGAAGCGCGTGCTGTCCGTCTCGGCGAACTTGTACCCCTTGCCCTTCACGGTCTTCACGTGCAGCACAAGTGGGCGGTCAAAGTCCCGGGCCTCGCGCAGATACTCAATGAGCGTGGGCAGGTCGTGCCCATCAATCGGGCCGATGGTCTTGAGGCCCATGTGCTCAAACCAGGCATCCTGATGGTAGATCGCCTTGGTCGCTTCACCCGCGGCGTGGATCGCGCCACGGATCCGGTCGCCACCCGGGAAGTGTTCGAGTCGCCGCTTCGCGCCCCTCTTCACATCGCTGTAGAGGTGGCTCACGCGGAGACGGTCAAAGTACTGAGAAAGCCCCCCCTGCGGCTTGCTGATGCTCATGCCGTTGTCGTTCAGAATCACCAGGAACTGCCGGCCGAGCGTGCCCGCGTTGTTGAGCCCCTCCATGGCCACGCCGTTGGCGATGGACGCATCGCCGATGAGCGACACGACGCGCCGGCCCGTCGGGTTCTGCGTCGGGTGATAACCCTCGCGCGTCAGCGAGTCGCCGCGGGCCATGCCGACCGCGGTCGAGATGCCGGTCCCCGCGTGGCCAACGGAAAAAAGGTCGTACGAGGATTCCCGCGGTTCCGGGAAACCCGCGATGCCGGTGCGGGTGCGCAGGCCGGACAACTGGTGCGCTCGGCCCGTCAGCAGCTTGTGGGGGTAGCACTGGTGGCCGACATCAAAGAGCAGTCGGTCGTACGCGAAGTCGAACACGACATGGAGCGCGATGGTGAGTTCCACCACGCCCAGGTTGGGGGCAAGGTGACCACCGGTCTGCCGGACCTGCTCCACGATGGCGTCACGGATCTCCTGCGCGACCTGCTGAAGCTGCGGGATGGTCATCGACCGCAGGTCGTGTGGGAGACGGGCGGAGGAGAGGAGCGGGGAGGGGGTGTTGTTTGGGGTGGTCATGGGAGGGCGGCGGTCCGTCGCCGATTGGGCTTGCCGAGGTCATTGTTGGCAGTCCAAAGTCGTTTTTCAAGAAGTTTTGAAAACTGCCTTCAGGCGGCCCGTACGGTGGGCGACGGTACGAACTCCATCAGGGCGTGGTTCAGTCAGTGCGTCCGTGTCGCGACGACTTCAGCGATCCGTGCCAGTGCGTCCGCGCGGGGCCCCAGTGGGGCGAGCGCGGCGACCGCCTGCTCCTGGTACTCGGCGATCATCGCCCGCGTGCGATCCACGCCGTACACGCCCGGGAACGTCAGCTTCCCGGCTTCGGCATCCTTCTGCGTTCGCTTCCCGGTGCGGTCCGCGGACTGGGTGACGTCCAGCAGATCGTCCACGGCCTGGAAGAGCAGTCCCAGAACGCGGGCATACCGATGGACGGTGTCAAACGATGCGCCCGGGACGGTGCCGCCGCGGATCGACGCACAATGCGCCCCCATCATGCACGCGGCCTCCAGCAGCGCACCGGTCTTGTTCTCGTGGATGAAGTGCAGCCGCGCATCCGCACCGGGCAGCGACGCATCGAAGTCGTGCATGGTGTCCGCGACCTGGCCGGCGATCATCGCCGACGTTGCACCGCTCAGGACCGACACCAGCGTGAGCTTCACCCGCTGGGCGTGGCCCCCGCCCTCCGGCCAGCCGCGCAGGATCGCTTGCGGAGCCAGCGTCAGCAACGCGTCCCCCGCGAGGATCGCCATTGCCTCGCCAAACTGCACATGCACCGTCGGCTTGCCGCGCCGCAGCGCATCGTTGTCGAGGGCCGGGAGGTCGTCGTGAACGAGACTGAAGCAGTGCACCAGTTCAATGGCCGTGCACGCGGGCAGTGCGTCGCTGCCGGTGCCGCCAACCGCCTCGCAGCAGTGCCACGCCAAGAGCGGGCGGATGCGTTTTCCGGCGCCCAGCGTGGCGTATGCAATCGCGTCTCTCAGTCTGGGTGTCGCGGTGGCGGCGCGGACCGCATCTTCGAGCGCGGCCTCGATCGCGGGGAGCGGCGCGAAGATGGTGGCGTCGGTGGGCATGGGAACCACGCAACGGCGCGTTCGTGGCGCGGATGGTCAGCGGTTCGGCCACCGGCCAGCGGGACTATCGAACTCAGGGCTTCTCGCGCGCCTTCAGCAGGTTGTAGATGTCCTGAGACGACGCGGCGGCGTACACCTGCTCGCGGAAGTCGTCCATCGAGATGAGTTTGCTGATGCGGGCCAAGGCCTGGATGTGGTCGCTGGGCCGGTCCGGGGGGCTGGCCAGCAGCACGATCAGCCGGACAGGCTTGCCGTCGATGGCCTCAAAGTCGATCGGCTGGGCGGGCTTGCCGATGGCCATCGCGATGCCGTTCATCCCCGGGCACTTGCCGTGGGGGATGGCGAGGCCATGCCCGATGCCGGTGGTGCGGGTCTGCTCGCGGGCCCAGACGGCGTCCTTGAGGACCGCCGCATCGGACACCTTGCCCGCCGCGGCAAGGACGTCCACGAGCTCATTGATGACGCCCCGTTTGTCGGTCGCGGTGAGGGGCGAGCGGATGCACTCGGGCGTGATGATGTCCAGCAGGTTCATTCGGGTCTTCTCTGCGACAAGCATGCGGGGCTCGTGAGGTGGTGTGGGGCGGAGTGTACCCACGCAGTGGCGGGCGGGAGTTTCACACGCGGACGAGTCGGGCGCTGAACGACCCATCGTGGTAGTCGGTCGCGGGGCTGCCCGGCAGCCCCGCGGGGTGGGTGCGGCGGCGGGAGTTCATCCGCACCGGCAGGTGCTGCTCCGCCCAGGCCGCCTGCGCCTCGTTCTCCTGCGATTCGATGCTGCACGTGGAGTAGAGCAGTGTGCCGCCGGACGCCAGCAGCGAGACGCCCTGGGTCAGGATCTCGCGCTGGAGTTTCACCAGCCGCTCCAACTGACCGGTGGCGGTGCGGTATCGGGCCTCAGGCCGCCGGGCGAGCACGCCGGTGTTGGAACAGGGGACGTCAAGGAGTACCAGGTCAGCCTGCCCGACAAAATTGGTAGTGACGTCCGTGAACTCGAGCACTTCGACGGTGGGAAAGAAGCGGGCGACTTCGCGCAACGAGCGCAGACGCGCAGCGTCCGTGTCGGTGGCGAGGATGCGGGCGTGCGGGAAGGCACAGGCAAGGTGACGTGTCTTGGTGCCTCGGCCGGCGCACAAGTCGATGACCAACTTCGGGGCAAGGTCCGCGACGGAATCCACGGCCTCGCTCGCGGAGGGGTCCTGGACCCAGAGCCGTGGGTTGGCCGCGAGCAGGGGGACGAGTTGATCGTGGGGACCGGTGAAAACAGAACTGCCAGAGACCCTGTGGGGTGTCAACACTTGGTTGCCGCCGCCAGCAAAGCGCGTATTGCAGATGACCGGCGCGTCCACCAGCGAGTGCAGCGCGAGATCCGCCGCCGCCTCTTCACCAAAGTCCTTCGCCCATGTCATCAGCAGTGTGCGTGGGTGGCTGCTCGCAATTCCCAAACGAGGGATGGTGTCGGGCGGCAGCAGCGGCTTGCTGGAATGGACCACCAGCGCGCGCCCATCCTGCAGCGGCAGATGCTCCAGCGCAAGGCTGTACGTGTCCGCAAAGCGACGGTTCGGATTCGCGTCGGACTCAAAGATCGCGCGGGCCAGGCCGCGGAGCGCCGCGTTGACCAGACCAGCGGCGGAAGGCGAGACGGAGTGCTTGGCCCACTCGACGCTCTCGTTGATGGCGGCGTATGCGGGCACGCGGTCGAGGAACAGGAGTTGGGCCGCACCGGTGAGGATCGCCCCCTGGAGAGGATGGATGACCTGCGCCCACTTGCGGCCCAGGATGGTCTCTGTCAGGTAGGCGATGGTGAGCCAGCGGCGGATCGCGGCCTCGTAGATGGTGTGCGCGAGGGCCGCGTCGCGCGCATCAAGCGCCGGCGTCTCGAGTTCCACGGACAGCAGATCGGGGTACCGTTGGGCCTGCCGGGCGAGGGCCTCGCACGCGACGGCGCGGGCGGAGCGGTGCTTGGAAACGTGGGTCATGTGGTCGAGTCTAGCTGTGTGGTCGAGTTGTAAGAGGTGCAACCAGGCGTGCCGGACCAGAATGGGCAATCTCCGACGGGGAATGGCGAGCCGCGCAAGCGGACGCTGCCTGTTCTGGGTCCCTTCTTTGACAGCCGGCGCGTCCGGCAGCTGCCCGCGCCCCGGCCCGGGCTGCTCGCCCGCATGCGCGTCCGCAAGAAGCTGATCGTCCTGCACACGCTGTTCAGCGTCATGCTCGCGGCGGTGGTGCTCGTCACGCTCCGCCCCGCGGTCACGTCGGTCGTGCGCGAGGCGGAGGTGGACGAAGCGGTGGTGGTGCTGGGAAGCGTCCGGGAGGACGTGCGCACCACCGGCGTGCTGCCGGATTCGGTCCGACGCGTCGAGGACGTCATGCGGCTGGTGGTGGGGGGCGCGACGGAGGTGGGCATAGGCCCCGATATCGCCGCAACTGCGATCGCGCAGAGCGGTGGAGTGATCGCGGGGGAGTCATCGGTGCTGGGGCCGTGCGCGGTCTCATACCTGGGGCGGGTGGACGGGGAAGATCGCTTCGCGGGCCTGAGCGTCGTCATCCAGAAGGCAAGGAGCGAGGCGTCGCGGTTGTACCTGTTCGCGTTCGGCGCGATCCTGGGCGTGTACGTGCTGGTGGCCGCGGCCCTCGAGATGTTCGTCCTTCCGCAGAACGTCTACCGCCCGATCCGGCGCATGCTCGAAGCCGACGACGCGGTGCAGCGTGGCGACAAGGACGCCGAACTGATCCCGGCCCGGGAGATTCCCAGCGACGAGCTCGGGGAAATCATGCGGTCCCGCAACGAGTCGATCATCAAGCTGCGCCGGCACGAGGCGGCGCTCGCCGAAGCGATCGCGCAGCTCGAACAGGTCGCGACGGACCTCAAGAGGAAGAACCACCTGCTGGAAGCGGCAAAGAGGAACCTCGCGGACGCGGACCGGCTGGCGGGGCTGGGAATGATGTCCGCGGGCATCGCGCACGAACTCAACACGCCGCTCGCTGTGGTGAAAGGCCTGACGGAAAAGCTGCACCAGAACCCGCGTGGAGGGTTGGCGGAGGCGGAGGCCGCGCTCATGCTGCGGGTCGTCGGCCGGCTGGAGCGGCTGGGGGAGAGCCTGCTCGACTACGCGCGGGTGCGTCCGCCCCGGAGTGCGTTAGTCACGGTCCGGGGCATGATGGAGGACGCGTTGACGCTCGTCAGGATTGACCCGGACGCGAAAGGCGTGGAACTTGTCGTGGATGTTCCCGAGCAGCTCATGGCGGAGTGCGACGCCGATCGTGTCGTGCAGGTGCTCGTGAATCTGCTCCGGAACGCCGTGGAAGCCGTGCGGGGCCAGGAACCGCGCCGGGTGGAAGTGGAGGCCGGGCTGACGCCACGAGAGTCGGAGAGCGCGGGCCGGTGGATCACGATCCGTATCAGCGATAACGGGCCGGGCATTGACCCCAACGTCCTGCCACGCCTCTTCGAACCCTTCGCCAGCACGCGCCTCGACAGCCGAGGAACAGGGCTCGGGCTCGCCGTATCGGAGGGCATCGCCCGTGAGCACGGCGGGATGATCCTGGCCCGCAACCGTGTCAACGCACGGGGTGCCGTGTTCGAACTGCTGCTGCCCGAGCGGGCGCTCCAGCCGCGGGCGGTATGATGGCGCGTATGGACCTCCACCGCCACCAACTCGCTCCGGACGCCGATCCACCCTCGGGAGATGCGGTCGTCGTGCCGCTCTCCATCGTCGCGCTCGACGACGACGAGGACTTCCGGCAGTACGTGAAGGGCGTGCTGGAGGGAGAAGGGCACGAGGTGCGGGTCTGCGCCACACCAGAAGAGTTCTTCGAGGCCTGCGAGCACCGTCTGCCCGACGTGGTGCTGCTGGACATCAAGATGGGGCGGCACAGCGGCGAAGCCGTGCTGGCCGAAGTCCGCAAACGGTGGAGCCGCCTGTGCGTGATCGTTGTGACGGGGTACCCGTCGATGGACAGCATGCGGCAGACCTTCAAGCAGGACGTGTTTGACTACCTCGCCAAGCCGTTCTCGCTGGAGGAACTGCGGCGATCGCTCGCGCAGGCGGTGAAGGCGCTCGGCCTTGGGCAACGCCCGCAGGACCGGCTGCGGCAGGAACTGGGCCGTCAGGTCCGCCTGGCACGCACCGAGCGTGGATGGACACTGAAGGAACTTTCCGAGTCCAGCGGCGTGAGCGTGAGCCAGTTGTCATCGATCGAGCGCGGCGCGCACCTCGCGAGCCTGGAAAGCCTGCTGGCCATCGCCACAGCGCTGGACAAACGCCCCAGCGTGTGGATGGAAGCGGCGGGCCTGTAGTGCGCCAAAGATTCACCCTTGCCTTCCGGAACGACGAACTCCGTTGGTGCTGACGGCGTGATAGAGGTGTCGCCGACGCCCGCACGCAGGCGCGGGGCGCTGCTGTTCACGGCCTTCGAGCCCAGCGGCGACGACCACGCGAGCGCGGTCATCGCGGAACTCAAGCGTCGTGACCCGGACCTGCCCATTTTCGCGTGGGGCGGGCCGAAGATGCAGCGGGCGGGCGCCGAGATCATCGAACGCACGGGCGACGACGCCGTCATGGGCGTACCGGGGCTCGCGAAGATCGTCGAGCACTGGCGGATCAACCGGCGCATCGACGAGTTCCTCGAGGACAACACCGGCGGCGACACGCCGGTGGTGTTGCACGTGCCCGTGGACTCACCCGCGGCCAACATGCCGATCTGCGCCATCGCGAAGAAGCGGGGGCTGAAGGTCGTGCACCTCGTGGCACCGCAGATCTGGGCGTGGGGCCGGTGGCGCGTCCACAAACTCCGGCGCCTAACCGACCGGGTGCTCTGCGTGCTCGCGTTCGAGGAGGAGTTCTTCCTCAAGCGCGGCGTGCCCGCGAAGTTTATCGGCCACTTCCTGTTCGATCACGAACTCGACACCCAGGCCCTCGACGCACGCGCCCACAGCTTCGGTGCCGGCAGCCCCCGCATCGCGATGATGCCGGGCTCACGCCCCAACGAGCTGGACCGGCACCTGCCCATCCTGCTCGACGCGTTCCGGGCCCTGAAGACGTCCTTTCCTGATGCAGTGGGCGTGGTTGCAGCAACAACGGCGGCGGTCGCGGAAAGGCTGCGGCGCAGCGGAACCGACTTGGCGGGCGGTTGGCCCGAAGGGCTGTCGATCATCGTCGGCGAGACCGACGCGGTCATCCGGTGGTGCGACATCGCGCTCGTCAAGAGCGGCACCGTCACGCTGCAGGTGGCCCGCCAAGGGCGGCCGATGGTCGTGTTCTACAAGAAGAGCAACCCGTTCCTGTTCCTCGTCGCGCGCACCATCCTCTCGACCAAGTACTTCTCCCTGCCCAACGTCATCGCGCACAAACGCATCGTGCCCGAACTCGTGCCGCACTTCGGCGGCGCCGAGCCGATCGTGGAGATCGCGGAACGCCTGCTGCGCGAGCCGGGAGAGGCCAAGGCACAGACGGACGCGGTGGCCGACGTACTCGCAAAGTACCGCGGGCTTGACGCTGCCAAAAATGCCGCGGACGAGATCCTGAACATGCTCGCGACCACCAACCTCAGACCCGCCGGCCCAGCAGCGCGTTGACGCGCGCGAGGTACGCCGGTGACGGCGTCACCTTCCGCCGTGCCATCGCCGCGTGCATCACCTCCAGGAACTTCTCGGCCCGGTACGCCTTGGAGCCCGCGTCGGTCGCCCATGCAAACGGCGCCGTTGTGCCGCTCACCGCGGCGGTCGTGGCGAACATGCCGCCGGTACCCAGCACGCTCGCGGTCATGATGCGCGTGCAGATGGCGGTCTTGACATGGTCGCCGATGATGGCTCCCAGGAACTGCTCGCCCGTGCGCTCGTTCTTGCCGTCGGGCGTCGCGCGCGCGATGGTCTCGGCGTAGGTGTTGAGGAGGTTGCTGTTGGTGGTCCCCGCGCCAAGGTTGACCCACTCGCCGACGAACGAATCGCCGAGATAGCCGTCATGCGCCTTGTTGGCGAAGCCCTGGAAAATGGTGCCGCCGACCTCGCCGTTCACCTTACACCAGGGGCCGATCGCCGTGCCGGGACGGATGGTCGCACGCTCCAGCACGTTGGAGTGCGGCCCGACGTAGCAAGGCCCGATGAGGACAGCGCCGGGGCGGATCGTCGCGTGTTCATCGATGACGATGGCCCCGTGCTCGGCGTCCAGCACGACGCCGGGGAGCAGATCCGCGGTGTGGTGGATGGCCACCGGCCGATCACCAATCGCAACGGCGGGGGCGGGCAAGCGCGTGCCGACGCGGATGATCGACTGCGCGAGAACCGGAAGGTCGTGCGAGAGGCAGCCATCTCGAAAGGTCCGGACATGCCACGGCCGGTGCAGCAGCGCAGGTGCATCGTGAACAGTGGCGGGGGTCATGCTCTTGCCGTCCAGAATTGCACGGATGGCCGAGGGGGCAACTCGCGCAGCGATGATCTGGGATGATCGGGCCTCGATGAGGGCCTCACCTGCGTTGAGCGATATTGCGGCGTGCGGAAGCAGCGGGCAGCGGCCATTGACGAGAAGCACGGACGCCACGTCGGTCGGTGGTTCGTTCACGGGCAGGCGGCACTGCTCGCGGGCAAGGTCCGCGTGCTGCGGCGGCACCAGCACGCCAACGACGTGCAGCTCTTCGTGGTGCTGCGTGCGTTCGAGCGTCGTGAGTGCCCCCGTGCGGACAAGGAACGAAGGTCGCAGATCCGTGAGTGGGGCGAGCTGCACGTCGGGGTGCTGGTCGTCGAACACGAGCGTGGGTATGCGCGGCATGATGGAGTGTACAACGGTGGGGCGGGCCGTTGGGCGTCGCTACGCTGCCGCATGGCCAAGGCGGTGATCTTCGACTTTGACGGCGTGATTGTGCACAGCGAGCCGACGCACCTGGTGGCGGTGCGCGAGGTGGTCGAGCCGCTGGGGGTGCGGCTGCCGCAGGAGGTGTACTACGAGCGGTACGTCCACCTGCCCGACCGGGAACTGCTCCGGCGCGTGATGAACGAGCACGGGCGCGGCGTCGATGGGCCGGAGTTGGAGTTGTTGCTGGCGGCTAAGCACGAGTCGTTTGAGCGCCTGGTGGCAAAGGGCGGCGCGGTTCATGTGTATCCGGGTGTCGTCGAACTCATCCGCGCGTGTGCGGCACGGGTGCCCGTCGGACTCTGCACGGCGGCCCAGCGTCGCAGCGTGCAGGCGGTGCTGGGTGGTGCTGGTGTGCTGGGAGTGTTCACGGTCATTACCACCGCGGACGACGTCGTACGGTCGAAGCCGGACCCGCTGCCGTACGCACGAACGAGCGAGCTGCTTGGTGTTCCCGCCGCGGAGTGCGTTGCGGTGGAGGACACGTTGGGGGGGCTGACGAGCGCGAAGGGGGCGGGGTGCCGGGCGGTGGCGGTGGGGCATACGCAGGCGCGGGAGCGGCTGGGCATTGCGGACCGGTACGTGGAACGTGTGGGAGACTTGACGGTGGAGCAGTTGCTCGCGATGTAGTCAAATACGCGCGGCGGTGCCGCCGGAGATGTGGGACGCGGGCGAGATCTGGAGCCAGCGTTGGATGAGCGGGGCGAGGGGCGCGAGGAGCGTCATGATCGCGCCGGTGTAGATGCACGAGGCGAGGCGTGTCCAGAGTTCGTGGCCGGTGCTCCACGCCAGGTTGTCAAAGACCGCAGCGCGGAGTGTGAAGAGCGCGATCACGCAGACCTGCATCACCAGGCTTCCGGCGAGGGCAAGGAAGCCGTAGGCGAAAGGGCTGCGTTTGTACATGAGCGTGCGGATGGAGACGATCATGAACGCGCCGGCGGTCATGGAGATCGCGTAGGGGCCGATGACGCGGGCGTCGGCGCCGTTGGCGGTGGGCAGCATGAACGTCACATCCACGAGCAGGCCCATGATCCACGCGAGCCAGTAGACCCGGGACGGCGGGGCGCTGGACGCGATGATGGTGACGACGCAGAAGACAAAGGAAGGCGCGACGCCGGTGTGGCCGAGCGAGAGGGCCTTGCGCAGGCTGAGCTCGAGGCCCAGCGCAACCCACGCGAGCAGCAGGAAGACGGCCCATCTCATGGCGAGTCGTCCTTCCCGCCCATGGACGCCTGGCGGGCGCTGCCGGGGGCGACGCGCAGGACGGCCTCGGCGACTTTGGTGAGGTCGGGCACGGTCGGGCGCACGACGACGACTTTGCGCAGAGGCTGCTTGGGGGATGGTTCCACGGCCTGCACGGTGCCCACGATGAGCATCTGTGCGGAGGCGGGCCAGCGTGTGGGGTCGCTCAGCCGGACTTCGTCGCCGACTTTCGGTTCGATGGGCTTGCCGGTCTGTGGGTCGCGTTTGTCTTCGAGGTCGCCGCGGAGCAGGCCGCCGCCGATGGGGCCGAGGCGGCAGCGGAGCGTGGAGCCGGTGCCGAGCACGACGGCCTCAAAGTCCTCGGCCTTGTCGGCGGTGATGGGCAGCACGGTGCAGGTGCGGCTGGTGACGCTGGCGACGCGGCCCATGACTTGCACGAAGTCGGTCGTCACGACGTCGCCGACTTGGACGCCGTCGCGCGAGCCGGCGCGGAGGATGACGGCCTGGCCGGAGAGGTCGCTGGATGCGCCGACGACCTGCGTGGGCAGGAAGTCGACGTTGGAGTTACTGCTTGGGACGACGACGCGGAGCTGGGCGAGTTGGTCGCGGAGGCGCTGGTTCTCCTGCGTCTGCGCGAAGACCTGCGTGCGGAGTTGCTGGTTCTCCTGCTCGAGGCTTGCGTAGTGCTCGTCCGTGGGCTTGGGGGGCGTGACGGGGGCGACCCAGCGGACGAGGTGCGTGACGGGGCCGCTGACGGGGGCGACGAGGGTCTGCGTGAGGCCGCCGAGCGCGGGGACCCAGCCTTGCCAGCGGGCGGGGATGAAGAGCGCGAAGATGGCCGTGCCCACGAGCACCGCGGGCCAGACCTTGCCGCCGGATTGAACGCTGCCCGCGAACCCCATGGACCTCCTGTCCGATCGAAGGCGTCAGCTCACGTCCTGCTCGAGGTGGCTCTTGAGCAGGTCGAAGTTCTCGAGGTAGAGGCACGTGCCGCGGGCGACGCAGGAGAGTGGGTCGTCGGCGAGGCGGCAGGGGAGGCCGGTGGCCTTCTGCACGACCTGCGGGAGGTTTCTGAGAAGGCTGCCGCCGCCGGCCATGCAGATGCCGTTCTCGACGAGGTCGGCCGCGAGTTCGGGCTCGGCGCGCTCGAGCGTGCGGGTGACGGCTTCGCTGATGGCGGTCACGGGCTCCATGAGCGCTGCGCGGATTTCCTCGCTTGAAACTTCGGTCTTGCGGGGCAGGCCGCTGATCATGTCGCGGCCGCGGACTTCCATCGTGGTTTCCTGCGGCAGCGGCGCGGCGGAGCCGATTTCGATCTTGATGCGTTCGGCGGTCTGCTCGCCGATCATCATGTTGTACGTGCGCTTCATGTGGGCGATGATCGCCTCGTCCATGTCGTCGCCGGCGACGCGGACCGATTCACATGTGGCAATGTCGCCGAGCGAGAGGATCGCGACCTCGGTGGTGCCGCCGCCGATGTCCACGATCATGCTGGCGGTGGGTTCGGCGTAGGGCAGGCCTGCGCCGATGGCCGCGGCCATGGGCTCTTCGATGAGGTAGCACATGCGGGCGCCGGCGCGGGCAGCGCTGTTGAAGACGGCGTGCTTTTCGACGGCGGTGATGCCGCTGGGGACGCTGATGACGACGCGGGGGCCGAAGATCTTGCTCTTGCCGTTGACCTTCTGGATGAAGTACTTGAGCATCGCCTCGGTGATTTCGAAGTCGGAGATCACGCCGTCCTTGAGCGGGCGGATGGCGGTGATGGTGCCGGGCGTCTTGCCGAGCATTTCCTTCGCGACCCAGCCGACGGCCTCGCCGTTGTTCAGGACTTTGTTGGTGCCCTTCCAGACCGCGACGACGCTGGGCTCGTTGAGCACGATGCCCTGGCCGCGCACCGCGACGAGCGTGTTGCACGTGCCCAGGTCGATGCCCATATCGACGCTAAACAGACCCTTCACTTTGTCCAGAAGCACCGCAGCCTCGTCTTCCGATCGGTTCCACCGACCCTAGCAGCCATGCTTTCCAAAACCATCACTGGCACGAGCCGCGTGCACGGGGCTGACCGTTGCAACGCGACCGCCCGGCAGCCTGTGGGGTCGCCGGGTCCTTGCCGTCACGCCCAGAGCATAGTGCGGACGCGCGGATTCTGCCAGATGGCGGGGCGGGCGGGAGGGCGGAGAATGTGCAAGTGACAGGTTGTTGAGCGGTGAAATGGTCAAAGTGGGAAGTGGTGAAGTGGTCAAGTGAGGACAGCAGGAGCAAACGAGAGGCGGGGTTAGGCGGCGCGTGGGAGGGGTTGGGAGCGGTGTGGGGGAGCGAAGGGCCAAAGGGCGCAGGGCCAGAAGAGGGGCAACGAAGAGAGAGATGTCGGAGGGGGTGGGTTGGGTTGGGAATGGGACGCCGCGAAGGCGGCGAGGAGGGCGGCGGCGGAGCGGGGTGAAGTCGTGGTCGG
>DATAKA010000152.1:0-32723 GCA_036261855.1 Phycisphaerales bacterium | reverse complement strand
GTAGGCCCGCAGAGAGCATGGCTGTAGACATGCCCCAGATATCGGAGGTTCCTGAGGCCACTCTGCAAGTTCGGTGCAGTGCGCAAAGGCCTTTGCCAACCACACCTAGCCCGCGATCGCGGCCAGAAGCTCGGGCACGCCCTGCCCGCGGCTGGCCACGGTCTCCAGGATCGGCCGCCGCCCTGCCACGTCCCGCAAGTCACGGATCAGCTCGTGCTGGCCCGGGTGATCCGCCTTGTTGCAGACAAAGACGTCAGCGATCTCCAAGATGCCGGCCTTGTCCATCTGCACGGCGTCGCCCATGCCCGGGGTCAGCACGACCACGGTGGTGTCCACAAACTGCCGGATCATCGTCTCGTTCTGCCCGGCGCCCACCGTTTCGACAAAGAGGAGGTCGATCTGTTCCGGCCCTTCGAACGCCCCGCCGATCAGTTCGATGATCTGCGGCAGCGCGTGGTAGTCCTCGCCGCGGATCGAGAGAGAGCGGTAGTACACCGCCTCGTCGAGCGAATTGAAGTCCACGCGGAGCCGATCACCGAGCAGCGCGCCGCCGGTGATGGGGCTCATGGGGTCAAAGGCAACGACGCCGCAGCGGCCCGTGGACCTGCCCGCCTTTGCGCTGCGGGTGAACTCGCCCGCCATCTGTGCCACCAGCGTGCTCTTGCCCGCGCCGGGTGAACCGGTGATACCGATCACCCGCTTGGGCCGGCGCTTCTTCGCCTGCACGCGGACCGGCTTGTTGTCGTGGAGCAGCGAGATATCCCGCGCCAGTTGCGCTGCGGGCGTCGCGCCGGCAATCGTCTGAACACGGGGCTTGGTCGCATCGCAGACCGCCTGCGCAATGTCCTGCAGCCCCACGCCGGTCGTGAAGCACCGGGCGATGCCACCCTCGATCAGCTTCGGTATGTCGTCCTGCGGTAGGATGCCGCCCATGTATACCGGAAGGTCTGTCCGCCCCAGTTTCTTTAACTCACCCACCAGCTTGGGCCCCAGCACCAGGTGCGAATTACTCATCATCGAGGCGCACACCACGTCACAGTCCTCGTCGCGGGCCGAAATCGCCAGACTCCGCGGTGTCTGCCACAGACCGGAGTAAATCACATGAACGCCTGAATCGCGCAGCGCCCGCGCAATGACCTTCACTCCACGGTCGTGCCCGTCCAGGCCCATCTTCCCCAGCAGAACCCTGGGCCGGTGCTCGAGCCCGGCGCAGCGGTCCTTGCGCTCAAACTCCGTGGTGGGAACGTTGAGAGTCTGGGTCATCCGGCGATTCTACGGGGCCCCCGACTATCGGGCACCACACCCTCGACGTACCCTCTGCCGTACGGGAGCCCCAATGGAAGACCCATCGCACGCGCCCCACGCCGCGCCCTTCACGACGTCCCAGAAGGTCTACCTCTGGCTGGCCGCCATAGCGAGCACCTGCCTGGTCGTGGCCGACATCGTCGGCGTCAAGCTCTTCCACATCACCCTCTACGGCTTCACGGTCGAACACACCACCGGCATGCTCACGTTCCCCGTGACCTTCATCCTCACCGACGTTCTCAACGAGTTCTATGGCAAGAAGGCCGCCAGGCGCGTGGTCTTCCTCTCGCTCGCCATGGCTGTCCTCGCGTTCATTGTCATGAACATCGCGCAGGCCATGCCGCGCCTGGACGCGCCGTACAACGTCAGCCAGGAATCTTTCGACCAGATCTTCGGCTCCGCGAAGATCATGTACATCGCGTCTCTCACCGCGTACCTCGTTGGCAGCCTCGCTGATATCGCCATGTTCGCCCGGATCAAACGGCTCACCGGGGGACGCTTCGTGTGGCTCCGCGCCACCGGTAGCACCGTGATCAGCCAGTTCATCGACTCCTTCATCGTCAGCTTCGTCGCCTTCAGCCTCGGCCGCAGGCTCTTCCCCTCGCCCGGCGTCGAGCCCGCGCCGTTCGACGACATCCTGAAGATCGCGGCCACCGGCTACACACTCAAGTTTGTTCTGGCCATCCTCACCACACCGCTGATTTATCTCATCAAGTGGGCGCTCACCCGGTACTTCGGTCTCAGGCCCATCGCACCTGAGAAAGTCATCGGCTGATTCTCCGGCCCGGTCGCCCCCGCACCGGACCGTGCTGACAATCACCAGCAATGCCGCCGCCCCCCGCCCGCAGCATCCTCGTCATCCGCCCCAGCGCGCTCGGTGACGTTGCGCGGAGCGTGCCGGTGCTCGCGAGCCTCCGCAACGCCTACCCCACCGCCCGCATCGACTGGCTCGTCCGCGATGCCTTCGCGCCGATCCTCCGCCACCACCCAGCGCTCTCCAACATCGTGCCGTTCCCTCGCAAGGAGCTGTCACGCTGGATGCTCCGGGGCCAGTGGGGCAACGTCCGCGGCTACCTGCGCTCGCTCCGCGAGCCCCAATACGACATCGTCTTTGACTGCCAGGGCCTCGCCCGCAGCGCGTGGCTTGGCCGGGCGACCGGCGCGCCGACACGCGTGGGCTACGCCGATGCGCGCGAACTGGGCTGGCTCCCCCTGA
Organism: Phycisphaerales bacterium; assembly: GCA_036261855.1. Classification (GTDB taxonomy): domain Bacteria; phylum Planctomycetota; class Phycisphaerae; order Phycisphaerales; family UBA1924; genus BJHL01. The sequence goes on along the minus strand of DATAKA010000152.1, from coordinate 30,202 downwards.
CACACCGCGTCAAGACCCCCAAGGTCATCCACACGGTGGACAAGGCCCTCGCCCTGCTCGAGCACCTCGCGATACCCGTCCGCCGCGACCGCGACGCGTGCCGGCTCTTCTCTGGCCACGACGACCGCGAGTGGCTCGCGCGAGAGCCCTTCGCCACCCGCCGCTATGCCGTGCTCGCCCCGACCAGCGCATGGCCCTCCAAGCAGTGGCCCGCCGATCGCTTCGCCGAGCTGGCGGTGTGGCTCGCCACACAGAACGTCATCAGCGTCATCGTCGGCGCCGCGCACGAGCGTCCCCAGTGCCAACCCCTGATCGATCTCTCCAAACGCAACCCGCTGGTCCTGGACCGTATCGGCCAAACCACAGTCGGCCAGCTCATGGCCACCATCGAGCGAGCAGCCCTCGTTGTCGCCAACGACAGCGCCAGCCTGCACATCGCCGTGGGCTTTGACCGTCCCATCATCGCACTCCTGGGCCCCACCGACCCAGCCCTCGCGTGCCCGTACGGCCGGGCCACAGACGCGATCCAGCACATGAAACCCGGCGACGAGTTCTACTTCCGCGACGACCGAAGCGCCGGCATGATGACACGGATCACCACATCGGAAGTCATCGAGCGTGCCCGCACGCTCTTGCGCTGAGTCCGCTCACTCGGCCTCACGACCGATTCTCTCGCAACGCAACTCCTTCCAGCCAACGTGCAGCAGTGCGCCGCCGACGAGGAGCGTGACGACCCCCGCGCCCTGAAACTGCCTGCGGTACCGGAACCGCTGACCCCAGTTCATCGCGTCGGACAAGCCGTCCAGCACAGCCCCGCGCCCGACAAACTGCTGCCAAGCATCGACGAGCACCACCAGCGTGATGCCAAGCCCTGCAGTACCGAGCAGGACGCACACCAGGCCAATGCACCACCACGCCGTGTTTGACAGCTTGACGCCCGGCAGCACATCACGCAGGAGCATCCGCTCCACCTGTCACCCGTTCCTCGGTCACCCGTTCTTGGCCGCGAAGTCCTTCATGAACAGCGCCAGCGCCTCGCACCCGGGCTTGGGCATCGCGTTGTACGCGCTCGCCCGCACGCCGCCCGTGCTGCGGTGGCCCTTGAGCTGGTCCATGCCCTGCTTGAGCGCCTCGGCGATGAACTTGTCGTCGAGCTCAGGGCTAGGCGTCTTGAACAGGATGTTCATCAGGCTGCGGCTGTCCGGGCGGGCGTGGGCCGTGTAGAAGCCCTTCGAGCCGTCGATCGCGTCGTAGATCACCTTCGCCTTGTCCATGTTGCGCTTGTGCATCTCGGCCAGACCGCCCTGGGCCAGGATCCACTTGAACACCAGGCCCGAGAGGTAGATCGCGAACGCCGGGGGTGTGTTGTGGCGGCTGCCGTCCTTCGCGTGCGTCTCGTACTTCAGCATGATGGGCAGCTTGCGGGCGGGCTTGAGCAGGTCATCGCGGATGATGACCAGCGTGGTGCCCGCGATCCCCACGTTCTTCTGCGCACCGGCGTAGATGAGCCCGAACTTGCTCACGTCCATGGGCCGGGAGTAGATGTCGCTGCTCATATCGCACACCAGCGGCACGCCGTCGGGCACGTGCGGCAGGCGCAGGGAGCCGTCGGCGTTGCGCCACTGCGTGCCGTAGATCGTGTTGTTGCTGCACATATGCACGTACGCGGGCCTGTCCGCGCCGTACTTGATCTCAGTGTCGCTGGGGCAGTACGTGTGCTTTACCGTGCGTCCGTCCCAAGCCTCGTAGGTGCGGCTGGAATAGACCTTGCTCTCCTCGAACGACTTCTCTGCCCAGTAGCCGGTCGTGAGGTACGCCGCGATGCCGTCATCGGGCAGCAGGTTCGCGGGGATCATGAAGTTCTGCGTCGTCGCGCCGCCGGTCAGGAACATCACCTTGTAGTTGGCCGGAATATTGCCGACCTTGCGGCACGCCTCTTCCGCCTCGGCCAGCACCTTGTCGAACACCTTGCCGCGGTGGCTGTGCTCCATGATGCCGATGCCCGAGCCGCCGATGTCCCACAGGTCGCTCTGGGCCTGACGGATCACTTCCTCGGCGAGCACACCGGGCCCCGCCGAGAAGTTCCACGCACGCCGCCCCGCGGCGTGCTGCTGGGAGGCGATATGGGACGGGGCCGAGGGGGTGAGAATCGTCATGGTGGTGGTTCCTTGCGGTCTCGTGCGGCAGATGGTAGCCCGCCGTGCCCCGTTCATGCCGCTCCCACCCCGCTGTTCCTACGCTGCCGTGTGCGGCCCGACCTGTCCGCCAACAACCCACCCGCCTGGCTGCGGCGACTCCTCTGGGCGGGCCGCGCCACCTCGCTCGCCTGCGTGGTCCTGTGGTGTGTCACGCTCCGCTGGTCGATCTGGATGGAGTCCCAGTTCACCGACGCCTGGGGCATCAAGCACGGCGCGGTCTTTGGCCGCAGCGTCGCGCTCTGGGGTCGCCGGATCGATGCCACCGCGAAGGGCTGGCCGTCCACAAACCGCCAGTGGCAGCTCGTCGTCACCCCAGGCGAGTTCCCGCCGACTTTCTTCCCCGACTACACCACCGGCGGTGCAACCGGCGCGGGCTCCATCCCGCTCCCGTGGATTATCGCGCTCATCCTGGTGCCCGAAGGCATCTGGCGGATTGCACGCAAGGCCGAGCGTTCCACGCGCGCGTTCGCAGTCGGGCGCGGCGTGTGCCCCGCGTGCAACTACAGCCGACAAGGGCTCAGCCCCAGTTCCCCGTGCCCGGAATGTGGCGAGACGTTGACAGCCGCCGAGCAATCGACGATCGCCGCACAGCAATCTTGATGGATCGTCGCTGGGTCCCTACTTCATCGGCACGATTCGCAGGATCTTGTCATCACCCGCGCGAGGCCTTCCCCGCCCATCCTCGTTGCTCGTCGAGAAGTACACCGCGCCGTCCGGCCCGACTTCAACGCAACGGATACGCCCGTACGTGGTCGCCATGCGCTCCTGTCCCACCACCTTGCCGTTCTTGAACATCACGCGGCAGATGCCCGGCTGAGGTTCTCGCCTCAGGCCCCCCAAGTGCCCGACCAGGAACGAGTCCTTCCACGCGGGGAACAGCTCGCCCCTATAAAAGCAACCGCTCGCAGGCGCGACTGATGGGTGCCACACAACCACCGGCGCATCCGCGCCCTCTTTGGTCTTGCTCCCCCACGCCGCGGGCCATCCGTAGTCGTGCCCCTTCACGACGATGTTGCACTCGTCGTAGCCGGGCGGCGCACCGTCGCCGGTGGGCCCATGTTCAGACTCCGCCATCATGCCCGTGGTGTCCCAGTCGATGCCCTGCGTGTTGCGGTGGCCGTACGACCAGATGCTCGGTTTCGCGCCGTCCTTGCCCACGAACGGGTTGTCGTCAGGAATGGATCCATCGTCGTTCACACGGTGGATCTTGCCGGCCAGCGACGACAGGTCCGGCGCAAGCGTGTTGTTGGTCGAGTCGCCCGCCGTGATGTAGAGCTTGCGATCAGGCCCGAACTTGACGCGGCAGCCCGCGTGGTTTCTCGCCGCTGGAATCCCCTCCAGGATCACCTTCTCGTCGCCCAGCGAATCCCCACGGTCCACAAGCCGCACCACGCGCACATCTTCCTTCGTGCCGTATGCAACGTACACAAACTTGTTGGCGGCATACTCAGGGTGTACGCACAATCCCATCAGCCCAATCTCGCCGCCGGTGCGCACAGCAATCTCATGCAGAGGCTTCTCCGCCAACTTCCCGCCCTCGACGACGCGGATGCGCCCCGCACGCTCCGTAAACAGCATGCGGTCCGGGCTGGTCCACGCGAAGGCCCACGGCACCTGCACATTCTCAACCACCGTCTCGACGGCGTAGTCCTTGCCCTCTTCGAGCACCTTCATCGACGCCACTTCCATGCGTCCCGCGTCCGCTGCCGACGCAGGCTCCGCCCCTGGAGCGCCCTTCGGAGGCTCCTGGCCGCACGACACTCCGCACGCGCCGACCAACACCGTCGCCACGCACCCGACCCGATTCAGCAGCTTCATGCGATCACTCCATCGCCCGCCGGCCCGCCCACACACAACTCATGGCCTTGTCTTTCCCTGATACCCGATGCCCAGTGCCTGTCCTACTGCGGCCCGAACACCGCCTCCGCATTGACGCAGTTCACCGCACGCGCATCCCGCTTCCAGATGCCGATCACCCGCACCGTCTCCTCAGCCACCGCAAGCTGCGCCTGGTCCGTGCTCGCACCCACGTGGTGCGTGGCGTACACGCCCGGCAGTTGCGCCGTCGAGCACGTCCACCCCGCGGCACCCTCCTTGGGCTCGCCCTCAAACACATCGAGACCCGCGCGGATGCCCTTGCCGGTGATCGCGTCCCGCAACGCGGCCTCGTCCACCAGGTCGCCGCGCGACGTGTTGATGAAGTACCCGCCCGGCTTCATCGCGTCAAAGAACGCCGCATTGAACAACGCCTTCGTGGACCCCGCCAGCGGCAGGTGCACCGTCACCGCGTCCGCTCGCCGCGCAAGCGCCAGCAGCGCGGGCGTGTCCGTCCCACCAAATTCAGCCCCCAGCGCCGACGCGTGCTGCGGCGTGATCGACCGCGACCACGCGACCACATTCATGCCGAACGCCACCGCACGCTTGATGACCTCCTGCCCGATCGCGCCCACCCCCACCACGCCCAGCGTCAGACCCTTGAGCCCCCGCGCTTTGCTGAACTCCTTCTTGTTCCACTGGTGGGACTTCAGGCTCGCGCACTGGTCCGGCATCCGCCGATCGCAGCACAAGAGCAGCCCCATCGTCAGTTCCGCCACCGCCACGGCGTTCATGCCCGGGCAGTTGCACACCGCGATCTTCTTCGCGCTCGCCGCCGGCACGTCGATGTTGTCCACGCCAGACCCGGCCCGCACGATGAGTTTCAGGCTCTTGGCCCCCTCGAGTGCCGCGGCCGGAACCTTGGTCGATCGCACCACCAGCACCTGCGGGTCGTGCATTGCGATCACCCCCGCGATGCCCGTCGCGCCGGCGTTCGCGTCGTAGGTCACGCCGCACCCGATCGCCGTCAGCCCGTCGATGCCCGCCTTCTCAAACTTGTCAGCCACGAGTACGCGCACGCAAACCTCCCGATGTGTTGCCCGTGCCGTGCACGGATGAACGGGCGTTCTGGCCCTCCACCCTGCCCGCGGCGCAGCGGCTCCGCTGCGCGCACCAAGCGTAGACAATACTTGCACCATGCCGCAACGCGCCCCCGCCCTCGCCGCCTCCATCTCCGCCGCACTCACGCTCGGCCTCGCGGCGTGCTCCTCAGTCTCCCCCAGCGTCCCGCGCCCCACTCCGACATCGACCGCCGCGGCCGACAAGCCCATCGCAGCACTCCGCGATTCCCTGCTCACCTGGGCCGACCTTCAACCGCTGCTCGCCGAGGCCGCTGGCGCGGCCGCGCTCGAAGAGGCAATCCTCGACCGCGTGCTCGAAACCCGCCTCCGCGACGCCAGCATCGCCATCCCCGCCGACGCCCGCGACGTGGAACGCGAGTCCCTCGCCCTCGCGCTCCAGTCTGATGCCGACCTCTCACCAGACCAGGTGCAGACGCAGATCGACCGACTCCGCCGCGCCCGCGGCCTGGGCCCCACCCGCTTCGATGCCCTCCTCCTGCGTAACGCACGCCTGCGGGCGCTCGTCCGCACAGCCACGCCCACAGACATCACGCCAACCCCAGACCAACTCGCACAAGAGCAGCAGATCGCCAACGGCGACCGCTACCGCGTCCGCGTTTTCTTCAACGCGTCGCAGGTCATCTGCTCGCAAGTGCGGGACGAGGTGCTCTCCGCCAACGGCCCCACCACCCCGCAACTCCTCTCGTCGCGCTTCGCCGATGCCGCAGTGCGCCTCTCGACCGACCCCTCCTCCCGCGCAGGCGGCCTCATCGACGCCGTCAGCGCCGCCGACCCAGCCGTGCCCGAGGCCATCCGGCAGTCCCTGGCCACACTCCAGCCCGGAGACCTGAGCCCGGTCCTGGTCACCGGCCGCGGCTTCGGGCTGGTGCTCATGGAGGCCCGCACCCCCGCCGCCCGCCAGTTGACCGCGGAACAAGTCGACCAACGCGTCCGTTCCCGCCTCGAACGGCTCGCCATGGAACGCCTCGCCCGCGAGTGCGTCACGACCAGCGGCCTGAGCGTCCTCGACCCATCTCTGGCGTGGTCGTGGGAGAACCGCTGAACACAGTTCCACCTACACTCGCCCGCCCACCTGGCAACGGAGTGCCCCATGGCGAAGAAGTCCGCCCCTGCGACCAACACCACCGCCCGCAAGCCTAGCGCCAAGCTCAAGGAACGCGACTCGCGCACCCTCGGCAAGCTCGTCGGCCTCGCCGATGAAGTCTCGAAGCGAGCCTTGTCGAACAAAGAGCCTCGCATCGACATACCGCTGCGCACCAAGAGCAACACCATCTGGGACAGGAAGAAAGGCATCCTGCAGATGGGCGAGGCCAGCGCCGAACGCGAACTTTTCAACCTCAACCAGGCCAAGCAGTTCATGCAGACCATGCTCCACGCGAGCACGATCAAGGACCTGATCGAGGTGGAGAAGACCAGCAGCCTCCGTGGTGTCTTCTACAAGGCCAAGCACACCATCGCTGGGACGAAGGAAAACACCTTCGACGCGCAGGACGAGAGCGACCCCATCCTCGAAGACCTCGAGGTCACCCTCGGCGCCCTCCGCGAAGAACTCCACATCTTTGCCGAAAACCGCGGCACCATGGTCGGCAACATCACGATCGTGGACAAGGGCGACGAGATCGACTGCCGCCGCATGGGCAGCGGCGGCTACGGCATTCCCTCCATCGTCGAGCCCGACGTCATCCAGTTCAAGAAGTGCGAGGCGAAGTTCGTCCTCCACGTCGAGAAGGGCACCGTCTGGAACCGCTTCAACGAGGACCGCTTCTGGGAGAAGAACAACTGCATCCTGACGCACGGCGCCGGCCAGCCGCCGCGAGGTGTGCGCCGCCTCCTCCAGCGTCTCAACGGCGAACTCAAGCTCCCCATCATCTGCGTCCTCGATAACGACCCCTGGGGGCACTACATCTACAGCGTCATCAAGCAGGGCTCCATCTCCCTCGCCTTCGAGAGCTCGCGCCTCGCGATCCCCGACGCCCGCTTCCTCGGCATCCGGGCCAAGGACTACGACGAGTGCGAACTCCCCGACGCCGTCCAGATCACCCTGTCGGACAACGACATCAAACGCGCCAAGGAAATCGCCGCGTACCCCTGGTTCGCCGACAACAAGCAGTGGCAGAAGGAAATCGACGCCATGCTCAAGAACGGCTTCAAGATGGAAGTCGAGGCGCTCATCGCCAAGGACATCTCGTTCGTGACCGAGGAGTACGTGCCGCAACGCCTCAAGGACAAGGACTGGCTGGACTGAGCACCACTCCGAATCCCTCCGCCGCCACTACCTGTTCTTCCCCCACGCCCCCCGGCTCTTCAGCGGCACCACACACTTGAGCCCCGACCACACCTCTGTCACCGCGCACACCTTCACGTCCACAAGCCCGCAATCAAGCCCCACCGCGCGAACCACGTCCTCCGTCACATCCGACACCACGCCCGACGCCTTCTTGGGCCAGCACACCCACACCATCCCATCGACCTTCATGGCCCTCGCCGCCCGCTGCAGCACCTTCACAAGCTCGCTCTTGGACGTGACCGCCAACAACACAATGTCCACCGCCGCCGCCCGTCGCGGCAGCGTGCCCTGAACCTTCGCCCCCTCCGGCACTTCACCGATCGCCGCGCGGATCGCGCCATCATCGCCCAGCAGCACTGCGACATCCCCGGCCTTGAAACCGAGTTTCTTCACCAGCGGCGTGCCGGAATACCCAACCGCTGCCACGGGCGCAGTGCCGCCACGCCGCCCACGCGGCGGGCCACCACGCTCCCGCTTCCCGCGCTGCGCGTCAGAACGGGATGTCATCCGGGTTCATCTCCTGCGCCGCCGCGGGCTTGCTCGGTGCCGACCGTGCCGCCGGCGCGCCGCCGCTCCGCTGCGGGCGCTGATACCCCCCGCCCCCGCCCCCACCGCCGCCCCCGCCTTCTTCGCCACCCTCGTTCCCGCCGCCACCACCCTGGCGATTGCCCGAGTCAATGAACTCAAAGGCCTCCACGACCACGCGCATCTTGGAACGCTTCTGCCCCGTCTCCTTGTCGTCCCACTGATCGAGCTTCAAACGCCCCTCGATGTACACCGGGCGTCCCTTGGCGAGGTACTTGTGCATCACCTCCGCCTGCTTGCCCCAAGCCTCACAGTCCACGAAGGTCGTCTCCTCGCGACGCTCGCCGTCCTGGCCCGTCCAGCGACGGTTGATCGCCAAACCGATCTGCGCCACCTGCGTCCCTGAGTTGATGGTCCGCAACTCGATGTCGCGCGTGATGTTCCCCATGAGCATGACTTTGTTCAGGTTCGGCATGATCCAAGCCCTTCTGTGTGAGGCGTGCCGATACAGGGAAACCGCTCCGCGGCAGGGCACGCCCGATCACCCGATCATAACCCAACCCGCGTGCCGCCGCAACCCACCGGAACAACCGACAGCAAATGAAAAAACCGGGCCATCTCGGCCCGGTTTCTTGGATTCAACAGGCTACCAATGCCCCGAAAAGGGGACGTTGGCACAAAAACGGAGTGTTTACTCCGCCGCCGGAGCGGCCGCCTCGGCCGCCGGCGCGGCCGGGGCCACCTGGGGCTTCTCGGCCCGCAGCTTGGCCTCGGCCATCAGCTCCGCACGCCCGTCCTGGGCCTTCACCTCGTCGTCGGTCAGGTGGTCCGCGCGGAGGATCATGACGCGCAGGATCTTCTCCGACAGGTTGCAGTCGCGCTCGATGTGCGACAGCGACTCGCCCGGGGCCTTGAAGTACACCAGGATGTACAGGCCGCGCTTCTGGCCCTTGATCTCGTACGCCAGGCGCCGCTCATCCCACTTCTTCATGGAGATCACCGTGGCGTGGCCACGCTGCATGATCTCCTCGATGTGCTGGATGATCGCCGCCAGGTCGCCGGTCTGCGACTGGCCGATGAGGAACATCGCCTCGTACTGGTAGATGCGGACGGGCTTCTTCGTGGCAACTGCGGTCGTCATGGTCGTTTCCTTCTGTGATGCTCTGATTCGTGCTTGTGGTTTGGTTCTGATGATGTCGTGAATGCGGAACTCTTTGCTGGCTTACTCCCCCGGCGGCTCCCCGCGCGGCGGTGATTCCGTCCCTGGTGGCCTGGGCTTCTTCTCCCTTGGCGGGCTCTCGCCGGCGTTCGCGATGTTCATCGCGTGCGTCAGCCCCTTGCCCGCCCACACCTCCACCGCCTGCGCCGCCTTCACCAGCGACGCATCCAACGGCCCCTGCTCCTCGGGCGTGAACCGCCCGAGCACAAAGTCCGCCTGGTCGATGAACGGCGGTTTCCCGCCGTTGGGCTGGATCCCCACGCCCACCCGCAGCCGCGGGTACGCGTCGGTGCCCAGCAACTGCTGGATGCTCCCCAGCCCGTTGTGGCCCGCCGTGCCGCCCGCCGGCAGGAGCTTCAATCGCCCCGTCGGCAGGTACACCTCGTCCACCACCACCAGCAGGTCGCCCGCGATGTCGGCTTTGTAGAACCGCACCGCCTCCGCGACGCACTGGCCCGACCGGTTCATGTACGTCAGCGGCTTGAGCAGCATGCACCGCTCCCCGCTGATCGTCGCTTCCACCGTCACCGCGTTGAACCGGCTCTTGACCGGCTCCCCCGCGGCGTGCGCCCTCGCAAGCCGGTCCACCACCATGAAGCCCGCGTTGTGACGCGTCTCCTGGTACTGCGGTCCGGGGTTGCCAAGGCCGACGATGAGCTTCATGGGATCGGGCACCTGCGACGAGGCGTTGTGTGGGGGGAAGCCGGCACCGGGCACCCTGGAAAGGCAGCGGCGGTGGCGGCGGTGATGCCGGTTCCCACCAGTGCCCAGTCCCTGATGCCCAGTGCCTTCCCTCATGGTTACTTCTTCGGAGCAGCCTTCGCGTCCTTCGCAGGGGCAGCACCCGCCGCGGGCTTCGCGCCCGCCGCAGCGCCCGCCGCGGGCTTCGCACCGGCAGCCGCACCCTCTTCCTTCTTGGCCGTGAGGACCTCGGGCTCCGCCGCGCCGGGCGCTGCCGCCACGGCCTCGTCGAGCTTGAGCTCCTGCTGGATGACGATCTGCGCCACGTTGGCGTGCTTGTCGCTCATGAGCTTCATGGAAGCCCCGAGCTTGACGTCGGCGCACGAAATCGCGTGGCCCACGTCGAGCTCGTCGATCCGCACCTCGAAGAACTCCGGAATGTCCTGCACGGGGCACTCGATCTCGATCTCGTTCATCGGGTGCATCAGGATGGCGCCGGCCTGCTTGAGACCAACCGCCTCGCCGATCAGGTGCACCGGCACCTTCGTGCGCACACGGTCCGTCAGCGACACGCGGGCAAGGTCCACGTGGACGATGTTGTTGCCCAGGTAGTCAAACTGCAGGTCGCGCAGGAGCACCATCTGCCCCTCGTCGATGTCCTTCACGCCGGGCATATCCAGGCGGAAGACCTTCTCGCCCTTCGTGAAGTGCGAGACCGCCTCACGCATGTTCAGCGTGATGCTGACGGGGTTCTTGCCGCGACCGTACACGACCGCCGGCAGTTCGCCCTTGTCCCGCAGGCGCTGGCAGTAGCGAGAGCCGTGCTGTTCCCGGTGCGAAGCCTTGAGCATTGGTGCCTTCTCGTGCATGACTGAAACTCCTTCTGAGTGCGTGTGTTGATGTGGTCAACCTGTTCCATTCACCGGTCACCCGGCCCGTTGCCGCGTGACCATTCCTTGTGCTTCCTTACCTCTTCACCCCCGCCGTCTTCTCAAAGAGCGCGCTCACCGACTGGTTGTTGTGGATGCGCTTGATCGCCTCGCCCAGCAACTGCCCCACGCACAGCTGCACCAGCCGGTCCTTCAGCGGTGCGCACCGCTCCGGCAGCGGCACCGTGTTCGTCACCACGATCTTGCTGATCGGGCTCGCCATCAGCTTGTCCACCGCGCTCCCCACGAACAGCCCGTGCGTCGCCGCGGCGATCACGTCCTTGGCGCCCTTGTCCTTCACCAGCTTCGCCGCCTCGCACACCGTGCCGGCGGTCGAGATCATGTCGTCGAACATCAGCACCGTCTTCCCCTCGACGCTGCCGATCAGGTGCCCCATCGCCACGCTGCTGCCCGAGAGCCGCCGCTTGTTGATGATCGCGAGCTCGCCGCCGAGCAGGTTCGCCATCGCCTCGGCCACCTTCACGTTCCCCACGTCCGGGCTCACCAGGCACAGGTTGCTGATCTGGTTCTTGATCTGCTGGAAGTAGTCCACGAACACCGGCGTCGCCGACAGGTGGTCCACCGGCAGGTCAAAGAACCCCTGGATCTGCGCCGCGTGCAGGTCGATCGCCAGCACACGGTCCGCGCCCGCCGCCGTCACCAGGTTCGCCACCAGCTTCGCCGTGATCGGCACGCGCCCCTCGTCCTTGCGGTCCTGACGCCCGTACCCGAAGTACGGCAGCACCACCGACACCCGCCCCGCGCTCGCCCGCCGCAGGCAGTCGATCGAGATGAGCAGCTCCATGATGTTGTCGTTCACCGGCTCGCCGGTGGAGATCACCACGTAGCAGTCGCGCCCGCGCACGTCCTCGTCCAGCTTCACGATCAGTTCGCCGTCCGGGAACAGGATCGTCCGCGCATTGCCCAAGGGCACGCGCATGTGCGCACACACCCGCTGCGCAAGCTCCACGCTCCCGCGACCCGCGAAGACCTTGAGACCCGTGAAGATTGAGCCCTCGGACATCAGCGAACTCCTTCCTGGCGTGGCACGGGCCTCTGGCCCGTGGTGTGTCCCGCGGGCTTCCAGCCCGCACGAGCCTGGTACAACGCATCAACCTTCGCCAGGTCCTCCGGCGTGTTGATCGAAAGCACATCCTCCGGCGGCACCGCGTCGATCACCTCGACGCGCTCCCCGTCCGAGAGCAGCAGCCCCGGCACATCCGTGAGGTAGTACTCATTGCTCACCGCGTTCCGCGTCACCCGCGGCAGCGCCCCAAAGAGCGCCCGGGCGTCAAAGCAGTAGTACGACGGATTCACCTCGCGGATGTTGAGCTGCTCAGGCGTGCAGTTCTTCTGCTCCACAATCGCCCGGAACCGCCCCTGCATGTCCCGGTCGATCCGCCCATACCCGCTCGGGTCATCGATCACGCTTGTCGCCAGCGTCGCCGCCGCGCCGGTCTTCCCGTGCCGCTCCAGCATCGTCGTGAGCGTCGCCGCGCGGATCAAAGGCCCATCCCCGCACAGCACAAACACGCGGTTCCCGGCCGCCGCCGCTTCCTTCGTGAACATCCCCGCTGCGCACGTCACCGCGTGCCCCGTGCCCAGTTGCTGGTCCTGCACCGCAAACTCCACGCGGTAATCCTGCAGCGCCTCGCGCACCAGCTCCTGCTTGTGCCCGACCACCACCACGACCCGCTCACACCCCGCCGCCACGCACGCATCCACCACCGCGCACACCATCGCACGACCACCCACCGGGAACACGACCTTCGGGAGGTCGCTCCTCATGCGGGTGCCCTTGCCGGCGGCGAGAATGATCGCGGACGTCGTCATTGCGTCAGCACGGGCCACGAAGCGCGGGGACAGGGACGGCAGCCCCAGGGAAAAAGCTGGGCGACGTGGATTCGAACCACGACAAACAGAACCAAAATCTGCTGTGCTACCGTTACACCATCGCCCAGTGATTCAGTTCACCTGATGGCTTGCCACCCAAGGGGTGCTTCGTGTGCGGTCGTCTTCCAACGACCCGTGCGTTCCTCCATTCCTCAGGGTGCCAAACACCCGACAACAGGCCGACCGAGTCGCGGCCCGTGTCAGCCTTCAAGAAGGCGAGGAACGAGAACCGCGGCGAAGGGCCAACCGGAATGTCTGCTCGCCACGCGAACAGGCCCGATCGGCGTGAGCGGGACGGTCCATCAGCCGCGATGGGACCGCCCATCACCGCGCCTCGGGGTCGGTTGCACCAACCCGTCCGTCGCGATGGGCTCCAAGGGGGTCATGATAGGCGGTCCTCCCCGGCACTTCCTCCAACCGCGTCCCGCTCCCAACCCCTTCCAAACACGGTTCTTTACCCAAGCCCGAACCCAAACCCCTCCCCAATACGATACTACCAAAGGGAATCTGCTACCGCAGCCCCAAGGCTGGTCCCACCCCTCCCGGAGCCCTCATGCCCGCCGCGTTCACACCCGTCCACGCCTTCGCAAAGTTCGCCACCGTCTGGCGCGCTCTCGCCTTCACGCTCGCCACCCTCCTGCTCGCCGGCGCTGCCGACCAAGCCCCGCCGCCCTCGCCCGACGCTCCGCCAGCCCCAACAACAACCCCAACTTCAACCCCAGCCCCCCTCTCCACCGCCGTCCCCGCATACCGCCAGGCACGCAACGTCGCCGTCATCACCATCGAGGGCGAGATCGACTCCGGCGGCCGCTTCCGCGAGAGCGTCATGGTCGCCAGCGTCAAGCGCCGCATCGAGTCCGCCGTGCGCGCCGGGGCCGACGCTATCGTCTTCGAGATCGACTCCCCCGGCGGCGAAGTCAGCGCCTCCCTGCGCCTGGGCGAACTCATCAAAGAGTGCCCGATCAAGAACACCGTCGCATGGATCCACCCCCGCGCCCTCTCCGGCGGCGCCATCGTCGCGCTCTCCTGCCGCGAGATCGTCGTCACCGACGCCTCCATCTTCGGCGACGCCATGCCCGTCGCCATGGGCCGAAGGGGCATGGAGCCCATCGAGCCCGAGATGCTCAAGAAGGTGCTCCCCGTCCTCATCAGCAGCGTCGTCGATTCCGCGCGCCGCCACAACGACATCTTCGGTTCCTACCGCCGCGACGAGTACCTCACCCAGGCCATTGTCGCCAACGACGTCGCACTCTGGTGGGTGCAGAACCCCACCACCGGCGTCGAAATGGCCATCGACCGCCGCGAGTTCCAGATGCTCTTCCCCGGCGTAGACCCCGACATGCCCGCGCGCCTCGCGAGCATCAAGAGCCTCCAGCCCGCCATACCCGCCCCCACCCCCACCACCGAAGCCGACCCCGCCGCGCAGCCCCAGGACCTCATCCCCACCGACGAACTCCCCGGCGTCCCCGCGGGCTCAACCAAGCTCGCCATGGCCCGCGACGAAGCCCAGCGCCAGCAGGCCGCCGGCGCTCCCATCCTCACCCACCCCACAATGCGCCCCCTTCTCTCCCCCGCAGACGCGGGCAAGTGGCAACTCGTGGACCGCGTCACCGACGGCAGCGCCCCCGCCACCTTCAGCGCCCTGGACCTCGCCCACTACAACTTCGCCGCCAACGCCACGAAGGGCCAGAACGGCCGCGTCGCCATCACTCCCATCAACACCGACGAAGACCTCAAGGCGTTCTTCGCCGCCGACCATGTCCGCCGACTCGACAAAAGCTGGTCCGAGGGCCTCGTGGTCACCCTCACGAACCCCCTCGTCCGCGGCCTCTTCATCGCCATCTTCATCATCTGCCTTTTTATCGAGATGAGCCACCCCGGCGCATCTCTCCCCGGCGCAATCGCTATCGGCGCACTCATCTTCGCCATCGCCCCATCCATGATGCTCGGCCTCGCCTCCTGGTGGGAAGTCGGCGCGATCGTCGTCGGCATCGCGCTCCTCGCCCTCGAAGTCTTCGTCCTCCCCGGCTTCGGAGTCCCGGGAATCCTCGGGCTCTTCCTCCTCTTCGCCGGCCTCCTGGGCACCTTCATCCCCGCAGGCAGCGGCCTCTTCCCCAGCGGCCAGCGTGAACAGGGGCAAATGCTCTGGGGCCTCGCCTCCATCCTCGCCGCCCTCCTCACCAGCGGCATCGCCATCTACTTCATCGCGAAGCACCTCGGCAGCTTCCCCATGCTCAACCGCTTCGTCCTCCGCGACGCGGGCACCGATGAGGAAAGCGCCCAGTGGGCCGCCACCAACCTCGCCGAACCCGACGCACCCGTCAAAGTCGGCGACGCCGGCACCGCCATCACCCCGCTCCGCCCCGCCGGAAAGGCCGACATCCGCGGCCAGGTCATCGACGTCACGGCCGAGTCCGGCTGGCTCGAACGCGGCGCAACGATCAGGGTCGTGAGCGTCACCAGCCTCCGTATCGGCGTCGAATCGACACAACCCTGACGCCGACCACGCACCCCCACACCCCACACCCCGCCGCGCCTTTCCTACGATGCTTCCACAAAGGGGCTGCTCGACATGGACACCATGCTCATCTGGGGAATCGTCCTCATCGGCCTCGCCGTGGTGCTGGGCTTCGCCGAACTTTTCGTCCCCTCCCACGGCGCACTGGGCCTCACCAGCGGCGTGCTCGCCATCGCCGGCGTCGTCTGCATGTTCAAGTTCGACACCACCTGGGGCGTCAGCTCCGGCCTCGCGCTCATCGTCCTGGCACCCATGGGTGTCGGTTTCGGCTTGAAGATCTGGCCCCACACGCCGCTCGGGAAACGCATCATCGGCGCCCCGACCGAAGACGAAGTCGAGCAAGAGCGCCGGAGAGAGGAAGCCGCCAAGGCCGCCCGCCGTGCACTCATCGGCAAGTCCGGCACCGTCCTGACCGACCTCCGCCCCGTCGGCAAGGTCGATATCGACGGCCACCGCCACGAAGTACTGAGCGAGACCAGCTTCATCTCCGCCGGAACCCGCGTCAAGGTCACCCACGCCGACCTCGAGGTGATCAAAGTCCGCGAAGCCTGACCGCACAGCCGCCGTTCTCTATACTCCCACCGTCAACCGCCCACAGGGCGATAACCCGAGAGGACCAACCGTGCCCCCAATCGTCTGGATCGCAATCGCCATCATCGCCGGCATCTTCGCGCTGATCTTCATCGCCTTCCTCCTCCAGTTCCTGGGCCTCTGGATCCAGGCAACCACCTCGAACGCCAAGGTCAGCCTCATCGACATGATCGGCATGCGCTTCCGCAAGGTCGACCTCCGCACCGTCGTCATCAACCGCATCCGCGCCGTCAAGTCGGGCATGGACATACCCACCAACGCCATCGAGACGCACTACCTCGCCGGCGGACGCGTCAACCACGTCATCAGCGCCATGATCGCCGCCCGCGGCGCCCGCATCGAACTCCCCTGGAACATCGCGACCGCCATCGACCTCGCCGGGCGCGACATCCTGGACGCCGTCCAGACCAGCGTCAACCCCAAGGTCATCGACTGCCCCGCCGCCTCCGGCCCCCGCGCCACGATCGACGCCGTCGCCAAGGACGGCATCCAGCTCAAGTGCAAGGCCCGCGTCACCGTCCGCACCAACATCGGCCGACTCGTCGGCGGTGCCACCGAAGAGACGATCATCGCCCGCGTCGGCCAGGGCATCGTCAGCACCATCGGCTCCTCCGCGGACCACAAGCAGGTGCTGGAGAACCCCGACGCCATCAGCAAAACCGTCATGGCCAGCGGCCTCGACGCCGGCACCGCCTTTGAAATCCTCTCCATCGACATCGCGGACATCGACGTGGGCGACAACATCGGCGCCAAGCTCCAGACCGACCAGGCCAACGCCAACAAGCAGATGGCCCAGGCCGAGGCCGAAAAACGCCGCGCCCTCGCCGTCGCCCAGGAGCAGGAGTTCAAGGCCGAAGAGCAGAAGAACCGCGCACTCGTCGTCCTCTCCGAGGCCGAAGTCCCCAAGGCGATCTCCGAAGCTTTCCGCACCGGCCGCCTGGGCGTCATGGACTACTACAAGATGCAGAACATGCAGGCCGACACCAACATGCGCGGCAGCATCGCCGGCGACGGCAACAAGGCCTAGCACCCCCACTTCGTCTCTTCGTCTCTTCGTCACTGCCTTCTCGACATCGCCCGCTGCATGTCCCGCGCGGCATCCTTCTTGGCAATGTCCTGACGCTTGTCGTGCGCCTGCTTGCCCTTTGCCAGTCCGATCAACAGCTTCGCCCAGGGCCCCTTGAAGTACATCTTGAGCGGCACGATCGTCATGCCCTTGGACATCTTCTTCGCCCACTTGTGGATCTCGCTCTTGTTCGCGAGCAGGATCCGCGTCCGCGTCGCCGCGTGCCCCAGCGCCGCCGCGGGCGTGTACTCCCCGATGTGCACCTTGTAGAGCGTCAGCGTCGGCGGCTGCTCCGTGATCCGCACGAACCCCTCCGCCAGCGACACGTGCCCGTCCCGCACGCTCTTGATCTCAGACCCCATCAGCGCAATCCCGCACTCCAGCGTGTCCTCGATGTGGTAATCGTGACGCGCCTTGCGGTTCTCGATCATCGGCAGTGTGTCCGCCTTCGCGGGCTTCTTGGCCATGGGGGAGGTACCGTAGTCCCGAAACACCGGCCCACGCGGCGACGGCCCAGCCCAGAAACAACAACGCCCCGCGGAGCGGGGCGCTGTTGAAGGTGGGAAAAACGATTCGGTGCACACTGCTCTTCGCACGCCCGGCCCGGGCGGTTGCAGCACCGTCAAAATTCTGTCACACAACCCGCGCGACCATCAGCAGCCGCTCCGCCGTCGCCGCGCGGCCAACGCCGGCAACCACGATCGCCACCTGCGTGCCGCGCTCGACCTTCTCGACGCCGATGCTGCTCAACTGCCCGCTACCGTCGAACGTGCCGATCTCACCAGCATACTTCCCGTCTGCGTCGAGCTGCACGAGGGCATACCGCTCGCCACTGCCGAGCATGGGCATGTTGTTCATCACCGCGCGGGACTCGGCCCACTGATCGTTCGAGTACAGCACAGCCTCGCCGGCGAACGAGCCGACGGGCTCGAACGTCACCTTCCGCGTCGAAGCGTCGAACACAACGTCATCCACGAACTTGTAACCAAAGGTACCACGGAGCGCCTCGGTGACCGAGCCGGACGCGAGCTGCTGGCTGCTCTCCTTCTCCGCGCTCCGCACGAAGAACAGCACGCCCGAGAGCGCCACCACGCCGCACAGCAGCCCCAGGGCCCCGCCGCGCCACAGCGGGCTCACGCCGCGCCGACCACCAAACGCCCCGGCCTCAAAGCCGCCCGCGCTCTGCGCAATCTCATCGTCCACAATCGCGCCCCGCACCGCATCCATCACCCGCTCCCGCAGGTGCTCGGGCGCTTCCACGGCCGGCAGCAGCTCCCCGCCACCAGACCACCGCGCCTGCTCACGCAGGATGTGCTCGCGCACCGCCTCCGGCGCCTTGCCCAGCGCGCGTTCATACGCGGCGTGCTCGTCGCCATCCAGCAGGCCCAGGGCCGCAAGGTTCGCATTCTCCAGCAGCTCACGCGTCGTCATGCAACATACTCCTCGCCCGAACGCTCCCGCAACCTCACCAGCGCCCTGCTCAGCGCACTCTTGACAGTCCCCAGCGGCGTGTTCAGCTCTTCGCCGATCTGCCGCAATGTCTGACCGCCCAGGTACGCCCTCGTCACAACAAGCCTCTGTAATTCCGGCAGCGTCTCAATCCGTTTCATCAGCACCTTGATCCGGTCATCCGTGTCCATCCGCGAACTGCCCGCCGGAGCCTCCGGCGTGACCACCGCCTGCGGGTGATCGATGGAACTGGGCTTGATCCTCGCCCGGCTCCGCCTCAACTTGTCCACCAGGTGCCGACGGCTGATGAGCATCACCCACGTCACCAGCGCCGCCCGCTCCTGGTCGTACCTCCCGGCCGTTCTCCACAGCCGGATGAAGATCTCCTGCACCGCGTCCTCGGTCTCCGCCCGCGTCGGCATCGACTGGTACGCCATGCGGTACACCAGCGACCCAAAACGGTCGTACAACTCGGCGATCGCCGCCTCATCGCTCGACGCCACACGCTGCATCAGCAGCATGTCGGCGTTGGACGGATCGGGTTGACTCCGCCGGGCCCCCATGAATACAGGCCTCCGGACCGGCCAACCGCATGGCGTACGAGCATGCCGCCGACCAGCCAATTTCTCTACGCAACCGACAGCCGCAGGATGCCCAAAATACAGACTCCGGGGACGATCTGCAAGCAAACTTCATTCCGAACACAAACCAAACCATCCCGTTCTCAACGATCAAGTTCAGATTTCATTGCAACCGTGCCGAGTTTCCGTTATTCTAAAGAAGAGTCCGGGCACCCAACCAACCGCCCGGCAGGCAGTTGGTGATTCCGCAGGACACCAGTAGGCCACCGTGGGATACGTAACCTCAAACCCGAGCCAGCCCCCCCGTGGCGCCACGCGCGCCCGAGCCTTCACGCTCATGGACGTACTCGTGTCCATGGCGATCATCGCCATCCTCATCGGCCTGCTCCTCCCCGTTGTCTCAAAGGTCAACGAGGTTGCACGCCGCGTCGCCTGCCAGTCCAACGTCCGCCAGCTCGGCATCGCCATGCTGATGTACGCCGACGCCAACAAGGACTACCTCCCCCACAGCGTCTTTGTCGATCCCGCGCCCGGCGACGAAGCCATGAAGCGCCCCGCCGACATGATCTACGCCCGCCTCGACGCCGAGGACGGCCAGAAGCCGCGCTGGGACGGCCTGGGCCACCTCTTCGTCCAGGAATACATGCCCGCCCCGACCGTCTTCTACTGCCCCTCCCACAGCGGCCTCAACCGCTACGACTCCGTCTTCCCCCGCTGGCAACGCGACGACCTCTCGATCGCCACCAACTACCACTACCGCGGCGAAGGCCCCACCGGTATGTTCGTGGGCATCGACAGCCAGCCCATCATGACCCGCCAGCTCTTCCGCATCGACCCCGCGCAGTCGTCCCTCATCGCCGACGGCATGCGATCCCAGGCCGACATCAACCACCGGATCGGCGCCAACTTCTTCCGCGCAGACCTCACCGTCCACTGGTACCACGATCAGGCCCGCACGCTCACCTCCAGCATCCCGGTCGATGCGGATAGCTCCACGAGCTCCATCGCAGTCGTGAGCATCTGGAACCTCTTCGACCGCGCGGCCAACTCCGGCTCCACCACGTCTTCCGATCCACGCTAAGCGCCGCCCGCCGGGCGCTCCACGGCGGCCCTGCGCCGCGACCCAATTCAAAGACCATGAAAACAAACACGCCGCCCCTGCGGAGGGCGGCGTGCCATCTACGTTGCCGTAGGTGTTTCAGTGGGCTGCGCCTTCGCAGCTCCGTCGAGCGCGTCCTAGCGACGCAGCCCCTGCTGACAGTTGACTTGAACCACTGGATCACCTCCTTCTGATGCGGCGGACGCCCAAAGCGACGCGCCTTGCCTTCCCCAGCCGCCAACGGGGTGTCACCCGTCCGCCGGAGTTCCCACCGCGGACCGTCGCCCGCGGGACTGTTGCAACATACTGCAATACGCGGCGGATTGCAAGCGGTTCTGCTACTGCTCCTCAAACTCCTTGAACGCGCCCTTGGCCGACTGCTCCGCGACATACTTCTGGAAGTCACCCATCTGGTACGAGACAAAGCAGAAGACGTGGTGCAGCGTCAGCCATTCGATATCGGACGGGTCTTTCGGCACGTCCTGGCGAAGCCGGTTCAGTTCCGCGAGCAGTGTTTCAGCCTTCATGCAGACAGCGTAGGAAGTGCACGCCGCGGCGTGCCTACCGCCCACGCCGCTTGGTGTTGGGGCCCGTTTGTGTCACGGTCTTCGCGTCCGAATCACGCTTCGGCTCAGCGGGCCGGGCCGCCGGCTTGGGCTGCTCCGCCGGGCGCGGCGCGGCCTCCTGCCGCTTGGGTGCAGGTGATTCCGCCGCCCGCTGCCGTTCCACCGCGCGGACCGCCGGCGGCCTGGGCCGCTCAACCGCCTCACGCCTTTGAACAGGCGCACGCTCAGCGGGCACGGTCACTTTCGGCGCCTCGCTCGGGGCCGGGGCCTCCACGCGCCGCGCCGGCTGCTTCTGCGTTTCCATCGGTGTGAACGAGGGGCTCGGCTTGATCCGCGGCGTCTGCCGCGGCCGCGCATCCTGCGGCTGCACGGCGACGGGCTTGCGCTCCGCCGTCGGCGCACTCGCTACAGGCCTGGGCGGTTCCTGCACCCGCGCCGGCACGTTCCACCTCGGGCCGTTGTTTACGGTCGCACGTTCCACCTTGACCTGGGAACGGTGCACCTTCGGGTTCGGCGTCCACGCCGAGCCATCCGGCACGTCGTTGCGAGGCGGCTGCGCGTGATCACCACGGGGCCCACCCTGCGAGGTTTCCCGCGGACGGTCTCGACCATCCCGAGAATCACGCCCGTCCCGGTCACGGCCGTTGTGACGATCCCAGTCGTGCCGGTCCCGGTCCCGCCAATCTCGGTCGTGCCAGCCATGATCATGCCAGTCGTGCCCGTGGCCCCAACGACGCCAACCGTCGCGGTCCACGCACACCCGGCGCTGCCGCCAATCGCAGTCGAGGTTGAGCCACGACCCCACGGAATACCCCACGCTGAACCGCACGAAGGACGACGGCACGCAGTCATACGACGGCCGCACGTACACGACGCTGGGCGTGTACACCGGCACGTAGATGACCTCCGTCACCGCGGGCTCGATGCAGATCGCGCTGTCGCGAACGACCACCACCTGCTGCTCCGTGTCGCACAGCGACCCAACGTCCCGCGCCTGCGCTCGCAGCCGCTGGATGCTCGCCATCACGTCTTCCTGCTGCGCCAGGAACGCCTCGCCAAGCCGCACCGTCCAGTCGAGTTTCTCATCCATCATCGCGATGACCGTCGGGTACCGCGCCACTGCCAGCACGCTCGGGTCCCACGGCTGGTCATCGAGGCATTCGAGGCCTGGGTTCGCCTTCACCCACCGCGCGGCCTGGACCACTTCCAGCGGCAGGGTGGACGCGGGCAGAATCTGTGCGAGCAGCGCATCCGGGTACAGCGCAATCGGCGCAACGAGGTCATCCAAGCTCTCGCGCGCCACGGACGCAGACGGGAGCGGCGTGAACACCGTCATCGAGGCCTGCTGCCGCACCGGCGGCGCTGCGCACCCCACTGTGGTCGCCAACGCGGCGGCAAGCAGCGCGGCCACACCCCGTCCAACGCAAGAAGGCGTATCCATCTCTAGGAACTCCCGGCGTCACTCTGAAAACGCCACCCTTTGATACGCACGAACGCACGACCCGTGCCCCAAAACCACCCGCAAACACCCCCAAATCCGCATCCGGCCGCTCGGCATCGCCTGTTTGAGGTGCCCCTCTACTCGCCGCCCACGCCCAGCGGCCGAATCCGGATGTTCCGCCACTGCACCCGCAGCGGGTCGGCCCGATCCCCCACCCCGTGCACCTGCAAACCGATCCGGCCCGAGGCATCCACAGCGTCGAACATGCTCGCCGCCGGCACTCCGTTGACCCACGTGCGGATCACCGGCCCCTTGGCCACGATGCGGACCTGGTTCCAGTCACCGGGCTTGAAGGCAGAACGCGCTGCCGGGTTGCAGGTCAGCGGCACCAGCCAGCCGCGCCGACCCTCGTCATAGATGCCGCCGGTGAACGCGCGGTTGGAGGGGTCCAGTTCCACCTGATAGCCGCGGACGCGCCCGTCGCGGTTCCCGAGCCCGTCCGCCGCGCCGTCGATGCTGCTGCGAATCTGGATGCCCGAGTTGAGATCCACATCCTGCTTCGCTTCGAGGAGGAGTTCAAAGTCTGAGTACGTGTCTTTGGTGACCAGGAACGTGTTCGGCGTGCTCGACGCCGTGGTACCCACGATCTCACCGTTCTCGAACGCGTACGTCGCCAGACCGCCGCGCACCACGAATGCACCCGCCCAGTGCTCCGGCACAAGGTTGCGCCACGTGCCGCCGCCGGCCGCTTCTGCGACAGGCGCGACCCACACATTGCGGTACCGCACCGGCCCCTCCGCGGCCGTCGCGTGCGCCTGCAACCGGATCGGCCCCAACTGCACGCCGCCCCCACCGTCCTGCTCGCCCTTGCTGATAGCCGAGCCGGTCGGCGCTGCCACAGCAACGCCATCCTGCACCAGTCGACCGTTCCAGTACACCGTCATCCTCGCGTCCGCCGACTTCTTGCCCTGCTCAAACCGAGGCGCGGTAAACACGATGTCGTACGCCTGCCACGTCCCCGGGCCCGTTGATGCGTTCACGTCCGCCGCCTTGACGCCGTAGATCGCGCCCGCCTCGTTCGGCACCAACGTCCGGTCACCCGCCAGCGTCCCGAGCACCTGCACCTCGTAGCGATCCTGCAAATAAATGCCGCTGTTCCCGGCGAGCTGCCCCTCGCCACCGGGCGGGCAGAACCACTCTACGTGCAGGCGGCAATCACCGAACGACGTGCGCGACACAAGGTCGCCCGCGCCCACGTCCACGAACGGCGGCGATGCGAGCAGGTCCGCCTGCGACAGGCCCGGGCCCGGCTCGCCCTTTCCATCCACTATGAATGCGTCCGACCCGTGCGCACCGATCAGCGTGACGCCCTCCGCCGGCGCGAGCGCGCCAACTCCCACGTGCTCCAACGCCACAGGCTCCGCGGCCGGGATGTTGTTGAGCGTGTAGTACGCGTACGTGGACCAGATCGGCTCGCCCGAAACCGACACCGGGTCGGTGCGGATCGCCACCGTGCGCCCGGCCCTGAGTCCGGGCACGACAAGCACAACGCGGGTTCCATCGGCCGAGGGAGTCGCGCTCCGCACCGTCAGCGCTTCCACGTCCCTCTTCTCGCCGCCGTACTCCTTCGTCGGCTCGTAGCGCCACTGATTGACCTCGTAATGGGCCGCGTCGCTCAGCCACGCCCGCGCAACAGCGCCGGTGAACTCGATCTCAAAGCCATCGGGCGTGGCCCGCACGGCGAGCATCTCGAAGGGGACGACGCCGGTCGGCGTCAGGCGGTCGAGCCCGGAGCGCGTGTTCTTCCAGTTCCAGTTGCCGCCCGCGCCGATGCCGCCGGCGAACAGCGTGCCGTCCGGGCCCCACGCCAGCCGGTTGATGCCGCAACTGAACCCCTGCGAGAACTGGAACGCCGCGCCCTGCCACTCGCCGTTCACCTTCTCAAGGAACACGCGCCGGATGCCTCCCGCGGTCAACTCCCCCACCAGCATCTGCCCCTTGTACGGCCCGTCGCTCACGAGCACCGGCTGCGTCGGCGAGTTGCACAGGTCGTTATGCACCATGTCCACGCTGGTGGGCGTCCGCGGCAGGTCGCAGAAGATGCTCGCGACCCCGCCGGCGGGGAAGCGGTCGGCCAGTTGCGGCACGCTGTTCGTGTTGTTGTAGTGCCCGTAGAAGCGGCCCGGCACCACCTCCGCGAACTGGTTGGTGGGCATCCACGTGCCCTGATTGTCGCAGTAGAACAGGGTGCCCTCGGGCCCGAAGCCCAGGCCGTTGGGCGTGCGCATACCGCCCGCGATCGCGCGGAAGGACTTGGTTGCAAGGTCCACTTCCAGAACACTGCCGCGGAGCGGGTCGTTGGGCGCGGCGTTGGACATCATCCCTTCCCACGCGGGCGGCGCCATCGCGGTGGAGAGCGCGGCGTAGAGCGTGCCACCGCGGTGCAGGAGGCCGAACGTGAACTGGTGGTAGTTCCACGCGGCCCAGCCGGACGCGACGTCCTCGTGCGTCTCGTAGAAGCCGTCGCCGTTCTTGTCGCTCAGGCGCGTGATCGCCTTGCGGTGCGAGACGTACAAGTCGTCGCCGACGGCGCACAGCCCCAGCGGTTCGTAGAGGCCTTCGGCTGCGACAGAGACGGTGGCGTCCGTGGGGTCGCCGAGCGCGCCGCTCACCGCGAAGAGCTTGTCGGGCTCCTTTGACTCGATGTCCACCAGTTCGGTGTCGGTGCGTTGCAGCGGGTTGAACGTGCCGACGATGAGGCGCCCATCGCTCGCGAACGTCATGGCCCCCACCATCGGCGTAAAGCCCTCGACCTCGATGGTGTCGATGCGGAAGCTGGGGTGTACACCGGCGACGGGCCTGCCGTCTCCGGGGCGGCGCTGGTCGGCGACGGACTTGACGCCGGGCGCGACCACGCGTGCGAGGTCTATCTCGGTGAACAGGCTGGCGGCGGGGACGAGCGCGAACTCGGCGGCACCCTCGCGCTTCCACTCGAGCTTCAGGAACTTGCCGCCGCCTGCGTCGAAGTGGTCGATCACGATCTCGTGCAGGCCGCGGGCGAGTGGGACCGGCGTGCTCTCCTTGGGCGTTGCGCTGTGGCGGCCGTCATGGTTGATGACGGCCGCGCCGGCGAGGGTGAGGCGAGAACCGTCGTCGCTCGTCAGCCGAAACACGTACGCGCCGTCGGCGGGCACATCGATGAACGCCCGCGTCTGGGTCAGCACAGGGGCGGCCAGTGTGGTGAGGCTGTCGCCGGAGAAGTCCACCGCGGGGCGGAGTTCATCGGTGTTGGGCGTCTGGCCATCGGCGAGGCGCGGGAGCTTGTCAAACTCGCCGTCCAACTGGAACGCGCGGAGCGTGACGCCGGGCTGCAGCGCTGCGCGGTCGATGGTGGCCGCGGGCGTGAACGCCGGACCGGGCGCGGTGGCGGTGACGGCGGGCTTGTGGCACGCGGCGGTGCCGGCGAGCGTGGCGAGCAGTGCGACCGAGAGGCGGCGGGTGGGCATCCGCAACCGTAGATCGTGTCAGGACCGGCGGAAGAAGGGACCGGGGATCGTGCCCATGGTGTGCAGGCCCGGCGCTGCTTCCATGATGCGCGGGATGGAGTTGAGGACGACGGCGCTTGTTGCGACATCGCCATGGACGCCGCCGGGGATGCGGAGGTCGAGCGGCGGCTCGCCGTCGATGAGCACGCGGTCGTACGGGTCCAACTGGCCGATGGCTGCCTGGAACTCGAGGTGGATCACGACGCGCTCGTCGAAGTAGCCGCGGGCGACCTGGCGGACGCCGGCGATCTTGCCGCGGGGAATGGGACCCAAGCCGCAGGTGAGGTCACGCTCGGCCTTGACGGGAACGAGGTCCTCGTCCCAGCGTTCGATGGGGAGGTTGAGATAGTGCGAGATGAAGTGCAGGCTTTCACCCAGGCCGACGTGGCGAAGGGTGCCCTCGCGGACCTTTGCGGCGAAGGCCGCGTCGTCGAGACCTGCGCCGATCTTCTTCTGGAAGGGGATGCGGCGGATGGAGGCGTCCTGGATGCGGAAGCAGGAGACGCCCTTCACGTGCTTGCAGACGCTGGTGGCGAACGCGGGCAGCGCGTCCATGACAAAGCCGGGGTTGACGCCGGTGCCCAGGAGGCGGCCGCCGTGGCGCTTGGCGAGTTCGTCAAACTCCTCGGCGAGTGCGACGTGGCGGAGCCAGGGGTAGATGAGTTCCTCGCAGGTGCTGACGATGGGCTTGCCCTTCTTGAGCAGGGCGCGGAAGGTGTCGGCGCAGGCGCGGAGGTCGCTGGCGGTCGAGACGATCACGGCGTCGATCGTATCCCAGTCGGTGATGTCGTCCAGGGACGCGAGGACGCGGAGCTTGGGGTCGGCGTGCGGGACCAGTGCATTCAGTGGCTGGCCGGCGACCTTGGGGTCCTTGTCCACGGCGCAGACGAGGTGGCCGCTCTCCCGGTCGTGCATGTCCTGAAGAATGCGGACGCCCAGGGGGCCGAGGCCAACATGGAGGATGCGTTTCATGAGGGGCGAGCGTAGGACGGTCCACCCAGGCGTTTGCGGATGAAGCGGTCAAGGCCGAACCGTCCGGAGCCCAGGATCAGCGCGGTGTAGGCGTTCAGGAAGAAGAAGAGGCTGGGCAGTTTCTCCCACGTGGACGCGTCCCACTTCTGGACGAACGCGGCGACGAGCATCGTCACGCAGACCAGCGCAGCGTTCAGGCGTGTCGCGAGGCCCAGGGCGAGGAGGAAGCTCGCGAAGACCTCGGAGAACACGGCCGCCCAGGCGAAGAACGTCGGCGCGGGGAAGCCGAGATTGCCGACATCATCAATGAACCACTGCGGCGTGGGGAACTTGCTCATGCCGAAGTCGATGGCAAGGAGCAGGCTGCACACGACGCGCGGGACGGCGAGCGCAGCATCGGCCGCTATTGAGGCGATAGGGATCGTGCCGCACACGGCGCGGAGGGCGGGCTTCAGCATGCCATGGCTTCGGGTGCCGGGCGATGCTGGATGCGTTCAAGGGGCGCTCATCGCGGCATCGAGCCGGCCTTGGTGCCCGGCGAGCAGTTCCCGGGCGCGGTCGGGCTCGACCTCCTTGTGGTGAACGACCACGGCGGTCTTGACCTCGCCATCGCAGCGGTCCAGGAGCTCGAAGGCGTCCTCGCGGGCGAGGCTGGTGAGTTGCTGGACGATGCGCGCCGCGCGGTCGCGGAGTTTTTCGTTGGTCGCCTTGACGTCGACCATCAGGTTGTCAAAGACCTTGCCGAGACGGATCATGAGGGTTGTCGAAATGATGTTGAGGGCCATCTTGGTGGCGCTGCCGGCTTTCATGCGGGTGGAGCCGGTGATGACTTCCGGGCCGGTCTTGAGGGTCAAGAGGTGGTCCACGCTCTCGGGCTTGTCGATCACGGAGCAGGTGATGAGGGCGGTGAGGGGAGGGTTGGGGATCGACTTGCAGTAATCGATTGCGCCCAGGACGTAGGTGGTGGTGCCGCCCGCGGCGATGCCGATGACGGAGTCGTGCGCGGTGAGCTTGAGAGCGGCGAGGGCCTCGTGTGCGCCGGCGGGGTCGTCTTCGGCGCCCTCGCTGCTCTTGCGGAGCGCGCCATCACCACCGGCAATGATGCCGACGATGCGCGTGGGCGGGACGTGGAACGTGGGCGGCGCTTCACTGGCGTCGAGGACGCCCAGGCGTCCGCTGGTGCCTGCGCCGAGATAGATGAGCCGCCCGCCGGCGAGAAAGCCGGGCTCTGCCGCCTCGATGAACCTTGTGAGGCGGGGGCCGGCACGCTTCACGGCGGCGACGACGTCACGGTCTTCAGCGGCGATGATCTCGACCAGTTCGGCGACGGTGCGGGTGTGGAGGTTTCGGGTGCGGGGGTTGCGTTTTTCGGTGTCGATGTGGGCGCGGTTCGGTGGGAGCATGTGTCGGAGGTTAGCGCGGGCTGGGTTGGATCGCCGGATGAGCGTGGTTGCGTGGGCACTTGGGCGCGGGGCGTTGGCGTCTCCGGGCGCGGCGCGCGGCTCGCCGGGGGCTTGGCGGTGAGGGTCTTGATGATGGTGGTTGCGGCGAGGCGGCGCTGGATGGGGTCCTTGGACGTCGTCGCGAGCTCGTGCAGCACTTCGAGGGCGCTGGCGAGGAGGCGGGCGATGATGGACGGCTCCAGGAGTTGTGCTGCGGAGAGTTGTGCGCCGGAGAGGTGTGCGGTGGTCATGTGGTCCCCTTTTGACGAGTGTGCGAGGCTGGTTTCCACACCATACCCGCGCGTGGAACGCGTGCAAGAAGGGGGCGCGCGCATCACCGCGAAGTGTCGCACAAACCTTGTCGATACCACGCAAAATCACTCAGGGTGGTGGTGCTCTTTTTTCGCCGAGTATGGCATTACAGCATTGGGATGTTGACGTGCTGGTCCTTGGCGCACTGGCGGGCGAGCTCATAGCCGGCGTCGGCGTGGCGGAAGATGCCCATGGCGGGGTCGTTGGTCAGGACACGTTCGAGGCGCTTGGCCGCGGCGTCGGTGCCATCGGCGACGATGACCTGCCCGGCGTGCTGCGAGTATCCGATGCCGACGCCGCCGCCGTGGTGGAAGGAGACCCAGGATGCGCCGCTGGCGGTGTTCACAAGGGCGTTGAGGAATGCCCAGTCGGAGACTGCGTCGGTACCGTCTTTCATGGCCTCTGTTTCGCGGTTGGGGCTTGCGACGCTGCCGCAGTCGAGGTGGTCGCGCCCGATGACGATGGGAGCGCTGACCTTGCCGGTGCGCACGAGATCGTTGAAGAGGAGGCCGGCCTTGTCGCGCTCGCCCAGACCGAACCAGCAGATGCGGGCGGGGAGGCCCTGGAACTGGAAGCGCGGGGCGCAGTTGGCGAAGTCGCCGGCGAGGAGGGCGGCGGGGTTCTGGTGGCAGCCGAGGATCCAGTCGTGGAGGCGCTGGCGGAAGCTCAGAGAATCGGCATTCGGGATTCGTGATTCGGCATTCGTGGTGGAGTCCTTGGCGGATCGGCGCGGATCGACCACGGGGAATGCCTTGAGGATTTCGTGGTCGGTGACGTAGATATCGCGAGGATCGCCGCTGAGCGCGACCCAGCGGAAGGGGCCGCGGCCCAGGCAGAACTGGGGGCGGATGAAGGCGGGGACGAAGCCGGGGAAGTCGAAGGCGTTTGCGACGCCGTTGTCCTTGGCGCGTTGGCGGATGTTGTTGCCGTAGTCGAACGTTGTGCTGCCGCGTTGCTGGAGCGTGAGCATGGCGCGGACGTGGCGGGCCATGCCGGCGAGGGAAAGCTTGATATATGCCTGCGGGTCTGCCGCGCGGGCGTGCTCGGCCTGTTCGTGCGTGTAGTCGGGTGGGCAGTAGCCGATGAGGGGGTCGTGGGCGCTGGTCTGGTCGGTGAGAACATCGGGCGTGATGTTGCGGGCGATGAGTCGCTCGAGGAGGTCGATGGCGTTGCAGTGGACGCCGATGGAGACGGCGCGCTTGGCCTTGCTGGCGGCAACTGCGGCGTCGATGGCGCGGTCGATTGTCTGCTGATGGGACGAATGGGACTCATGGGACGTATGCGTCTGATCGGCGGCGATCACCTCGTCCAGGTAGTTATCGCGGCGGCGTCGCTCCAGGCAGGCGAGGTTGGTGTCGGCGATGAGGCAGGTGCCCTTGGCGAGCGTGATGGCGAGGGGTTGCGCGCCGCCCATGCCGCCGCAGCCGCCGGTGACGCAGAGGCGGCCGGAGAGATCACCGCCGAACTTGTCGCGTCCGCACTGGGCGAAGGTCTCGTACGTGCCTTGCAGGATGCCCTGCGTGCCGATGTAGATCCACGAGCCCGCGGTCATTTGTCCGAACATCATGAGGCCGCGGCGTTCCAAGTCGTCAAAGTGCTGCTGTGTGGCCCATGCGGGGACAAGGTTGGAGTTGGCGAGGAGGACGCGAGGGGCGTCCTCGTGTGTGCGGACGACGCCGACGGGTTTGCCTGACTGGACGAGCAGGGTCTCGTCGGGTTTCATCGACTTGAGCGTCGCGATGATGGCATCGAAGCACGGCCAGTTGCGGGCGGCCTTGCCGCGGCCGCCGTAGACCACGAGGTCTTCGGGGCGTTCGGCGACGGTCGGGTCGAGGTTGTTCATGAGCATGCGCATGGCGGCTTCGATCTGCCACGTGGCGCAGGTTCGCTGGGTGCCGCGGGGGGCGCGGATGGGGCGGGGGTGGGATGGT
>DATAKA010000144.1:0-1875 GCA_036261855.1 Phycisphaerales bacterium | reverse complement strand
GGTGGGGGCGGAGGCGAGCCACCTCCGTCTTGTTTCCAACAACGCGGGCCAGCAGATCAACATCAACATCGGGCCGGTCACGGGCACGGTGCAGGTGTTCGGTCTCAATGGTCAGGACGCGACGTATACGGGGGTTTCGTCGCTGGAGGTGGAGACCGGGTCCGGGCAGGACTTCGTCGAGGTGCGGGTGCGCGGCGTTGCGCCCATGCCGGTGTCCATCAACACGCGGGCGAACAACTCTGATGTCAAGTTTGTGTACGAGATGCCGAACACCACCTCGACCGCGGTGGCGCACGCCGTCACTGTCCTCGGCGAGGGTGGCAACGACAAGGTCACGTTCGAGGGGGTGATCCGTCCGCGGTTCTTCTTCTCGAACTGGACGGTGCGGCAGGGCGGTGGCAACAACGAGGTCTTCGTCACCACGTCGACGACCACAAATGTCCGGACGAACGATCAGCGGCTGGACACTGTCTCTGGTTCTGGCGAGGACGTGGTCGCGGTGAACGTGGAGTCGCTCGCGCCGCGCAACTACCTTCTCGTCCGCGCGCTGACGGGGCAGGCCAACGACTCGGTTGTGATGAACTTCAACGGCCAGTTCTCCGGCGTGACCCCGTCGGTGCCCAACACCATCCGGTTCTTTGTCGATCAGAACGCTGGTCTCGACGTGTGCGAGGCGAACATCGTGAGCCGCGGCCGCAGCGCGAACGTGGCGGGCACGATGATCGGCGGCAGCGGCGATGACTTCCTGAAGCTGCTGCTGGACGGGAACGGCAGCGTGGACACCGTGATGAACGGTCGTGCGAACAACGACACGGTGGACGTCGAGCTGAAGGGAACGATTTCCGGCACGCCCCAGCTGCAGGGTTTTACGGGCGATGACTACCTGAAGGTGGTGCACACCAACGGCCAGGTGCTGACAACCCCGATCGTCGACGGCGGCGACAACTTCGACCGCGCGGTTGCCTTCGGCACGATCGTGAACGTCGAGAACCTGGAGTAGGTTCCGTTGGCGGTGTTCCTGAACTGCGGGCGGGCGATGAGCCCGCCCGTTTTCCTGCGCGCGGGGGTACGTTCTCCCGCGACGGGACGACGCGGCGTGTGTTCGGCTCACTTGGAGCACATGCACACTGGCGCGGGAGATGATTGGGATTCGTGGCCGACTGCGTGCACGCGCGGGGGCAGAATGCCCCCGCCCCCGCCCCCCGGCAATCATCCCCCGCGCCGGCTTGAGCACGTACCATCGCCCCCTATGCCACTTGTTGTCACCGGAACCATCGGGATCGATACCGTCCACACGCCCACCGCGAAAGCGGAGAATGTGCTGGGAGGGAGCGCGACGTACTTCGCCGCGGCGGCTTCGTTCTTTGGGCCCGTGCGGCTGGTGGCGGCGGCGGGTGAGGACCTGCCGGACGCGTTCCACAAGACCATCGGGCACTTCGGGAAGATCGATGTGCGCGGGCTGGAGGTCCGCAAGGGGAGCAAGACCTTTGCGTGGGGTGGGAAGTATCACGAGAACATGGTCCAGCGGGAGACGCTGTTCACGCACCTCAACATCCTGAGCGAGGCGCCGCCCACCGTGCCGGGGTTCTACGGGGACAGCGAGTTTGTCTTCCTGGGCAACACGCACCCGGGCATCCAGCAGTCGTTCCTTGCCAGTTTTCCCAAGCGGCGGCTCACGGTCGCGGACACGATGGACCTGTGGATCAACATCGCCAAGCCCGAACTGCTGGTGCTGCTGCGGAACGTGGATGGGCTGGCGCTCAACAACGACGAGGCCGAGCTGCTCACGGGGAAGAAGAACCCGGTCACCGCCGCGCGGCACATCCTGGAGATGGGGCCGCGGTTTGTCGTGGTCAAGAAGGGCGAGCACGGGTG